>NZ_JBHIMO010000003.1:33265-249136 GCF_042194195.1 Bartonella sp. MR30HLJHH | reverse complement strand
TCTTCCCATGATCAACGTGACCAATCGTACCAATATTAACATGCGGTTTTGTTCGTTCAAACTTGCTCTTCGCCATCGCTATTAATCTCTTGTTTTATTCCCTATTCTTGTTAGCACCTAGGGACAGTCCTGCAAAACTCAATTCGACTAAGCTGTAACCAGCTCAATCACCACGACTCTTAGACGGAAAACCCTACCCAATCTATAAATGGAATATCCTCCATCATACCTATTTGCCCACTCACCAACAACCATTTGGAGCGGGTAGCGGGAATCGAACCCGCATATTCAGCTTGGAAGGCTGCTGCTCTACCATTGAGCTATACCCGCATGACCCACATACTAACTCTCCTTCGATGAATGGTGGAGGGGGTTGGATTCGAACCAACGTAGCATACGCAACGGATTTACAGTCCGCCCCCTTTAACCACTCGGGCACCCCTCCATTACACCGGTAAAGTCGCGCAATGAGACATCACGACAACCATCTTGAATACCCATTCAATTCAATCTGATTGCGAAGTGGTTATGACGATTACTATTGTATCTGTCAACAGAATAAATACAATTCTGTACAAATTTCCTGCTCATAACTTTAAATCATAGATTTTTTCTCTCTATTTTTCTTATTAACACGCTATAAAGAAGCTATGAAAGAAAAAACATCACAAAATTCTCATTATGCTCGTTTACGTCGCCGATATCGCGATACAAAAGGCTCTCCTTCTCGATCTTTTACACACCTAAAGAAGAACGCTGCTTCTTTACAGCAAGGGATCATCCATCTTTATGGCATTCATTCTGTTCAGGCTGCTTTAAAAAACCCAAAAAGAATTTTAAAATGTCTTTACGTTACACAAAATGCCTTAAAACGATTAAATATATCCGAATCAGATTATCCTTGCTCTGTTACATTATGCACCCCCAAATATCTTGATTCGCTTGTTGGAAGTGAGGCTGTTCATCAAGGTATTGTTTTGGAAACTTTACCCCTCAAACCATGCAAGCTTTCGGAACTAACCAATACTGATCTGGTCATTGTCATGGATCAAATTACCGATCCGCATAATGTTGGCGCTATTATGCGCTCTGCAGTTGCATTGAAAGCTAAAGCGCTTATTACAACTTGCCGTCACTCTCCCCACGAAAGCGGTGTTCTTGCGAAAGCGGCATCTGGAGCTCTGGAAATGATTCATTATATTACCGTACGAAACCTCGCTGAAGCTCTTCAAGAACTTCATCAAACAGGTTTTACAAGCTTTGGTCTCGATTCAGAAGGTGATCAACCTCTAGAAACAGCATTAACAGGGAATAAAATTGCTCTTGTTTTAGGAGCAGAAGGTAAAGGTTTACGTAAAAAAACACGTGAAACCGTTTGTGCTTTAACACGCCTTGATATGCCTGGAAATATAAAATCATTAAATGTTTCAAATGCAGCAACAATAGCACTTTATGTGGCACATAAATATCTTAGATTCTAGTTTTTAATTTTTTTGTGAAACATCAAAAAAACCAACCAACAAAAAACCCGCAAAAAAACCGCCAATATGAGCTTCCCATGCTATTGAGATACCTTTTTCTTCAAACAAAATAGAAGAAATACCTACAATAGAATCAGTCATCAGCCATACACTCATATAAACAAGCACCTCCTTAGAACACAGAGCTTTTTTAATGGACAATAAAGGTCCAAAAAGTTGTTCGTTCTGTGCATTGACACCTAGATAGCCGCTAAGAAAACCGTAACGTGCAATAGCTCCCATCATTCCAGATACGGCACCTGACGCCCCAATAAGTGGTATGATACTTTCTTGATGAAATGTAAAATAAGTCAAAACAGAAATAACTGCCGTTAACACCCAAAAAATTAAAAAACGTAAAGCACCAAAATGCCTTGCTAAAGGAGAGCCAAAAATCAAAAGCCAAACCATATTAAGAGCAACATGTTTAAAACTACTATGCATAAATGAATAACTCACCATGGTATAACAGAGTGCTACAGGATCCCTCTTAAACAATGCTGGTATAAATGAAAAAAATTCAAGACTTTTAGTATAAACCTGATGAGAAAAAAAATACTGAGAAATGCAATAAAGACAAAAACAAAAAGCTATCAAAACAACTATAATAAATGGAACATTCAACAAGGGTTCTTTAGGTTGTTTCGGTAATCGAGAAATATCATTATGTTGGTGACTAGAAACTTTCATTTTATAAAATCTCGTATTCTTTAGAGAATGGGTTATTCTTTATACAAAATAAATATACCACTCCCAGTGATGCAGAATCTTTTCAACGCCTCTTCGAAGCCCCTTTTTAAATTTTCAATAGCTCTACATGAAAACACGTGTATTTTATACAAAAGATTTAAAAAAGCATGGATATCAAGAATATGATTTACAAACTTAGCGGTATCCTGCTTATTAAAATGTAAAGTTATCAAGTAATATACAAGAACTTACGAATAGACAAACTCACTTATGAGGTGGTGTATAATAAAAATATATAAAAATTGTTTTTTACTAGAAATATACTGATCATTGCATTTTTTAACCAAAATATACTTCGATTGAGAAACTTTAAATAATCTTAAATCTTAATTTTTCCATTAATATAGCTTGTATTACTTCTACTCTTTTAATGAAAGACGACATCTCTATGAGAAAAAAACTACCAACACAGCGTTCTCTAGATATACTCATTGGTGTTTCATGATGAATTACTCACTTGATAGTCTGTTTCCTTCATAAATGCAAAATCTTCAGTTCATCTCTTTAACAAATATAAACAAGCCTTTCATTTCAACCTCTAACAAATATAATTCAAGAACTGTTTCCTATGAAACACTGAAAAATATGTTGATTTTAATGATGCATCTTTGAATTTAAACAGTTCATGAAGGAAATTTTTATTCCTTATATTAGAGATTCTTATCTACACATCCGCTACTTGCAATGCGCAAGAGAATAATTTGGATTAATTCAATATAAAAAAACTTTAAATGAGGCAATCATAGGAATTTGAACCTCTTATTAAGTTGTAAAATAATAAAGGACCATTATAAACCAATGTATTATAAATAGATAACACACTAATCATTGAAGAGGAAGATCTTGAGAATTCTGCTTGCAATCCTTTAACCACACATCATAAATAGGATGCTCAACAGCGTTCAAACCAGGACTATCTGCAAACATCCATCCTGTAAAAATACGCCGTATTTTTTTATCTAATGTCACTTCATTGACTTCAACAAAACCAGTTGTACGCGTTGCTTCACCTTTAGAGCTCGTATAACACGCACGTGGCGTTACCTGTAATGCACCGTACTGATAAATTTTACCAAGAGTAACTTCAAAACGTGTGGTCCGCCCCGTGATTTTGTCAAGACCTGCAAAAACAGCAACTCCATTGCTAATACGTTCAGCCCGCACTCCACTATTTAAGGATAAAAACACTAAAATTCCCATAAAAAAAATATATATAAAATGCCTCACCCCTAACAATAAAAAAAATCTCATCATATCAAAATCAATCGCACCTTTAAAAATAACTCTTTTCATAACATAGAGTCAAATAAGACAAAAACACACGCGCACATTAAAAATTTTATTTTTTAGGTGACCACGCATCATAATCTTCATGCACACAAGAACGCTCTCCATTGGAGGTGATAGCTCCCTTTGGTCGATAGTCCTCACTTGTCCCTGTCATATTTGCGACATGAGGCTTTTCCCATTCATAAGGATGATAATCCTCCTGTGTTGGTGGACACTCACAGCGATGATGAATCCAGCCGTGCCAACCTGGTGGAATAGTAGAGGCCTCAGAATAGTCTTTATAGATAACCCAACGGTGCGGATAACCATCCTTATGAAGTCCTCCTTCATAATATATATTTCCAAATTGATCTTCCCCTATCCGCTTACCTTTGCGCCATGTGAAAAAACGCGTACCAATGGTATTGCCATTCCACCATGTAAAGATTTGCTTAAAAAAACGAGCCATCTGCTATTCCATTCATTTACTGCGCTCATGAAATTAATCGTTGGAATAAAATTGCTAACGATTGAAATTACCGAAAAAGTTACTAGTAATTTCAGCTACAATTCCGATTGATAGGATAACGTGCTATCCCTTAATTTCAAGAAGATATCATATGTATGGCTTCTTCTCCACCCCATAAAATTTAATCTATGCGAAGTTTCATCTTAACCAATTTATTAACAGCTTGGGGATTTGCCTTACCACCTGTTGCTTTCATTACCTGTCCAACAAACCACCCGGCTAAAGCAGGTTTGTGCTTTGCTTGCGCAACTTTATCAGAATTATTGGCAATGATCTCATCAACAGCTCTTTCAATAGCCTTTGTATCCGTTACCTGCTTCATATTTCGCTCTTCTACAATTTGGCGTGCATCTCCCCCCTCATTCCAAATAATCTCAAAAAGATCTTTGGCAATTTTTCCAGAAATAACTCCTTCTTTTATGAGATCAATAATGCTTCCCAATTGATTTGGCGATACTGGCGACTCTTCAATCTCACGATTATCTTTATTTAAAGCCCCTAAAAGGTCATTAATCACCCAATTGGCAACTATTTTTCCATCACGCCCACGCGCTACTTCTTCAAAATAATCAGCAATAGCCTTTTCTGTCACAAGAATGGAAGCATCATACACTGTCAATCCCATTTCCTTAACAAAACGTGCTTTTATAGCGTCAGGCAATTCTGGTAAGTCTGCTGCCAAAGCATCCACAAATGCTTGATCAAATTCTAATGGTAAAAGATCAGGATCAGGAAAATAACGATAATCATGCGCTTCTTCCTTTGAACGCATAGAGCGTGTTTCACCCTTAGCGGCGTCAAAAAGCCGAGTTTCTTGATCTATGACACCACCATCTTCTAAAATTGCGATCTGACGACGCGCTTCATACTCAATTGCTTGACCAATAAAGCGAATAGAATTAACGTTTTTAATTTCACAGCGCGTTCCAAAATTTTTACCAGGACGACGAACAGATACATTGACATCTGCACGCATAGAACCTTCATCCATATTGCCATCGCAAGTGCCCAAATAACGAACAATCGTACGCAATTTTGTTATATAGGCTTTGGCTTCATCTGATGAGCGCATATCAGGTTTGGAAACAATTTCCATAAGAGCAACACCAGAACGATTAAGATCTACAAAAGACATCGTTGGATGTTGATCGTGCATCGATTTTCCAGCATCCTGTTCAAGATGCAACCTCTCAATTCCCACTTCAATATCCTCAAATTGGCCATTCGAATCTGGACCAACAGATATGATAATCTTTCCCTCTCCCACAATGGGATAACGAAATTGAGAAATTTGATACCCCTGTGGTAAATCTGGATAAAAATAGTTTTTGCGATCAAAAACAGATTTTAAATTAATATGCGCCTTTAATCCTAACCCCGTTCGAACTGCTTGACGAACACATTCTTGATTAAGAACAGGCAACATACCTGGCATGGCTGCATCAATAAGTGATACATGATTGTTCGGCTCTGCACCAAATTTGGTTGATGCCCCTGAAAAAAGTTTCGAATTTGATATGATTTGCGCATGAACTTCCATGCCAATGATGACTTCCCAATCACCTGTAACTCCAGAAATAAAACGCTTCGAATCAGGAGTACGCGTATCAATGATGCTCATTGCCAATCCACTACCAATATTTTAAAATATACTCATGGCTTATCTAAAACCATTCTCTCAGTGCAATCCTAGGATATAAATCTTACAAAAAGCCCGATTCTATCGGGCTTTTTCTGTTTGTATAAATATTAAGCTTTTTTAGGAGCCTTTTTCTTAGCTGATGTTTTCTCTGTAGACGTTTCTTTCACTGCAGACTTTTTCTTTGCCGGCTTTTCTTCAGGGACATCTGATTCGTCATATTCTTTCATCAACTCTTCAACCGTCACTTCTTTATCTGTCACTTTTATCTGTGCTAATAAATGATCAATGACCTTTTCTTCAAAAATTGGAGCACGTAAATTTTCAACAGCTTCCGGAGTCCTGCGGAAAAAATCCATAATCTCTTTCTCTTGTCCAGGATACTGGCGAACCTGATCAAAAACGGCTGCTTTTAGCTCATCCTCACTAACTTTAACACCAACCTTCATTCCAATTTCAGAAAGCACCAAACCAAGACGAACACGACGTTGCGCAAGGACACGATATTCCTCCCGTGCCTTTTCTTCTGTAATACCTTCATCTTCAAAACTGCGCTCAGCCTTTTTCAAATCATCATTAACCTGAGCCCATATATTGTTAAACTCAATCTCTAAAAGTTCTTCAGGAATCTCAAAATTATAATCAGCATCTAAAGCATCAAGAATTTGACGCTTAACTTTTTGACGTGTCACTGAACCATATTGGCTTTCCATCTGCCCACGAATGACCTCACGTAAGCGATCTAGAGACTCTAAACCAACTTTTTGTGCTGCTTCATCATCAATTTTTAATTCATCTGGCTTAAAGACAGCTTTGACAGTAATGTCAAACTCTGCTTCCCGTCCCGCCAAATGTGCCGCACTGTAATTATCAGGAAATTTAACAAAAATCGTTTTTGCATCCCCAGCTTTCACACCAACCAATTGCTCTTCAAAACCAGGAATAAATTGTTTTGACCCAAGAATCAGTTGTGCATCACTATCTGCCCCACCTTCAAATGGAACGCCTTCAAGCTTACCTTGATAATCTATGGTAATACGATCACCTTCTTCAGAAGCCCCCTCTTTTAGGGAATAATTACGCGTAGAAGAAAGGACGCGATTGATTTGATTATCAATATCCTGTTCAGGAATAGTTGCAATTTCACGGATAACCTTAATATGTTCAAAATCTTTAATTTCAATTTTTGGTAAAACTTCATACTTTAAACTAAAAGTAAAATCAGCTTTGCCATCTAGAATTTTTTCATCTTCATCTATATCAATTTTTGGCTGCATCGCTGCACGTTCATTGCGATCTGCTAAAATAGACTGGGGTGCATCACTAAGTATTTCATTGAGAATCTCCGCCATAAAGGATTTACCATACATTTTTCGTAAATGCCCACTAGGCACTTTACCGGGACGAAAACCATTAAGCTTGATTTTTCCCTTGGTATCATCCAATCTTTCATTCAGCTTTTCTTCTAAATCTTTCGCTGGAACCACGATCTTAATTTCGCGCTTCAGTCCTTCATTAAGCGTCTCGGTAACCTGCATTAAACACCTTCATTTTCCTAAGGAGAGGGATAAACCCACTCTAATAATCATTACATTCTAACACTTCGAGTGTTACATTTACCATGAAGCGGAATTTCAGACACGTAGAAATCCGTAGCACTTAAGGGATTGCTTTGGTGCGGATGGAGGGACTCGAACCCCCACGGTCTCCCGCCAGAACCTAAATCTGGTGCGTCTACCAATTTCGCCACATCCGCTCAAACTTACAAGCTAATAACCTTATACAAGCGGCGTCTCTATACCATTAATTACGGGAAAAAAGCAAACAAATATATTTAAAAAAACAAAATCTATGCTTTTCATAAATAACTGCTTACGCTAAAAGTCAATTATGTTAAAGACATTCGATATCCCAATTCATATCATCGGTGGCGGTCTTGCGGGGTGTGAAGCAAGCTGGCAAATCGCTCAATCAGGAATTCCTGTTGTTTTGCATGAAATGCGACCCGAAAAAAAATCAGATGCCCATAAAACCGATAAATTAGCAGAACTAGTTTGTTCAAATTCATTTCGTTGCGATGATTCATTAACAAATGCTGTAGGGCTTTTACATGCTGAAATGCGATTAGCGAAATCATTAATTATGAAAGCTGCTGATGCCAACAAAGTTCCCGCAGGTAGTGCCCTTGCTGTTGACCGTGATGGATTTTCAAAAACCGTTACGATAGCAATCGAAAACCATCCTCTTATAACAATCAAACGTGAAGAAGTTCAAGAAATTCCTAAAGCTTGGAAACATGTTGTCATTGCAACGGGTCCCCTTACATCACCTGCACTTGCTCAAGAATTACAAGCAATAACCGGTATAAAAGCTCTTTCTTTTTTTGACGCGATTGCACCTATTATCCATACCGATAGTATTGATATCAACATTTGTTGGTATCAGTCTCGCTATGATAAAATTGGTCCTGAGGGAACGGGAAAAGATTATCTTAATTGTCCCCTCAACAAAGAACAATATAAAACATTCGTTGAAGCATTAAAAAATGCTGAAAAAACAGAGTTTCGTGACTTTGAAAAAACGCCCTATTTTGATGGATGCCTCCCCATTGAAATTATGGCTGAGCGCGGACTTGAAACGTTAAGACACGGTCCTATGAAACCTATGGGCTTAACCAATGCCCATAACCCTACAGTTAAACCCTATGCTGTCGTTCAATTACGCCAAGATAATAAACTTGGAACGCTTTACAATATGGTCGGCTTTCAAACAAAACTGAAATATGGTGAACAAATTCGCATTTTTAGAATGATTCCCGGTCTTGAAAAAGCAGAGTTTGCGCGTCTTGGTGGTCTTCACCGTAATACCTACCTCAACTCGCCAATTATTCTTGATCAAACCCTTCGTTTAAAACAAAAAAAACAACTACGCTTTGCAGGGCAAATTACCGGATGTGAAGGTTATGTAGAATCAGCGGCAATAGGGCTTCTTGCTGGACGTTTTGCTGCTGCCGAATATCATCATGTTTCTCCTTGCCTACCCCCACAAACTACAGCATTCGGAGCCCTTTTGAGTCATATTACGGGGGGACACATCATAGATGAAAAAGCAGAAACACAGTCCTTTCAGCCAATGAATATCAATTTCGGACTCTTCCCCCCTATTGCTTCTATTAAACATTCAGGAAAACGCTTACCAAGTAAAGAAAAAAAATTAGTAAAAAAACAAGCCATAACAGCGAGAGCTCTCAATGATTGTACTCAGTGGTTAGCAGATAAAGAATCAAAGAGTTCCTGTTTATAAAAAACACACGATTTGCCTCTCACCTACTGAATAAATCTTTATGACTCTCGTGAACAAATCATTCTAAAGCCTTTTAAAGACTGTCTCCCCCAATCAATAAATACTACCCTATGTTTCATCATTTATTCAATTATGTAGGTGCTGTAAAATAACTTTTGGCTATAAAAACCTTCACCGCTATCAACAATTTAATATGATTTAATGACTAAAAATAAAATAATCATATAAATATATTATGAATAATAAAGACTTTAATAGATGGAAAATACATAAGCAATGCTATATTATCTCTATTGATAGATTTTATATTACGTAATATACATTATTTTATAAGATTGATTTTTCTGTTTTTTAACTTTCTCCCTCAAAATTTGTGATCTTCTCTCATTTTAACTCTTGTGTGATGAAGAAAAAATGCTTGCATATCACAAGTGAAATAAAGATATAGAAAAATATTTGTAGGATAGAGGTGGATCTATCCCTTTCCTCTCAAATGCCAAGAAAATTTACAATATTGAAAGCGAAGTCTGAATATCATAAAATCCTTTCATTTCAGACTCTCTTATAATAAATCAATAAAAATTATCCTCTTGGTGCGTTACAAGCAAGGTTGGCGTATAAGTAAAAGAACAAAACCATCCCTTATGCACTCGTCTCAGATATTGAGGGCTGGTCGCAATATTATAGAAACTGAGAAAAATAGTACGACAGCACCAACATGCGCTTTTATTAAGCGCAAATGGCGGTATATAATAAACTTTTATAGACTTTACAGAATTTTTTGCCTCATACTATTTACGGACCTTGTTTTGAAATAAATACCGTAACACTTCAGTGTAATACAAGTTAACATTACATTTTATAAGCCATACCCGTACTGCATTAATACACTGCAATATTTTACTGAAAAGGCTAAAAACAATATATTTTAAGCTGACAGTATTTTATACAACACTTAAAATCATTTTCAAAAATACCAGCAATACATGAAAATAAAAAATACTGCAAAGATCTCAAAGTTTTATATGAAAACGCGCATAATACATGTGTAAAAAAAAACCCGCTTATAAATAAATCGGGTTTTTTTAATGCCGCTTAAATTATTTTTTATTAACTGCCTCTTTAAGGCTTTTTCCTGCAGAAAATTTGGGTACAGAACGTGCTGGAATATCGATTTCAGCACCAGTTGAAGGATTACGCCCCTTTGTTGCAGCACGATGAGAAACTTCAAAAGAGCCAAAACCAGGAAGACGAACATCTCCCCCTGAAGCCAAAGCTTCTGTTACAGAAGCCATAAAAGCATCAACAACAGCACCAGCTTGCGCTTTCGAAACACCTGCCTTTTCAGCAACGGAGCTAACCAATTCACTTTTATTCATAAAATATTTCCTTTCCCTATATTACCTGACAACATGACTTAATCATGTTATTGGTCAGTTTATTGAAAAGTACAGCAAACAGAAGTCTTATTTTTATCCAAAACATTGTTTTTTTAGTAATAATCACAGTTATTCACGGAATTTTTCACTTTTTCCAATAAAAAAAAAGAATAATAACCTCAACAACGCCTTCTGCCACCTAAAAAATGCCGTTATAAATGAAATAAGTGAATCAGTGTGCAATCTGTATTCCTTCACTATCACTGCTCTCTGACCGGATTGGGACAGCCACCGTAGAAGGTTCTTTCCATTCAATAGTGTCTGGAAAACGAACCAAGGCGTGTTTCAAAACTTCACTCACATGATTTACCGGAATAATCTCCATATTATTTTTGACATCATCAGGAATATCAACCAAATCTTTTGCGTTTTCTTCAGGAATAAGTACTTTTTTTATCCCTCCTCGAAGAGCTGCTAGGAGTTTTTCTTTTAATCCACCAATTGGTAAAACGCGTCCACGTAAAGTAATTTCACCAGTCATTGCAATATCTTTATGTACAGCTACTCCTGTAAGGACCGAAACAATTGCTGTCACCATTGCAATCCCAGCAGATGGGCCATCTTTTGGCGTCGCACCCTCTGGAACATGAACATGGATATCGCGTTTTTCAAAAAGCGGAGGTTCAATACCAAAATCAACAGCACGAGAACGTACATAAGATGCTGCCGCTGAAATGGACTCTTTCATAATATCACGCAAATTTCCAGTTACAGTCATCTTACCTTTGCCGGGCATCATAACTCCTTCAATGGTCAATAACTCTCCACCGACTTCTGTCCACGCAAGGCCTGTCACAACACCAATTTGATTTTCTCCTTCAATCTGATTGTAATGATAACGTTTAACACCCAAGAAATCATGAATATTACTTTCTGTAACTTTTACAGATTTTTGATGCGTTTTGAGAATTTTTGTAACGGATTTGCGGGAAATTTTCATGAGTTCACGCTCAAGATTACGAACGCCTGCCTCACGTGTATAAAACTGAATAATTGACCTTAGTGCTCCATCAGAAATACTAAGTTCTTTTTTAGACAAACAGTGATCTTTGAGTGCCTTTGGTAAAAGATGCTGCTTAACAATTTCCATTTTCTCACATTCAGTATAACCAGCAATACGAATAATTTCCATACGATCCATTAACGGACCTGGAATATTAAGCGTATTGGCAGTTGTGATAAACATGACATCAGAAAGATCATATTCAACTTCCAAATAGTGATCAATGAATGTACCGTTTTGTTCAGGATCAAGAACTTCTAATAAAGCGGATGAAGGATCTCCACGAAAATCTTGTCCCATTTTATCAATTTCATCAAGCAAGAAAAGCGGATTAGATTTTTTTGCTTTTTTCATAGACTGGATAATTTTTCCAGGCATCGAACCAATATATGTTCGGCGATGTCCGCGAATTTCTGCTTCATCCCGCACACCTCCCAATGAAATACGAACATACTCACGCCCCGTCGCCTTTGCAATAGAGCGCGCTAATGATGTTTTCCCTACACCAGGAGGACCTAACAAACAAATAATGGGACCTTTTATCTTTGACGCGCGACTTTGCACGGCCAAATATTCAATAATTCGCTCCTTAACTTTATCAAGACCGAAATGTTCATTATTCATGACCTTTTCAGCAAAATCTAAATTGTTTTTAATCTTAGATTTTTTACCCCAAGGCATTGCTAATAACCAATCAAGATAGTTACGTACAACTGTCGCTTCTGCAGACATAGGAGACATATTCCGTAATTTTCTCAATTCTGCCCCAGCTTTTTCCTGTGCTTCCTTGGATAGTTTTGTATTCTTGATACGTTCTTCTAATTCAGAGAGTTCATCTCGGCTATCATCACCTGCTCCTAACTCTTTTTGAATAGCCTTCATCTGCTCATTGAGATAATATTCTCGTTGGTTTTTTTCCATTTGCCGTTTAACATGCGAACGAATACGCTTCTCAACCTGCAAAACAGAAATTTCTCCTTCCATGAAGGACAGAACACGTTCAAGACGGGCTCGTACAGGTAAGAGCTCTAATATTTCCTGTTTTTCTGCAAGTTTAATCATCAAATGAGAAGCAATCGTATCGGCAAGCTTAGAAGGATTGTCAATCTGACCAATCGCATTAACAACTTCAGGAGAGATTTTTTTATTAAGCTTTACATAGTTTTCAAAATAAGCAATCACTGACCTTGAAAGAGCTTCAATCTCAACATCCCTCTCTCTAGATTCTTCTGTAACAGTCGCATATGCCTGATGATAACCTTCACTTAAAGCAAATTGACTAATTTTTGCACGTGCAGTTCCTTCAACCAGAACCTTTACAGTACCATCAGGAAGCTTTAAAAGTTGAAGGATATTAGCAAATGTACCAATATGATAAATATCCTCTGATTTTGGATCGTCATCAGAAGCATTTTTTTGTGTCACCAATAGTATTTGCTTGTCAACCGCCATCGTTTCTTCAAGAGCACGAATTGATTTTTCGCGGCCCACAAAAAGTGGAACAATCATATGGGGGAAGACAACAATATCACGAAGAGGTAAAATAGCATAAACCCCATCTCTTATTTCATCTGTCTTTTCATCAATATATTGCATAACTCTCCTTTCTGGAGCCTATGAGCTATCTATAACAACCAGCCCACCTTTAGAAAACCTCAGCTCTTCACAATACATGAAGTGGTAATTACTAATACATAAATCAAGCATTATAATGATATTATTAGAAACACAAATCAAATACCGTTCATTACCACCTTTTATATTGTACATCGCACAATGTCATGCTGATACATTTTCTTTATCTTCTGCACGTTCTGAGTAAATGTAAAGAGGACGCGCTTTCCCATCAACGACATCACTCGAAATAACCACTTTTTGAACGCCTTCAAGAGCCGGTAGCTCAAACATCGTCTCAAGAAGGATCTTCTCCATAATAGAACGTAAACCACGAGCACCAGTTTTACGTTCAATTGCTTTCTTCGCAATAACACGTAAAGCATCCTCATGAAATGCTAACTCAACATTCTCCATTTCAAAAAGACGCTGATATTGCTTTACTAAAGCATTTTTAGGTTGTGATAAAATTTGCATGAGGGCGTTAACATCTAAATCCTCTAAGGTAGCGACTATAGGAAGGCGCCCAATAAATTCTGGTATTAAACCAAATTTAATAAGATCTTCAGGCTCTAAATCACGAAAAATTTCACCAACACAACGCTCATCAGGAGCCTTAACGGTCGCAGAAAAACCAATGGAAGTTTTTTCACCACGCCCTGAAATAATCCGTTCCAAACCAGCAAAAGCACCTCCACAAATAAATAAGATGTTTGTTGTATCAACTTGTAGAAACTCTTGTTGTGGATGCTTACGTCCACCTTGAGGAGGAACAGAAGCAATCGTTCCTTCCATAATTTTTAATAACGCTTGCTGAACTCCTTCCCCCGAAACATCTCTTGTAATAGAAGGATTGTCTGCTTTACGAGAAATCTTATCAACCTCATCAATATAAACAATACCACGCTGCGCACGTTCAACATTATAATCTGCTGCTTGAAGAAGCTTAAGAATAATATTTTCAACATCTTCACCCACATAACCTGCTTCAGTCAAAGTGGTCGCATCCGCCATCGTAAAAGGCACATCAATAATACGTGCTAATGTTTGTGCAAGATAAGTTTTACCACAGCCTGTTGGACCAACAAGAAGAATATTTGATTTAGCCAACTCAATATCATTGCTTTTAGACTGATGCGCCAACCTTTTATAATGATTATGAACAGCAACAGAAAGAACACGCTTTGCATGCTGCTGACCAATAACATAATCATCAAGAACTGTTATAATTTCCTGTGGCGTAGGAACACCATCACGCACCTTAACCCCAGAAGACTTATTTTCTTCCCGAATAATATCCATGCAAAGCTCTACACACTCATCACAGATAAATACAGTAGGCCCCGCAATGAGCTTACGCACCTCATGCTGACTCTTGCCGCAGAACGAGCAATAGAGAGTATTTTTTGATTCGTTCCCGCTATTGCTAATTTTGCTCATTTTTCTTTCCTTTCACCACGATATATGAATACTTTTCCTTTTCAAAGGAAGCTTTTCATCATGAAAACTAAAAGACATATAGAAAACCATGCATGTCTCAATATTTTTAGGTGTTTCTCTTATTTTGCGATATTTTTTATAAAACTCTGTGATTTAAAGTAGCTGTTTTTTCTATAAAAATTCTTAATCTTTTTCTTCTTTTTCAGTTTCTGCGCGATATTGTATAACATCATCAACTAAGCCAAACGCCTTGGCTTCTTCTGCTGTCATAAAATGATCGCGATCGAGAGTTTTCTCAATAATTTCATAATCTTGACCTGTATGTTGAACATAAATTTCATTTAAACGCCGTTTCATCTTTATAATATCTTGCGCATGTCGCTCAATATCTGAAGCTTGACCTTGAAAACCACCAGATGGTTGATGCACCATAATACGTGCGTTTGGCAATGTAAAACGATGACCTTTTGCTCCAGCTGTTAACAATAAAGATCCCATAGATGCCGCTTGCCCCATGCAAAGCGTAGAAACAGGAGGGCGAATAAACTGCATAGTATCATAAATAGCCATACCAGATGTTACGACACCACCTGGAGAATTAATATAAAGACTAATTTCTTTTTTAGGATTTTCCGCTTCCAAGAAAAGCAATTGTGCACAAACAAGCATTGCCATACCATCTTCAACAGGGCCATTAATAAAAATAATCCGCTCCTTTAAAAGACGGGAAAAAATATCATAGGCCCGTTCACCACGATTGGTTTGTTCAATAACCATAGGAACAAGGCTTAATGCTGTTTTCATTGGATCACTCATATTTTCACTTTCCGTTCATATAACAACCGCTCTTTACACATTCAATGTTTTTATCCATATGTTAACATTACTCTCTTGTGCAAGCTACAATCAAGAGCTGTTTAAGATAGATTAAAATCTCAATAGTTAAAATAGCAATAATAACTCTACCTAAACAAATGATGAACATCAGGAATGCGAGATACCGCCCAATGGTAAAAACTTCCTTCCTGAGGTCTTTTCGTGGTCTTTGTCTTTCTGTGAATATGAAAGCCTATCAAGCGTGAATCTGTAAGCGGCTTTACGCCAAAAGCTGGTTCAAAAATACGTTCAGCGTTTCGCCCAGTCCAATAATAAAAAGTTTCCTTTTCCTTTGCTTCATGAAAAAAACCATATCGTTTTGCTAATCGCGAAATACCATCATTGCCAAATATCGTAACGCCAAGACTTCCCGGCAAAATCGGCATTTTTTTCCTCTTTAACCAGAACGGTCTCCAAATACGACGCTTAAACCCAAGCCAATGAGGAATAATTTCTGTGCCTGCCCAATAATCTTCAAATACTTTTATAATAGGGTTATTAGGCGGAAAATAAAGTGCAGAAACACCTACTCTTGTATTATTTTCTCTTGCCAACCAAACCTTATCCGCATCTGGATGAAATTGTTTAACAAGGTAAACATCTGTATCTAACCAAACACCTTGTTGATATTTCATCAGCATAACACGAAAAAAATCCGAGAACTGAACAATTGTACACCCTGGTTTATCATCAGAAAAATCGGGATCAAGGCGATAAATTGCTGAGCGTGGTAAAATTGATTCGGCTTCATGCAACTCAACACCAGCAGGGAGATTATCTATTTTTTTATCATAACTAAAAAGCTTAATGCGCTGTCCAGTTTTAACCATTGAGGACAAACAAAGCCTATCCACCAATCTTAATTGTCCACTATACCAAAAAGTACAAATATCCATAGATGATATATCAAAAATATTCTAAACTTACGCGAAAGAGTTGTTCAACATCACGAACCCTATCAGCAAGAGCAAAAATCACTATTCTATCACCAGACAAAATGCGTGTATCTGCCGAAAGCTGTATTATTGTCTTATTGCGATAAATTGCACCAATTCTCAAACCATCTGATAAATTGAGCTCTGATAATGACTTACCAACCAATGAAGATGTTTGCATCACTTCAGCTTCAATAATTTCTGCTCGGCCATTAAAAACTGAATGAACAGAACGAATACGCCCACGGCGCATTTGTTGCAAAATTCTCGATATTGTAACGCTATGGGGATTAAGGTATGCATCCACACCAACAGCACGACTAAATTCTTGATAGGCAACATTATTAATCAATACCATATTGGCTTTGCAGCCCAATCTTTTAGCAATAATGGCGCTTAAGAGATTAACCTGATCTTGATTGGTCAATGTAATCATTAAATCGGACTG
Organism: Bartonella sp. MR30HLJHH; assembly: GCF_042194195.1. Classification (NCBI taxonomy): domain Bacteria; kingdom Pseudomonadati; phylum Pseudomonadota; class Alphaproteobacteria; order Hyphomicrobiales; family Bartonellaceae; genus Bartonella; species Bartonella sp. MR30HLJHH. The sequence goes on along the minus strand of NZ_JBHIMO010000003.1, from coordinate 232,371 downwards.
ATCAATTCCCGCATCTTGAAGAATCACTGGATCTAACACGTTACCGTATAAAACTGTTGTTTTTTCAAGCTGATCAGCAATTGTGAGGGCTCTTTCTCTATGCGATTCTATAATCTTCAATTTTAATTTATGGAAACGCTTTTCAATAGCCTGTGCAACATAAAGACCAATATGACCACCCCCTGCAATAATCATGCGGTGGGCATCTTGTTCTTTATGACCAAAAAGCCCAACAGCACGACGCATCTGTTCACGAGAAACAACAAGATAGGTTATATCACCAACGCGTAATTGCGTTTCTGAATGTGCAACCAATAATTCCGCACCACGTTTAATAGCGGTAACCGTCGTATGAAGATCTGGAAAAAGCTCTGTTAATTGACGTAAAGGTGTATTAATAACTGGACAATCTTCCATGCATTCCAAAGCTAACGCAACAACATCATCATTACAAAAATAAAGAACATCTATTGCACCAGGTAAAGCAATACGGCGCAAAACCATTTCCCCAACTTCAACTTCTGGCGAAATAACCACATCAATGGGAATATTCTCTCTGGAAAAAAGCGTCTTATAACGTGGTTCTAAATAAGATTGTGAACGAATACGAGCAATTTTTGTGGGCACATTAAATAATGAATGTGCTACTTGGCAAGCTACCATATTGACTTCATCAAACAAAGTAACAGCAATCAACATATCAGCTTTGTCTGCATCTGCAGCCAAAAGAACTTCAGGACGTGAACCGTGACCAACAAAACCTCTCACATCCAATGTATCGCGAATCTTTTCAATTAATCTCGTTTCAATATCAATAACAGTAACATCGTGATTTTCAGCAGCAAGACGCTCTGCTATCCCATAACCAACCTGTCCTGCTCCGCAAATAATAACACGCATCGCTTTAAGAAACTCCAAGCGCTTTAAGTTTACGATGCAAAGCTGAACGCTCCATGCCTATAAATTCAGCAGTACGTGATATATTTCCACCCAAACGCCCAATCTGCGCCACTAAATATCTCTTTTCAAACAATTCTCGTGCTTCACGTAAAGGCAAATCCATTATACTTTCATCTGAATCCATTTGAAGACGTGGCAAAGAATCACTTACTTCACTGGGAAGAAAGTCCGCTGTTATAGGACCATCACCATCCCGCACAAGAATAAGAAGACGCTCAATATTATTACGTAATTGCCGCACATTACCCGGCCAAGCATGCGTTTGCAAAATAGCAATCACATCATCACTGATTGCACGCGGTTTAATCCCAACCTGCTGTGATATTGTTTTTACAAAATGATGTACAAGTTCTGGAATATCTTCACGACGCGCTGAAAGAGGCGGAACAGCAATAGGAACAACGGAAAGACGGTGGAAAAGATCTTCTCTAAAGCGCCCATCGGAAATGAGGTTTTCAAGATTTTGCGCTGTCGAAGAAATAATACGGACATCCACCTTAACACGTTTTGTGCCGCCAACTCTTTCAAATGTCTGCCCCGTTAACACCCGAAGAATCTTACCTTGAGTCTCACGTGGCATGTCAGCAATTTCATCAAGATATAATATACCGCCATGAGCTTCCTCTAAGGCACCGATCTTGCGCTCTCTTCCTTCCATTTCACTACCAAACAGCTCTATTTCCATTCTTTCCGGAGTAATCGTTGCAGCATTTATTGTAACAAATGGCCCATTCGAACGTGTTGAGAGCGCATGAATAGTTCGTGCAACAGTCTCTTTTCCTGCCCCTGAAGGACCTGTTATCATGACGCGACTATTGGTTGGTGCTACTTTTTCTATGATTTGACGCAAATTTTTTACAACTGTCGATTTTCCGAGCAACTCCAATGTCTCGTTCGAACGCTTTCGCAATTCTAAAAGCTCACGTTTTAAATTTGAGTTTTCAAGTGTTCTCTCCGCAACCAATACAAGTCTATCAGCTTTAAAAGGTTTTTCAATGAAATCATACGCCCCTCGTTTTATAGCGGAAACAGCCGTCTCAATATTACCATGACCAGAGATCATAACGACCGGAAGAGCCGGATATTGCGTTTTAATTTCATCAAGCAGTGCTAAACCATCGAGACGACTACCCTGTAGCCAAATATCCAAAAAAATGAGCTTTGGAATACGCTCACTAATTTGAGCCAATGCTTCATCAGAGTTACAAGCAACACGCGTTTCATAACCTTCATCATCTAAAATACCAGCAACAAGCTCACGAATATCTGCTTCATCATCAACAATCAAGATATCTGATACCATACTATTCCCCTATCTTATGATTTATGGCTTGTATAACACTACCCTGCTTACCCCCATCCGCCGGAAACATCAAACGAATCATTGCACCACGACCTTCATAAAAACTCTCCGGTGCATCATGAAGCTCCATGGAACCACCGTGATCTTCAATAACTTTGCGCACAATGGCTAACCCGAGCCCTGTTCCTTTTTCCCGCGTTGTTATATAGGGCTCTAATAACTTTTGTCTTTGCTCTTTAGGAAGTCCTTTCCCATTATCAACAACATCCACAACCACCCATTCCTCTTGACGATAAGAACGGACAAGAATATGACCGTGAATATTTTCCTCTCGCATAACTGAATCTATGGATTCGCTCGCATTTTTGATCACATTGCAAAAAGCTTGTACAATGAGACGGTTATCAAATGCACCCATAAGTGGTAGACTTCCTAAATCTTGCTCAAAATGAATATCATGTCGTGTCACTTCTATCAAGAAACATGCTTCACGCAACAATTCTCGTATATCTAAAATATGCATTTGTGGTTTGGGCATACGTGCAAAAGAGGAAAACTCATCAACCATACGCCCAATATCTCCAACCTGTCGAATAATTGTCTGAATACACCGCTCAAAGACCTCTCTATCTTGTGTAATAACTTTGTTATAACGTTTACGAATGCGTTCAGCGGACAACTGAATGGGTGTGAGGGGATTTTTTATTTCGTGTGCAATACGCCGTGCAATATCCGCCCACGCCGCTGTACGTTGCGCTGCAACAAGGTCTGTAATATCATCAATTGTTAGAACCCAAGATTGCCCCTGTCCATCATCCTCTTCCATCGTAACCTGGACATTACAGACACGCTCTTTTCCTGCAACGTTTAAAGCAACCTGCTCACGATGATTTTTACGATCCAATGAACGTGCAAACTGAAAAACCTGCCAAATTTCAGCACTTAAAGATAAAAGACTTTGTCCAACAACGTGTTCAGAGCGAATATCAAACATAGCTTCAATAGATCGATTAATAATTGTAATATCACCATTATCATCTATACCCGCTACTCCTGCTGTTACACCCGATAACACTGCTTCAGAAAAACGCCGTCTCTCATCAATTTGATCACGCACTGCAATCAACTCATTGCGCCGACTTTTCAATTCACTGACCATGTAATTAAAAGTTTTGGATAGTTGCCCAATATCTCCATCCTTCGCGCGTACCGGCACAAAAATTTCCATATTTCCAGTAGCAACATCATCAGCAGCACTAATGAGAAGACGAATAGGACGTACTAAACGATCAGCGACAGCAATAGCAGCCCAAATAGCTGATAAGAATAAACTAAAAAAAAGACATAAATAAAGCATACCAAATGCAATTTGTGTCAGCAGGCGATTTTCGTTTAAATCACGATAACGATCTGTATTGACTTCTGTTAAACGCAAAGCAGATAAAACACCTTTATCAACGTCACGCACCAAATATAAAAATGTGTTTGGAATGTTGGTAAATTTTAAAATAATACCAAAATAATCATGCACGCCTGGTTGAAAAGAAAAAGGCCTCGCACTGGTTGCACGTTCAATAAGATTGGAAGGAGGAATTGGCAGTTTATCTTCATCACCAAGAGCACTCGATATAAAAATAGCTCCGCTAGAACTTAACAAAAATGCGCCACGCAAATTGCGTCCTAGAGCATGACGTGTCAATTGCATCCTATATTCAGCCGGATTACGTTCTAAGAGTTTTTTGTTATCAAGTGCAAATGCCATCGCGTAGGATAAATTTTTTAAATTTTGAAGCATTTCATCTGCATAAGCATTTGCTAAATCAATAGAAGAGCCCACAATTTGCCGCGTTGTTGTATCAAACCATCGATCAAGTCCCAAATTTAGTGCTGGACCCGATACAAGAGCTACAGCAACAGCCGGCATTGTTGCAACAAGTGCAAACAATGAAATAAGGCGCACATGAAGACGCGATCCTGCACGCCTTGAACGCCAAGCACGAATTATCGGAATCATCTCATAAAAAACGATGACAATAAGCCCTAAAACCCAAAAACTATTAATCCCTATAAGAATAAGGGTTACTGTTCTACTGGGAACAACAGGGGTTAATCCAATAAGAATAATAAATGAAACAGAGGCCGTAAGTAAAGCCAATACAATAATTGTAATCCCTAAAAAAATATATACCTTACTTAAACGATACAACTCATCGTTATAAGTATTTTTATCTATGTCTTGAAGATTCGTCACAGATGTTATATTCATCATGAGCTTACATACCCTTATCCCATTATTCTCATATAACCTTTTGTAGCAAAAATTGACAATACTAATACTACATTTAAAATAGGGCAAATATAGTCAATGAGAAAGAACTTCTACATTTTGCAAAATATCTTAAAATAAACTGTGTTCGACGATACTTTACGAAGGAAATGAGATGCGATTAACAAAACAAACAAATTATGCTCTTCGAATGCTCATGTATTGTGCAGATAATCAGGGAACTCTCAGTCGTGTTCCAGAAATTGCTAAAGCATATGCCGTTTCAGAACTTTTTTTATTTAAAATCCTTCAGCTGCTTGTTCAAGCAGGTTTTATACAAACAGTGCGTGGACGCAATGGTGGAGTTAGGTTGGCGAAACCCGCAGCAGAGATTTCAGTCGCTGATGTTGTGAAAGTAACAGAAGACAACTTTTCCCTAGCAGAATGTTTCGATACTGCAGAACCAACTTGCCCCTTGATCGATTTTTGTGGTTTAAATACCGCACTTCAAAAAGCATTAAATGCTTTTTTTGAGGTATTATCCGTGATATCCCTTGCTGATCTACAACAACCATCCTTTCAAAATCATTTTAAAATTAATGACAAACAGGCAAACTAAGATTATAACATAAGGAGATTAGCTATTTCTATTGCAGCAATAATATTAGCCGCTGGACGTGGTGAAAGAGCAGGATCTCCCCATAAAATTCCAAAACAATATCGGCTTCTAGGACAAAAGCCGATTATTTATCATACCGTGCATTGTTTTTTGCGGCATCCAGCTATCACAACAATTATCCTTGTTATTCATCCAGAAGATCATCAAATCTGTGAACAAGCTATTGGCGATTTTAAAGAGCGCCTTATTATCGTTGAAGGAGGCAATACACGTCAAATCTCTACCTTACATGGACTTCAGGCACTCAAAAAATTCAATCTCCAATATGTGCATATTCATGATGGTGCACGCCCCTTTATCGAAAACAAGCTTCTTGATAACATTCACAACACAATCACGCCTCAAGAAGGTGTTCTTCCTGTTCTTCCCATCTCTGATACCCTTAAACGTGTAAATAATCAGCATGTTTTAGAAACAATTCCCCGTACCCATCTTTATAGTGCACAAACTCCACAGTGTTTTCCCTTTGAACATATCTTAGCGGCCCATAAGCAAGCAAAACAAGCTTGCAAAAAAGAATTCACTGACGATTCTGCGATTGCCGAATGGTTTGGAATTCCTATGCGTACCGTTCCTGGGGATCCTAACAACATAAAAATTACATGGCATGAAGATTTTAATACCGCACATTTATATCTCCAAAAGAAAATGCAAATATTTCCTGATATCCGCACCGGCAATGGTTATGATGTTCACTCTTTCGAGGATGGTGATTTTCTTATTTTATGTGGTATAAAAATCCCTTTTCATAAAAAATTAAATGGACACTCCGATGCGGATGTTGCTCTTCATGCGCTAACAGATGCCCTGCTCGCTACACGAGGTGCTGGAGATATTGGCACACATTTCCCTCCCTCTGATCCTCAATGGAAAAATGCATCATCAGAAATTTTTCTCCGTCATGCTCTTGATATTCTAAAACAAGCAAGTGGTCGTATCGCCAATGTTGATATCACAATTATTGCTGAAAATCCTAAAATTGGTCCCTATCGTCATGCCATGACAGAAAATCTTATGACGATACTTTCAATAACACCTGATCGAATCTCTATCAAAGCAACAACAAATGAAAAGCTTGGATTTATTGGTCGCGGTGAAGGAATTGCTGCTCTTGCAACAGCGAGCGTTCTTTATTCAGGAGAACTTCCCCAATGACATATCTTTGTGAAAAACAAGCACATGAAGTCCTTAATATCTTTCGCCAAAAAGGTTTGCTGTTAACAACTGTAGAGTCTTGTACAGGAGGACTCATTGCTGCAAGCCTCACAAATATTGCAGGCTCGTCAGATGTTCTCGATTGTGGATTTGTTGTTTATTCAAATGAATCTAAAACACGCCTTGTTGGCGTTTGTGCTGAACTTATAAGAACCTATGGCGCCGTTTCAAAAGAAGTTGCTCTTGCAATGGCTGAGGGTGGATTAAAACATTCACAAGCTGACATTGCAGTCTCTGTAACAGGAATTGCTGGTCCAGGAGGAGCAAGTCTTGATAAACCTGTAGGACTTGTGCATTGCGCAGTTGCTTACAAAAATCATAAAACTCTGCACAAAGAAATGCACTTTGGTCATCTTAACCGCAATGCTATCCGCCATGCAACTGTTGAAAATGTTTTTAAAATGATTCTGGAATTGCTTCACTGAATTCCCCGTACTAATTTCAAAGCTCTCTATTCCACATTGAGTCTATAATCGTCAACATCTTGAAAAAATGATTTATTGAATCACAGCTTTAAGTTGAATTAATCAAATTTATTCACTTGCACGCCACAAGAAAAAAACTGTATAAATAAAATGAATAAAGAAAGGGATACTCGTACCTCTCTCAAATGCTAAGAGCTAGCGCAACATCTTGAGAGATGGCAAATAAATGGTGCAGGCTGACTTCTTCGTAAGTGTAAAGATGTTTATTTTATATACTTTTACGAGGATCTATACTATTTGTTATGTGCGCTATTATGAAATGGGTAGACGCAAGCATGTTCTATTTGGACGTTTTGTTTAACGGATGTGCCTCCATTAAAAAAGAGAGAAACAAAAGCGTGAAGCTGTGCATCATCTTCATCATTTAAAATGATATTCCTTTAGTATACTTTTGAAAGCTGAATTAAAAACAAATAGTAAAGATGGAAACCGGTTTTCACCTTCACGCTGTTATAAGCAATACGTATTGTTAAAAAATAACAGAATAGACTATGTTACCGTAGAGCCATAAATCTGATGCGCACGCTTCTCAAAAGCGTCGGTAAATTTGCGAAACGCAATATCAAACATTGAGCCCATCACTAATCCAAGCGTTTTACTTTTAAATTCATAATCAATAAAAAACTCTACATTACATGCATTGGTATTTTCAATACCATGAAAGGTCCAACGATTTTCAAGATATTTGAATGGACCATCAATGTATTTAACTTCTATAAGATTTTTTTCCGGCTGAAGAAATACTTGAGTCGTAAAAGTTTCACGGATAATCTTATAGCCAACGGTCATATCCGCAAGAAGCAATATTTTTTTCCCATACTCTTTTCGAGAACGTACTATTAAAGACTCACACATTGGTAAAAATTCAGGATAACGCTCAATATCTGAAACCAGATCAAACATTTCACTGGCACTATGGGTGATCTGCCGATGTATTGTAAAAATCGGCATAATTATCTCTGTAAGGAAAATTTTTCATCGCGCGCTTTTTGCAAAATAGCAAAATCATCTCCAGCATGATGAGATGAACGCGTCAGAGGATTGGAGGCCATATGTAAAAATCCTTTTACTTTACCAATCTTGGCAAAAGACTCAAATTCTTCAGGAGGCACAAAACGAACAACTGGATGATGTTTTCGTGTAGGCTGTAAATATTGTCCAATCGTCATAAAGTCAACATCAGCAGAGCGCAAATCATCCATCAATTGCAAAATTTCATTTCGCTCCTCCCCAAGGCCAACCATAATTCCCGATTTTGTAAAAATTGTTGGATCAAGTTCTTTAACGCGTTGTAATAAACGAATTGAATGAAAATAACGTGCCCCTGGACGAACCTTCAAATATTTAGAAGGAACTGTTTCTAAGTTATGATTAAAAACATCAGGCTTAGCAGCAACAACAACTTCTAAAGCGCCATCCTTATGACGAAAATCAGGTGTCAGAACTTCAATTGTCGTTTTAGGAGTTTTTTGACGAATCGTATAAATAACTTTTGCAAAATGCTCAGCACCACCATCAGCAAGATCATCACGATCAACAGATGTAATGACAACATGTTTTAATTCCATCCGTGCAACAGCATCGGCTACACGTTCTGGCTCATTATCATCAACGGCAAGTGGAATACCTGTTGCAACGTTACAAAAAGCACAAGCACGCGTACATATTTCACCTAAAATCATAAAGCTAGCATGCCGCTGGCTCCAACATTCACCAATATTAGGGCAACCAGCCTCTTCACATACAGTCACTAACTTATGCGTACGTACAATACCATGTGTTTCCTTATAAACTGGTGATGTTGGCGCTTTTACACGAATCCAATCTGGTTTTTTTTGAACGCTTGTATCAGGACGATGTGCCTTTTCAGGATGACGCAAACGTCTATTTGTAATTCTATCAACAACCGTAACCATTTAAGCCTTTGCCTTATAAATACGAAGTAACAATCAAAAATATAAAATCTTTCATACAATCCAGTCATCAAGCGTTTAAAACTTGACCATAAGCATCCAATACACTTTCTTTCATCATTTCCGATAAAGTCGGATGTGGAAAGACAGTATGCATTAATTCTTCTTCTGTTGTTTCAAGATTCATGGCAATAACAAAACCCTGTATCAATTCTGTTACCTCAGCCCCTACCATATGGGCCCCAAGAAGCTGTCCTGTTTTTTTATCAAAAATCGTTTTTACTAACCCCTGATCTTCACCCAAAGCAATCGCCTTGCCATTCGCAGCAAAAAAATAACGACCAATACGTATATCATAACCTGCTTCTTTTGCTGTAGCTTCTGAAAGCCCTACAGAGGCAACCTGTGGTGTACAATATGTACACCCTGGAATTTTTCTTTTATCAAGCGGATGAGCACTCTTCAAACCTGCAAGATGCTCAATACATATCACACCTTCTTCTTCTGCTTTATGTGCCAACATGGGAGGACCTGCTACATCACCGATAGCATAAATACCCGCAACCCCTGTCCAGCTCCATTCATCGGTTACAATGCACCCACGATCGGTTTTTATTCCCAAAGCTTCTAAACCAAGATTCTCAATATTACCTTGCACCCCAACAGCGGAAATCAATCGGTCAACAGTCATTGACTCTATTTTACCTTGAATATCAATATGTACAGTCACAGAATCAGAAGATTTTTCAATCTTTGTTACTTTTGCTTGACGAAGAATGCGTAAACCTTTTTTCTCTAACTGTTTACGAGCAAACGTTGAAATTTCAATATCTTCAGCAGGCATGATGTGGGGCATCATTTCAACAACAGTTACCTCAGCTCCCATATCACAATAAAAAGAGGCAAATTCAATGCCAATAGCCCCAGACCCTATAACCAAAAGCGATTTTGGCATTGCTGGCGGTATCATAGCTTCAAAATAAGTCCAAATGAGTTTCCCATCTGGCTCAATACCAGGAAGGACACGAGGACGTGCGCCCGTTGCAATAATGATATGCTTTGCTTGATAAGTTCCCTCCCCTAACGTCCCTTTAGGGACTGGATTTTGTGGTTGCATAATCGGTTTGGAGGATGAAGAAACCATAATTTCCGCAGGATGGCTTCCCTTCGCTTTTTTAGTAAGCTTTGCTTCACCCCAGATAATATCAATTTTGTTTTTTTTCATTAAAAAATCAACACCAGCATTTAAACGTGCTGAAACACGTCGTGAACGTGCTACAACATCTTTGATGTTTGCCTCAATTGAACCATTAATTTTTAATCCATAATTTTTTGCATGTTCAGCAAAATGTTTCATTTCCGCTGAACGTAGAAGAGCCTTTGTTGGAATACATCCCCAATTTAAACAGATCCCTCCCAAATGTTCACGTTCAACAATCGCAGTCTTAAAACCACATTGTGCTGCACGAATTGCGGTTACATATCCGCCTGGACCTGATCCAATCACAATTACATCATAAAGATTTGCCACAGTAATTCCTCCATGGATATATATATAAAACGGATATGCATTTTTTGAAATTAAGACTGCAAAACAACATCACAGAATTATCTTATGTCTTTTTCTTTAAGCTTCACGTAAATGCTTTACCCAAACTAGAAATAGCAATAACATTGCTCTTCAAACTCTTAAATTTGTTTTATTCTCTTAACATACTCTCTCACAATTTACGTGAAGAACTGTTAAACAGTTCAAACCAACATTGCTAATGGATTTTCAATCATCTTCTTAAAAGTCCGCGCGAGCTCTGCGGCTAAAGCACCATCGACAGCACGATGATCCGCAGAAATTGTAACTGACATAACTGTCGCAACAACTAATGCACCATTTTTAACAACGGCGCGTTCTTCCCCTGCACCAATCGCAAAAATCGTCGCATGCGGTGGATTAAGGATAGCCGAAAAACTTTTTATACCATACATCCCCATATTTGATACAGCTGTTGTTCCACCTTGATATTCTTCCATTTTTAACTTTCCCTCACGCGCACGCTTTGCAAAATCCTTCATCTCTTTGGAAATAAGTGATAACGGCTTTTCCTCTGCATGGCGAATAATCGGCGTAATTAATCCATTGGGAATAGAAACAGCAACCCCAACATCACAATGTTTATGATGAAGCATTCCGTCTTCAAGCCAAGAGACATTCGCATCAGGAACAGCTTTCAAAGAAAGTGCGACAGCTTTAATCACCATATCATTAACAGAAAGCTTATAAGTAGGCTGAGTTTCTTCCTGCCTCTTAATCATTGGTGCAGCAGCATTCAGTTGTGTACGCAGTGCTAATAGCGCATCAAGTTCACAATCTACCGTTACATAGAAATGTGGAACTCTCTGTTTTGATTCCATCAAACGTATTGCGATTGTTTTACGCATATTATTATGGGGTGCGAAGATATATTCATCCTCTTTAAAGAGTTTCAGTATCTGTTTGTCAGAAGCACCTGTAGCTACTAGCTCCCCTATTTGCGATGAATAAGACACTTTAGAAATATCACTACTTACAGCTTTTTCTACATCGCGCTTGATAATACGCCCATGCGGACCACTTCCAGAAATAAGGGATAAATCAAGACCTTCCTGAGATGCTAATCGCCGCGCTAAGGGAGAGGCAAAAAGACGCGCTTCCTTTTTATCTTGCTGCATTAATTGCTGAGCTGATGATTCATGAGACATTTTTGTACCCTTTGAGTCCGTCTGTTTCAGAGAATCTGTCTGTTTTACGCCCTCTGGTTCTTGTCTTGTAGAAGAAGAGATTTCTTCTGAAACTTTTGCAGCTTCAGCTAAATCTTCACCTTCTTCTGCTAAAACAACAATTAAAGCATTTACTTTAACGCCTTGTGTTCCAGCAGGAACAACAATTTTGGCAACCCTACCTTCATCAACGGCTTCGACTTCCATTGTCGCTTTATCTGTCTCAATTTCAGCAATAACATCACCAGAGGAAACTTTATCTCCCTCCTTAATATTCCATTTTGTTAAATTTCCCTCTTCCATCGTAGGGGAAAGCGCTGGCATTGTAATTTTAATGGGCATTATGCTTTCCTCCGTTATGCTCTGTATGTCACAGCCTTAACAGCCTCAATAATTTCAGCAGTATTAGGCAAAGCCAACTTCTCAAGATTAGCGGCATAAGGCATCGGAACATCTTTGCCAGAAATCGTAGCAATTGGCGCATCAAGATAGTCAAAAGCCTGCTGCATAACACGCGTTGCTATTTCAGTTCCCACGGATGACTGAGGAAATCCCTCTTCAATTGTTACCAAACGACCTGTTTTTTTAACCGAAGAAAGAATTGTTGGAAGATCCATCGGGCGAATGGTTCGTAAATCAATCAATTCAACATCAATACCAAGCTGTTCAATTTCCGGCAACGCTTGAACGGCATAATGCATTCCAATTCCACACGCGACAATCGTCACATCTTGTCCAGACTTATGAATACGCGCCTTACCAATAGGCAAAACAAAATCATCCAGTTGAGGGACATCAAATTGATGCCCATACAAAATCTCATTTTCAAGAAAAATAACAGGATTATCATCACGAATAGCAGCTTTCAGCAAACCTTTTGCATCTGCAGCACTATAAGGCATGACAACTTTCAAACCTGGTATATGACTGTACCATGCAGCGTAGCATTGAGAATGTTGAGCTCCAACACGGGCAGCCGCACCATTGGGACCTCGGAAAACCATAGGAGCGGTCATTTGTCCACCAGACATATAACGTGTTTTTGCTGCTGAGTTAATAATTTGATCCATCGCCTGCATCGCAAAATTAAAGGTCATAAACTCAACAATGGGACGTAACCCTCCAAAAGCAGCCCCAACAGCCAACCCAGCAAAGCCGTGCTCTGTAATTGGGGTATCAATAACTCGGCGCTCTCCGAATTCGTCCAATAAACCCTGACTAACCTTATAGGCACCTTGATATTGCGCGACTTCTTCCCCCATAAGAAAAACTTTTTCATCACGCCGCATTTCTTCAGCCAAAGCCTGATTAAGCGCTTCACGAACTGTCATTGTAACCATTTGTGTTCCCGCTGGAATATCAAAATCAGGAGACGTATCAAAAGTAGGAACCTGCGGAACTGACGAAGGCAGAGAAAGAGGAGATTCCTTAGGTTTTTGTGCTGTATCCGTAGGTTGCGAAATATCCTCAGCACGCTCACCTTCTTCTAACAAAATCGCAATAACAGTGTTAACCTTTACGCCTTCAGAACCTTCAGGCACAAAAATTTTACCAAGAGTACCTTCATCAACGGCCTCTACTTCCATTGTAGCCTTATCCGTTTCAATTTCAGCAATAACATCGCCAGAGCTAACCTTATCACCTTCTCTCTTGAGCCATTTAGACAGTTTACCTTCTTCCATAGTTGGTGAAAGCGCCGGCATCAAAATATCAATAGACATACTTGCTTCCCTCGCATCAAACTAAAATATCAGTATAGAGCTCAGAAGCATCTGGCTCTTGATCACTTTGTGCAAAATCTGCCGCATCAGCAACAATTGCACGAACCTCTTTCTCAATAGACTTTAAATCATCTTCATTTGCCCAATTTTTCTTAAGAATCCGACTTTTTACTTGATCAATCGGATCGTGTTCCTCTTTTATTTTTTGGACTTCTTCCTTTGAACGATATTTTGCTGGATCAGACATGGAATGACCACGATAGCGATAGGTCTGCATATCAAGAATGATCGGTCCTTTACCTGAGCGTGCCCAAGAAATCGCTTCATCAGCAGCTCCTTTTACTGATCGAACATCCATACCGTCAACAACAATACCTGGAATTTCAAAAGAAAGACCACGTCGGGAAAAATCAGTTTCTGCAGATGCACGCGAAACTGACGTTCCCATAGCATACTGATTGTTTTCAATAATATAAACAACGGGAAGCTTCCAAAGTGAAGCCATATTAAAACTTTCGTAAACCTGCCCCTGATTTGCAGCACCATCACCAAAATAAACCAATGTCACATTATCTTTACCAAGGTACTGATTCGAAAATGCCAAACCTGAACCAATTGGAACCTGCGCACCAACAATACCATGTCCTCCATAAAAGTTCTTTTCTTTAGAGAACATATGCATCGAGCCACCTTTCCCTTTGGAAAAGCCCCCTTGACGCCCTGTTAATTCTGCCATGACACCACGCGGGCTCATCCCAACGGCTAACATATGCCCATGATCACGGTAAGACGTAATAACTTGATCACCTTCTCTTGCCGCTTTCAATGTTCCTATAACAACGGCTTCCTGACCAATATAAAGGTGACAAAATCCCCCAATAAGCCCCATACCATAAAGTTGTCCTGCTTTTTCTTCAAAACGGCGAATTAAAAGCATTTCACGATAAGCATTAATTTCTTCCTCTTTTGTAAAATCTGCTATTGGTGCTTTCTTTGTGGTGCTTGATAATGCAGTGCGCGCCACCGACGCAGAATTTTTTTTAAGTCGTTCTGCCATATTAAACTCCCTTTTATGATTATTTAGGAATAACCTTTACAAACCAAAGTTACAAGCCTTATCAATCGGCTTAAACAATATCATCGGTCATTGTTGTTTAAATTCAGCGAATTCTCATTTACTTTTGGTATCATTTACAAGGCGTTAAAATTGTCAATTCATTTGATTTAGAAAAGTTTAAGTTCTTTCGGACATACTCATCCAACATATCCTTTTCTATATGCCCATTGCGTAAAAGAGAAATACGCTTTTCCATGAATATCCGCTCAGCTTCTATTTTATGAAGCTCCTTTTCTAATTCGCTAATATGCTGATTAACTTCACTGCGTGAATATAACCCATACTCACCATGATAAATGTGATAACTGAAATAGCTTAAGACTCCCACCGTCATAAGAGGCAGTACAAAGCGTACTTTGATTGATCGACGTTTCTGCTTTGTCCACATAAAATAGCACAGTCTTTAATAGCACAATTTTTTTAATATTTTGCCCAACTATGCACGATTTTGATTAATACCTCATTACCAAATCTACACCAAAATAATTTGTTATTTTCAATTTATCCCCATCTTTGTCCCTAAAATTTCCTGTTAAAATAAATATAAAATCAATCAATGCCCAAAGTATAGTTGTCAAAAAAACCGATCCCCAGAAATAGCAGACTTATTACACTTATAAGAAGCGTTATAAGTCCCGATACAACTCTACCAACCATAAAGTGATGAATCCCCAATACACAAAAAAACAAGTAAACGATCGCTAGTATCACATTTAATTTTTGTGACTGACCTTCAACCGAGATAGGAAAAACAGATTTAATGGTATCCCCTTCACAGACAAAATCAACGGTATCCCCTACCTTTGATGTTTTTTCCCTAACCAATCCTCAGGCGAAAATTGATAACGCTTATCATCATCTCCAGAAACGAGATAAACCCTTTGATCTTGACCAATAATCGTACCTTTCATCTTTAACACCTACAAAGCTGCTCCTCACGTATTATTCATAAAGAGGTTGTTTTTAATTTGATAACACATTAACCAACCTCACTGTGTAAATACAATCCGTACTCACCGTGAAAACATGAAATAAAAACAGTTTTGAGCTCCCTGATAATCCAATGTTATCCACTACTATAAGCAGAAACACAATACACGCCTTAATTAATTTGCGTCTTTGCCTTACCCATATAAAATAGCATTGTCTTTTTCAATATTTTTATTTAACTGTGCATATTTTCTTAATATCTCACATTAAAGACATTATAGTACAATAATTCGGCATTATAAACTTAATATATTGATAAAAATAAAAAGAGAACTGAATTACTTTCTCTTTATTATAAAATTTTTAAAAATCTGTAATCTGATTGCCATCTTTATCCGTAAATCTACCACCAAGAATAACTATAAAATCAACAATTGCCCAAATACCGGTAATTATCAATCCAAACAATGATAAAGATAGAACCAGCATTAAGGCACCAGTCCGAACTTTACCAACCATAAAGCGATGGACACCAAAGATACCTGAACACCAACAAAGGAGTGCGAACATTATCTTTGAGTTCTCTGTACCTGGTCTTAACAATGGAAAAACAGAACTGACAACACCCCCCTCACAGACAAAATCAACAGCATTACCAATCCGTGGTGGATTCTTTCCCAACCAATCCCAAGTCGCAAACTGATAACGTTTACCATCATCACCCGAAACGAGATAAGTTCCTTGATCTTGACTAATAATTATACCTCTCATCTTAATCCCTATAAATTTAAACACTTAAAAATTATTGCGTATATGCCTTTGATAAGAAATCTCAATTTCATAATCTAAATGATCTTATACTTTCATATTTTGTGCTCACAACTATACATGATATAAATCACCAGCATAACGCGCTTGGGCTCCTAGCATTTCTTCAATACGAATAAGTTGATTGTATTTTGCTAATCTATCCGAACGCGCAAGAGAACCTGTTTTAATTTGTCCACAATTCGTTGCAACCGCAAGATCTGCAATGAAAGAGTCCTCTGTTTCGCCTGAACGATGAGATATAATGGCACGATAACCTGCTTTATGTGCTACTTCTACAGCATCAAGTGTTTCACTCAATGTACCAATTTGATTAACTTTTATGAGAATAGAATTGCCTACCCCCATTTTGATACCATCACGCAAACGTGCTGAATTTGTTACAAACAAATCATCGCCAACAAGCTGACATTTTCCTCCAATTGTGTCAGTGAGTAACTTCCAACCTTCCCAATCATCCTCAGCCATTCCATCTTCAATTGTAATAATAGGATAATTTTTCACAAGCTGCGCTAAATAATCTACCTGTTCTTGGATGTCACGGCATTTCCCCTCACCTTTATAAAAATACGAACCATTTTTATAAAATTCGGTTGAAGCACAGTCTAAACCAATGGCAATTTGTTCCCCTGGTTTGTAGCCACATGTTGTAATAGATTCCATAATAAAATCAATTGCTTGATCAGCACTTTTAAATTGAGGTGCAAAACCACCTTCATCACCAACATTGGTATTATAACCCGCATCTTTTAAACGCTTTTTCAACGCATGGAAAATTTCAGCGCCATAACGAATGGCTTCTCTTACAGTAGGGGCTCCTATAGGAATAATCATAAACTCCTGAAAATCAATCAAATTATCAGCATGAACGCCACCATTAATAATATTCATCATAGGGGTTGGAAGAATATGCGCTTGTGTACCACCAATATAACGATACAAAGGTAAATTTAATGAATCCGCAGCTGCTTTTGCAACAGCTAATGAAACACCAAGAAGTGCATTGGCACCAAGACGAGCTTTGTTTGGCGTTCCATCTAAAGCAATCATTGCTTGATCAATAGCGATTTGATTTGTTGCATCCCGCCCACCAAGTTCTTCAAGAATTTCGCCATTAACTGCAGCAATCGCTTTTTCAACACCTTTCCCTTGATAACGCAAACCACCATCACGAAGCTCTATAGCCTCGTGTGCTCCTGTTGAAGCTCCCGATGGAACCAGAGCACGACCAAAAGCTCCATTCTCCAAATGAACATCAACTTCTACCGTTGGATTACCACGGCTATCAAGAACTTCACGTCCAATGATATCGACAATTATAGTCATATGTGTTTCCTTATCCAACAAAAGTCTTGATTCATTTCTAATGTCCTATTAATGAAATGTTTTTTCTCTTCTCAATTCAACTTCTTTGACAGATAATCAAACTCCATTAAAGTCTCAAGCAATCTTTGTAAATTATCAAGTTTAACCATATTGGGTCCATCAGAAGGTGCATTATCTGGATCTTGATGCGTTTCTAAAAAAATACCTGCTACCCCAACAGAAACAGCCGCACGTGCTAAAACTTCAACAAATTGACGCTGTCCACCAGATGAAGCACCCTGCCCCCCAGGTTCTTGAACAGAATGCGTTGCATCAAAAATAACGGGAGCACCAAATGAACGTAAAATAGGCAACGAGCACATATCAGAAATAAGTCGGTTGTAACCAAATGACGTGCCTCGCTCACAAAGCATAACATTCGGATTACCACTGTAAACAACCTTTTTTAAAACATTCTCCATGTCCCACGGCGCTAAAAACTGACCTTTTTTAATGTTAATAACACACTCCGTTTTAGCAGCTGCTACCAAAAGATCTGTTTGACGACATAAAAAAGCCGGTATTTGTAAAATATCAACCGTAGAAGAAACAATTGTACACTGCTCTTCTGTATGCACATCAGTTAATATGGGACAATCAAACTCCTTTTTTAAATCAGAAAAAACAGCCATTGCTTTTTCAAGACCAATACCACGTGCCGCCCCTAAAGAAGTTCGGTTAGCTTTATCGTAACTCGATTTATAAACAAACCCGATACCAAGCTGATCGGTAATTGTTTTAATACGACCAGCCATTTCAAAAGCATGATCGCGACTTTCCATCTGACACGGCCCTGCAATTAATGAAAGAGGCATTTCATTTGAAAAAATAATATTTCCAACTTTCACACAGGCATTTGGTTTAGCCATTTTATCCCTCAAAAGAAAAGTAACCCAATTTATGCATTAAACTAATCGGCTTTGTTCTACAGCGGCTTCAATAAAAGAAGAAAAAAGCGGATGTGGATCAAAAGGACGGGATTTTAATTCTGGATGATATTGAACACCAATAAACCATGGATGATCTGCATATTCTATAGTTTCTGGTAAAATACCATCAGGAGACATCCCAGAAAAAATCAAACCACACTGTTCTAACTTATCCTTATAATCAATATTGACCTCATAACGATGACGATGTCGCTCAACAATCTTGGTCATCCCATAAATTTGAGCAATATGACTCTCTTCTTTTAATTCAGCAGCAAAAGCACCAAGACGCATTGATCCGCCGAGATCACCATTTCTTGTACGTTTCTCAAGAACGTCTCCTTTAAGCCATTCTGTCATTAAACCTACGATTGGATTTTCTGTTTCGCAAAACTCACTTGATGAAGCATTCTTAATCTGTGCAATATTGCGAGCAGCTTCTATACAAGCTAATTGCATTCCAAAACAAATCCCTAAAAATGGAACTTTACGCTCTCGCGAAAATTGAATTGCTCGAATCTTTCCTTCTGCTCCTCGTGCCCCAAAAGCACCTGGAACCAAAATTCCATGGGCTTTTTGTAAAGCTGAAACAGAATCTTCTTCTTCAAAAAGTTCCGAATCAATCCACTCAATATTAACTTTTACTTTATTCGCTAAACCACCATGCGCAATCGCTTCAATAAGAGATTTATAAGCATCCTTTAAACCCGTATATTTTCCGACAACAGCAATCGTAACTTCTCCTTCAGGATGGTGAATACGATGCGTAATATTTTCCCAACGATCCATCTGAGGGGAAGGTGCCGAATTGATTCCAAAAGCGCAAAGAACTTCAGAGTCCAAACCCTCCTTATGATATGCCATAGGAACATCATAAATCGTTGGCATATCTAATGCCTGAATGACTGCATTGGAGCGAACATTACAAAAAAGGGATAATTTGCACCGTTCTGTTTCTGGAATAGATCTATCTGCACGTACAAGCAAAATATCAGGAGAAATACCAATTGCTTGCAATTCTTTGACAGAATGTTGTGTTGGTTTCGTTTTTAATTCACCTGCCGAAGGTATATAAGGCATTAATGTGAGATGGACATAAACGACACTTTGTCTTGGTAGCTCATTGCGAAGCTGACGAATCGCTTCTAGAAAAGGCATTGCTTCAATATCACCAACCGTTCCACCTATCTCACACAAAACAAAATCAAATTCTTCATTTCCCATCGTAATGAATCTCTTAATTTCATCTGTAACATGAGGAATAACTTGGACTGTTGCCCCCAAATAATCACCACGCCGCTCTCGTTCAATGATATTGCGATAAATACGCCCTGTTGTGATATTATCTTGGCTATTTGCAGAACGCCCAGTAAAACGCTCATAATGACCAAGATCAAGATCCGTTTCTGCACCATCATCAGTCACAAATACTTCACCATGTTGATAAGGTGACATCGTACCTGGATCAACATTTAAATAAGGATCAAGTTTGCGAAGACGCACACGATAGCCACGAGCCTGTAATAACGCTGCTAACGCCGCCGCTGCGATGCCTTTTCCAAGGGAAGAAACCACACCACCAGTAATAAAAATATAACGTGCCATGGGCTTATGGTGATAAGCAATTTATAATGATTTTTCCAGCAAAAAATGCAAAAAGAAACAATTTTTCTTCTAAAATAAAAAAGGTGAAAAAATCACCTTTTAAAAAAGTCTATATTTTCTTAAAAAACTATTTCGTACTGTTATCTGGAACTGTATTTTCAAGAACCGGTGGAACTGGACTTTCTGCTTCAGGATTTGTGGACTGTTTCTGTTCCTGCGGAGAATTCGAATTGCCTCCTAGCTGTTCAAGAATAGAAGGGGAAGACTCACCATCTGATGATGGGACTGATTCTGAGCCTTTATTGCCAGAATTCTGCTCTGAATTAACCGGTATACGCTTTAAAATATCAGAACTAGAATTTGATATATTACCCACTACGGTAAGTCCAATAGACACAACAAAAAAACAACAGGCTAAAATAGCAGTCAAACGTGTTAAAGGGTTTCGAGATCCACGAGTTTTCATCAACCCTGAGCTATTACTCACACCTAGCCCACCACCTTCTGAAGGTTGGATTAATATAACACCAACCAAAGTAATCACAATCAACAAATGAATAACTATAAGTACTGTTTGCATAAACCCTGCTCTTCAAATAACTCTTTCATAGCTATTTACACATAAATAACACACAATCCAAGGGGAAACTCAAATTTCTCTACTATAGTTTACGACAAACATCGCAAATAGTTAAAAAATCAATCGCTTTTAAGCTTGCTCCACCTATCAAAGCACCATTAACATGAGGGATGCTTAAAAGCTCAAATGCATTGGATGGCTTTACAGACCCACCATAAAGCAGACGTATCTTATTGCCTTCATCACTAAAACGAGAACGCACCTTATCACGAATGAAATGATGTACTTTTGCAATATCTTCTGGAGTCGCTGTATTGCCGCTGCCTATCGCCCAAACAGGTTCATAAGCGATAATGGTATTCTCTGCTGTTGCATCATCTGGTAAAGATTCTTCAAGCTGCTGCGTGAGAATATCCAGCACTTTATTATTGTTACGCTCTTCCAATGTTTCACCAACACACACAAGAGCCACAAGACCTGCTCGCCACGCAGCTTGCACTTTGGCACAGACAATCGCATCATTTTCCTGATACACTGTACGACGTTCTGAATGCCCAATAATGACATGACTTGCTCCTGCTTCTTTAAGCATAAAAGCTGAAATATCTCCAGTATAGGGACCATGATCATCAAAATGACAATTTTGTCCTCCCAAAAGGAGATTTTCACCATCCAGCATATCAGAAGCACGAGATAAAAGCGTTGCTGGGACGCAAATAAGCGCCTCAAAAAGATGACTGAGATCAGAGCTAACGCCTGTAGCAATAGCACGCAACTCTCCAAGCGATTCACTCGTTCCATTCATTTTCCAATTTCCAGCAAGAAAAGGCCGAGTATTTGGAGACATATTTTCACCTCAAGAGCTCTTACAATACATTGTTTATCTGTAGTTACCAAATTATAACATGAAAGCAAGTCTTTAAAGCTTGCATCTTTCATCTCTTTATTGCAAATTCCATTACAGCTTTGATAATAATTCACATTAAAAATGGACTTGAACAATGCTTGACATCATAAGAAATGCTACAAATTCTTGGATTTCTAGAATTTTCCTTGCTATTTTACTCTTATGCTTCATTCTTCTATGGGGAATACCGCAATTACACAAAAAAAGTGAAAGAGATCTTATTACTTCTGGAAAGTCCACAATAACTGTCGATGATTATCGTCTTGCACTTGCCGATCAAAGCGCTCGTTTAGCATATGCTGCTCATCTTGGACGAATGTTTACAGCAAATGAAATGCAGCAATACCAAATTCCTGCTTTTGTGTTTAATCAATTACAACAAAATATATTGCTTGATGAACAAGTCCGTAAAATGAAAATTAGTCTTTCAAAAGATACAATAGCTCATACGATTGGTTCTGATAAGATGTTCCAAGTAAATGGCACTTTTGATAAAAATTTGTTTTATAACTATCTTCAGCATTTACGTATTAGTGAAAGTGCTTTTCTTAATTATTACACCAAACAAGAAAAGCGTAACCAACTTATTTCAGCTTTACTCTCTGATATGAAAGCACCAAATCTCTTTTATAAAGCACTTGCTCTTTATCAAGGAGAAATGCGTATTGCTGATTATCTCGTTATTGATCTAAAAGAAAAGGAAAAAATTGCTGATCCTAATTACGAAACACTACAAAAATGGTTTGAAACACATCAAAGTCAATTTCGTGCTCCAGAATATCGCACTGTCTCTTTGCTATCTATGGAACTTAATGATTTTGTAAAACCTAAAGATATCTTAACAGATGAGGCGAAAGCCTATTATACACAAAATGCTTCACGTTTTGTAACGCCTGAAAAGCGTACATTCGAAAAACTGCAATTCCCCTCACGTGAAGAAGCCGATAATGCAGCAAAAAAAATAGCTGATGGATTGAGTTTTGATGAACTGGTAAAAGCTGAAAAAAAGACTCTTAATGACATAAAAAAAGGTCCTCTCGCAGAAAATGAACTTCCTAGTCATCTAGCATCTGAAATTTTTGAACTTCAACAAGGCCAAGTCAGTACTGTGATAAATGACTTACAGGGACCTATTATCATTCGCGTCACACATATTGAACCCTCAAGCTCTCTTCCTTTTGAAAGTGTCGAAGAAAATATTCGCCAAACACTTGCCAAAAATCGTGCTACTGATGATATCCGTAACAATTATGTAGCCATTGAAAATGCTCGTTTTGAGGGTGCTTCTCTCAAAGAGCTAGCTGACCAATACAAGTTATCTTTGCGCACAATTACCATTGATAAAACGGGAAAAACGCTTGAAGGTGCAATACTCACGGATTTACCTCAAAAAGATATTTTACTGAATGCCATCTATCAATCAAACGAAGGAGTTGATCTTGATCCTCTCTCTTTTCAAAATGGTGGATATCTCTGGTATAAGGTCGATAAAATTATTCCTGCCCGCGATAAAACACTTGAAGAGGCTAAGTTAGATGTTCTTTCTCAATGGAAAAGTGAGGAAATACAACGTCTTCTTGATGAAAAAGCCCAAAATGCTCTCAAACAGCTCACGGAAGGAAAAAGTCTTGTTGCGCTTGCTCGTACCCTTGGTGTTACAAAACAAACAACACCAGCCCTCCGGCGTCAAGACTCATCTGACCCTCTTGGCGTTGAAGGGATTAAAGCATTATTTTCTGCTCCCAAAGGTCATTATGGCATCATAAAAGGTCCAGTTACAACAAACCGTATCATTTATCAAATAAAGACTGTAACCATGCCTAAAGATATCACGCCTCATACTCTTTCAACGGAGGTCCGCGCCAATATAGATATGATGATAAGAGAAGATCTCAAGCTAGAAATGCTACAAATTGCCAATAAAGAACATCCTTTGGAAATTAATAGCACAAATTATAATCAGATCTTTAACGCTCTCCAATAAAAAGGTTGTGCATAATTTAAAAAACTTATTTGATAAAGTTTCCATCAGCTCTTCGTCTATAGTTGAAGAGGTAAGATAGGTCTCTTGTTTGCATATCTTAGGATCAACATTTGTATAATGATTAATTCTCTCGCAAATCAGTGTATATATGGATTTGCGAGAAAATAGTCAATGGGATGTAGAGTCGTTTTTGCAACGCATTAAAAAATATTATCCATCCAAAGGTTGTAAAATTTGTCGCACACTAAGTTATACCCATTAAGCTATAAATGTCATCCCTATCGTCATTCATTTATAGCTTATCATATTGCTACTCTTAATACTCATTCATAAGGAGCGTATTGCTTTTTCTTTAAACGATTTCATTTACACACCCAACTTATAATATACAAAAAAACTATTTTTAAAATTCATTATAAAAATGAAGAAATCTTTTTCTATTCAAGACTCTTATTCAATATGAGAAAAAACGAATTATCATTATAAATCAATATATTCATAAATCATAACAGTCATCAATTATGATTTTATAATTTCTCAAAAATAAGAGTTTTTTATAAACTCATAGACTGCCAAGATAACTTCTCTCATAAAATTTCTTATTCTTTTGCGCTCATAACAATCAAAACATCAACATTTTTTATAACAAAAAATGGTTTGGAAACACCATAGTTCCTTTTATTTTCATATGAGAAAATCAGTCTATATGTTACGTATTCCAACGTGGTAATATTCTTTTACAATATCTTTGGAAAATTGCCGCTTATTGCTACCCTTGTTATCAACCAATAGCGATATATTAATGGCAACGTTGCACTCTCTTGAAAAATTGCAGCACCCAGCTGTATAGCTTTTTGAAGAGAAGCTGGGACAATGACCAATGGAAGAAAAGCTGGCTTAAGAACTCTAGGTAAGGCACAAGAATACTCGTAAAATTTGGTATAATGATCGCGCGATAATGCTACCATAGCTTCAACAATACGATCCTTTTGTTGATCACTGAGACGATGAGATTCCAAATCTTCCCTATTTACTCCTACAGCCTTTAATATATCAGTAGGTAAATAATATTGATATCGTGATTGCATGAATGATAAAAGACGTAATACACCGCTTAATCCTTGAGATATCCCTCCATGTTTATAGATATCTGTAAACTCTTGTGCAGTATCAGAATCTAATATTTGACAAGAAAGCTGTAAAATTATGCTCGCTGTCTCACCACAATAATGCTCTAGATCATGAAGCGTTTCTATTGGATTGTGATAAAGATCTAAAATTTGTGCATTACAATAACGTAAAAAAGCTGTCTTAGGTAAATTAAAAAGAGTCATTGCTTTCAATAAATCACTCAAAATCGGATTATTTCTACTCGTTTGCATTTCACCATGAGCAATAGAATCATACCACCAACGTAACCGTATTTCTCCTATTAGTGGATCATGTACACTTTCGCGAATACGAGAAACTTCAGCATTAAATACATAAAGAGCAGCCAATGCTTGGCGCTTTTTTTTAGGCGCAAATAAAACCGATATATAGCGATCACGATCTATGGTACGTAAAATATCAAGACAATAAGGAAGAGAGCCTATCATTTGAACCTATTAACATCCCTTTTTTAGTAATGAAATTAATATCCTCTTTTTATTCATATTAAAAAATGAGGGATAAGCAAATACAGTTCAGAAAATAAGATTTTTAAATGTGTCTCTTAACTGTATTATGAATTAAAATTTCTTTTCTAGTCACTTTTCGTTTTAGAAAGAAAAAAATTAAATAAATAACTTTTCTGATAAAACTTATCTTATCGGACTTCAAGTTTTCATTTGCAGTAAAAAAAGCTAAAAACTAATCGTAACATGCATAGTGAAACTTAGAATAACAAACAACGCAAAACACTTTTTACTGAATAGATGACAATATTATTTTATAAAAAATACACTGATCACAAAAACTTCATCAAATCATTGACCTCATCCCCATACTAAAGAACAAAGATTCTTACCAATACCAATTTGTAAAAAATCCAATTGCTCTCGGTGAGTTTCTATTACTATCAACGCATTTATTTATAATGATAATTCATTGTTTTATATGTTAAATTAGAATCTCAAATATCGTAGAATGCTTGCATTTCAAAGCAATTCCATGTTGAATCAATCAAAACTATTCCCTTGCACGTCACAAGCTGGGCTGGCTTGTAGGTAAAATTGTATAAGAAAGAATTAAAAATGCCTCTTATGAACTGTCTCAAGTGCCAAGAGTTGACCACTCATGTGATTCATTGAACTACGAACAAGCTCTGCCCTGAATACTTACTACTGTATTTAAAAACACTTAATGTGTTAAGTTATGTATATTTTATTCCCCTTATATCACCACTTTAAACGACGGTATTTTACGGCGCAGTAAAATAATCACACAAGTCTTTCATACTAGACGAGAGCATTTGTTTTATTAAACAATACTCTATTCTACCGCAAATAATAATGCCGCAACAGCGCGATCTTCAGCCAATAAAACATTAAATGTACGCACCGCCGCTCCCGTACTCATTGTATCTGATGAAATACGTTTTTCCCATAAAAGAACCCGTAACTCTTCAGGTAATCGCAATAATTCAATTCCAGTACCTATTAATAAAACTTCGATTTCAGAAGCTTCTTCTAAAATACGAGATAGATCCCCTTGAGTGGGAATAGGCCCTGCCATGTCAATACCATAAATACCCGATGGTACACAAATAATAGAACCTCTATGAGACATATCAGCAAAACGAAATCCACCATTTCCATAAGCATCAATAGGTGCGCGACTTGGAAAATGTGCTTCACGAATTTGAATTGCATCGAACATGAAAAAGCACCCTTTATTTTTGAATAATCCAATTGTCTTTGCTACTTCTTACCATAAAAATTAAAGGAAGACTGATACAAACATTGATATGTTAACCATAGCCTAGTATTGAAGTGAAAATTTTATACAAAACCCTAATCTTCTCATACAGCAAGTATATGAAAATTTGATAATAAACCGCGATCAAATGCTCTACCTGCTTAAATAAATCTACCTTTTAAAAAGTTTTCTCAGTTTATTTACTCACAAGTTTCTTTTTATAGAAACAATGATCTTGTTTAAAAAACAGAAAAAAATTGCGTAATATTCTATAAATAAAGCAACTATTTTAATAATCTCAAGGAAACAAAAACTCGATTTTCTGTATCCACTATAAAAGCCACTTTTCCAATGAAATTGTCTTGATCTTGCCAAGCTTTTTATAAAAATGCTTAAAAAATGTAATAAACTGCCATTACACCTTAAGATTCATTTTCTTTTGATATAGCTTTTTTCTCTTTAGAGACACTCATATTTTCTTTCGTTGTCGTTTTAGATTTAGACTTTTGTGGTGTTTCTGCTTTAGCATTAAGCTTTGATTTTTTTTCTGCAATCGGCTCACCTTTAACGCGCACATCAGCTAATGTTGAGCGAATAACACGAATATTCATACTCTCACCAATTTCAACCTCTAATTCACCACTCTCGTCGTGAACCTTCGTAACCTTGCCGATAATACCACCACCCGTTATAACTGTATCACCACGACGTACTGCATTAAGCATTTCTTGGCGTTTTTTCATTTGGGTACGCTGTGGACGAATGATAAAAAAATACATAATTGCAAAAATTAAAATGAGTGGGACAGCGCCAACAAATGAAAATCCACCGGAAACATCGCCTGCAACTTGAGCATAAGCGTTCGTAATAAACATTTTTATCTCCTATAGTTAAACTTCAGGTATTCCCCACTCTATTAAAATAAAATTCCGATTCAGAAAAAATTCTTAAAGAATTTATCATAAAAAGCAATAACTACATAATCTAATCACAGCTTTACAAAAATGCAATAAATCCTTAAGAGACAGAATACCAAAATACAATGAGAAAAATCTTTAAAAATAGATTCATTTTCCCCTATTATATATCCTACAATGTAAACCTTTTCACTAACTCAATAAATGATACAAAATAATTTTTCTAATGAAAAAATTTTAATTTATATAGATAGATTATCGTTTTTGATATCGAATGACAGACATAAATACAGTAAAATGCTCTCATTTCAAATCCTCTGAATTAATCAAAACGATTTTTTTGCACGTCTCACATATGAAATGAGCCTGTAGATAAAAACTTTTTAAGAAAGGCGTGAAATATCTCTTTTCATGCTTCTCTCAAATGCAAGAGTCGTTGAAACACTGAAAGCTGACAAATAAGTATGATACTATTGTTTTACACTTTCATAGACACAAAGATGGTAATATCTAACGACCCCAACGAACTGCTCTCCTTAAAGCAATGATTTTTTTGCTGCAGTGTTATTGATTTAAGAAAATCAATTGTTTTTCATGAAGTTTCTATAAACTATAAGACTATTTAAATTTAAAAATCATCAATAAATTAGTTTTCTAAATATTTAAGGGGATCAACAGGTAATGAATTCTTACGCATCTCAAAATAGACACGTGGCGTTTTAACATTTCCTGAAACACCAGATTTAGCAATCTCATCACCACGTCTTATCCTTTGTCCTTTGTTAACAACAAGCTTACTGTTACATCCATAAATAGTGATAATATTATTTTCATGTCGAATCATTACAACATTACCAAGCTCTTTTAATCCATCTCCCGCGTAAATAACAACACCATTTTCTGCCGCCTTTACCGAAGACCCTTCTGGCACTGCAATATCTATTCCTCGATTCATTACTGTTCCCTTTTTTTGACCGAACTGACTTAATAAACGCCCTCGTACTGGCCAACGCATCTTAGAAATTCCTGTGGCTTGCGGAGTCGTCATATTATCGGTATTCGTAACAGTACTTGATAAACCAGTCTCATGATTCAATTGCGTCATCTGTTTAGAAAAACTTTTCTCAGAACTTGATTTGTTCATCTTTGCAGAAGGGGGCGTTGTTACAGGCGCTTTATATATAGGAGAGGATTTCTTGTTTTTTATAGAGGACATCACTTGAGATTGGAATGCAGATTCTGTTTTTGACACTGCCCAATCGTTATTAGTGTGTGCATTTGAAGCTGCTAATGTACGCCTGCTTGGAACAACAAGTACCTGACCGATATAAATGGAATTGCTGTTTATACCATTTGCTAATTT
Source organism: Bartonella sp. MR30HLJHH (assembly GCF_042194195.1). Lineage (NCBI taxonomy): Bacteria > Pseudomonadati > Pseudomonadota > Alphaproteobacteria > Hyphomicrobiales > Bartonellaceae > Bartonella > Bartonella sp. MR30HLJHH. Next base: position 203,652 of record NZ_JBHIMO010000003.1, on the reverse strand, counting down.
TAATGCCTCAACACTAACCCCTATTTGTCGTGCAATACTGAGCAGTGTATCTCCACTCTGGACAATATAAGAGTTCCGGCGAAAAATAGGAGATTTATCCATTTGTGAACGGGAAAGTGTTCCAAGATTACGTGGAGGGACTCCCATAACGCGACCATCAGAAGAAGTTATCCTACCTTGATGTGGAAAATTATAGGGAGAATTGTCATCTCCCCACGAATCATCGCTTGATTCCACAGGTGGCAATTCAGTGCTTTGTATCATACCGCTACCGTACGATAGCATTCGCGGATCTGTAGATATAGTACTCGACATATTTGATTGAGATGATACCGTACGATGAGAGACAATATTGGAAAAACGCTGTGTACCAGAACTACAACCAGCAACAATAGTTACCACCGCTAAAAAAGTTATTCTCTGAAAATTATGCTGGAAAATATTATCCAAAGCTTTTAAACGCATCGTTTTGCTCACTCATCAATAATCAACTCACTCCATTAAAGCTTTTTTAAATTACCGAAGAGTTAAAATGAGATGTTTTATGCATAAATATCTTTATATAAGATCAAAATGAATTTAACGTAGGCTATTTGTGGCAATTTCTTAACTTTTAAAAATTAAAGTATCTCCGCAATGCCTTTAATAAAAGGCTGGTAACGCACTTGAAACAGTTCTAAACACTCAAATCGACTACCAATTTTTGTATAGCGCGTCACCGTTTGTACCCCTTCGTCAGGTCCTATCGCCTGAATGAGAATTCCGTTTTCAGCTAAAAGTTCTAAAAATTCCTCGGGTTCATCAAAACGTGATGGCCAAATAAGAATGCGATCAAATGATCCCAAACCTGTCACACTATGACTTCCATCAATCTGCCGTATAATAATATTTTCAATTCCTAAAGTTTGGAATTTTTGGCGTGCCAAATCAACAAGCGTTTTATAACGATCAATCGTTGTCACACGGTCACTCAGACATGCCATAAGCGCAGTACAAAAACCAGATCCTGTACCGATTTCTAAAACGCGATGCCTTTTTTTCAACGATAATGCCGAAAGAATTAAGAGTTGTTCTTCCAAACGTTCCATATATTCACCACACTCAAGGGGAATAACTTTATTATCATAAGCACTATTAAACCAAGGAGCAGAAACAAACTGTTGACGCGGAATTTTCTCTAATGCTGAAAAAAATCGCACGTCATCAATGCCTTTACTACGCATTTTTAGTACAAGAGCGGCTAACTCCTCACGAAATTGTAAAATACCCTTTTGCACCATAGTATCATTCAATCTCCAATGAAGGTGCACTTTTATCATACTGACAAACTGCTTCTTTTAAAATGGCAAAAACTTGCGTTTGCATATCATCACCTCTTGGCAATAAACGCATATTGTCTCTCCTTTCGTAAAATTAAGCAGTAATACAACGCATGCCTCCCATATAAGGTTGTAAAACATCTGGAACAATAATTGATCCATCAGCCTGTTGATAATTTTCAAGCACGGCAATAAGACAACGTCCAACAGCTGTACCAGAACCATTAAGGCTATGAACAAAATGCAATTTTTTATCACCTTCTTTACGATAACGCGCATTCATACGACGACCTTGAAAATCTCCACAAACTGAACAGCTAGAAATTTCACGATAACATTCTTGACCAGGAAGCCAAACCTCGATGTCATAGGTTTTACGTGCTGCAAACCCCATATCACCCGTAGAAAGAACCACTGTGCGAAAAGGCAAACCAAGTCGTTTTAATATATCTTCTGCACATTCCGTCATACGTTCTAATTCAATTAAAGACTGTTCTTCACTGGTAATTGAGACCATTTCAACTTTCCAAAATTGATGCTGACGCAACATACCACGCGTATCACGACCGGCTGCTCCCGCTTCTGAACGAAAACAGGGAGATAAAGAAGAAAATCGCAGTGGTAAATCTGATATTTCAAGAATTTCATCGTTGACCAAATTGGTTAATGGCACTTCTGCTGTAGAAATAAGCCATCGACCATCTGTTGTACGAAAAAGGTCTTCAGCAAATTTCGGCAATTGTGCTGCTCCGTAAACAATCTCATCACGAACAAGAAAAGGTATTGAGACTTCTGTATAACCATGCTCATTGACATGCACATCAAGCATAAATTGGCCTAATGCTCGTTCTAGCCGTGCTAACGCCCCTGAAAGTACTGTAAAACGTGTTCCAGACAAACGACTAGCTCGTTCAAAATTCATCTGCTTGAGATTTTGACCAAGATCAAAATGTTCTTTTGGTGTAAAATTAAATGTTGGAGGTGTACCAAAATGTCGAATGACGACATTATCACTTTCATCTTTACCTTCTGGAACATCATCTAATGGAATATTTGGAAGTGCTGAAAGAATTTTCTCAAGACTCTCCGTCAGCTGTTTTTCTTCCGCTGTTGCAGAGGAAAGAAAGACTTTAATCTCTTCACCTTCAGCTCTAAAGCTTTCAGCCATTTGCTGATCAGATACCGCTAAAGCCTGTCCTATTTCCTTTGAAACCGTATTGCGACGTTCCTGCGCCAATTGCACCTTAGCAATATGCGACCGACGTGCAAGATCAAGTTGTATTAACCTTTCAGCTTGTGGCTCAAGACCTCTACTTACGAGTGCTTTATCTAATTTCTCAGGATTGTCACGAATCCACTTAATATCAAGCATAAAAATTCCTCATTTATATTGTTTTTATTCATTTCTTGTCGCATAAGATTATACACTTTTCTTAAGCGGATTTTCTTCTCTTTTCTATACTGTAAGCAATTAAAATTGAAATCTCGTAAAGTGCTATCGTTGGTAAAGCCACTGCAAACATCGTAAAAAAATCCGACGGCGTTATGATTGCCGCAATGATAAAAGAGAGTAAAATAGCCCATTTTCGTTTAGACACCAAATCATGAGACGTTAAAAATCCAACTTTTGTTAAAAGACTGATGACAAGAGGTAATTGGAAAATCAAACCAAAAATTAGGATAAATGATGTCATAAAGCCCAAATAATCAGAAATACGCACTATAAACTCTATTTTTAAATGAACATCTGGAAGAAATTGTTGAGAAAGGCTAAACCATAGTATTATTGGCGCTAATAGACCATAAACAAACGCTCCCCCAATACAAAATAAAATAGGTCCCCCAATGAGAAATGGTAAAAAAGCCATACGTTCATTTTTATAAAGCCCTGGTGCAATAAAACTATAAAACTGAAAAGCCGTATAGGGAAAAGATAAAATAATTCCCCCAAAAGCAGAAAGCTTCATCTTCGTTAAAAAAGTTTCCCATACTTGCGTTGATTGCAAACGAATACCCTCAGGATTACCCCCTGCTATTTTCATTGCCCACTGATATGGCCATAGTAAAAAATTTAAGATATAATCTTTAACAAGAAAACACATCATAAAAGCGATCATAAATGCAACCAAGGCAGCAATAATTCGCTGACGAAGTTCAATTAAATGTTCCAAAAGTGGTGCCATATGGGCATCAACTTCATCTTTGTTAACATTCATGACACATCTTCTTTATCTTTAGAAGCTATAGATCCTGTCATATCTTTATTGGTTACGTTGTGATCGCATTCCAAAATTTCTTTACCTTTTTCTGATTTATGGTGTGTTGCCTTAACATCCAAATTATCGTGGATATCTTCTAATGTATTTTGAATGGGATCAAAAGTCTCTGTCAACTTCTTGCTTGAATTGCTAATATCCGAATATGTTTTTTGCAAATCGTCGAGCTCGATTTGTTTTATTACATCATCAAACTGGTGACGAAGTTCATTTGCTGTTGAATACACATACGCTCTTACCTTTGCGATTGTCTTTAATATTTTAGGTAAATCTTTCGGTCCAACAACAATGATGAGAACAAGTAAGATTACGACAAACTCTGGTCCATCAATCCCAAACATCTCTTAATTCGACTTCCTCATCAAAAAATAACGCACAATGATGATTACGTTTTTGTTATTTGACACGCTGTTTTTTAGCAACAGATGTTTTGCTTCTTTTAGAAGCAGAAGAAGCCTTTCTGCGCGCTGTTACATGTTTTACCGATAACGGCTGAGATTGTTGAGATTCTACATCAATTATTTGGGAAGTAGTAGCCATTTCAACTTTATCCTCAATGCCGTCATCTTCTTCCTTCATATTTTTTTTGAAGGCTTTAATTCCCTTAGCAACATCGCCCATTAATTCAGAAATCTTACCGCGACCGAAAAGCACAAAGATAATCAGTAAAATTATAATTAAATGCGTTGGTGAAAAAATATTACCCATTACTCTCTCTAACTTTATGCTTGTAAATTCGATTTCATTTATTCATGCTTCCTCTGAAGAATGTATCAAATATAATATCTTACTTATATATTTTCTTCTTAATTTGAAAACAATCACACGCTTTTATTGCAAAAAAACTTTTTATCTTCTCATCCCTTTTTAGCGTATTATAACACAGACCATTCAAAAATGATAAACCGCTTCATACAAAATTCAAAAGGCTTAAAAACTTTTCTAAAATAACTTCATCTGATCTCTTAGTTACTTATCTTCCTGTAAATACTATAGCTCATGTCTTTCCTTTTAAACAATGTTGTACATATCATTACAAACATTTTCTCCAAATTATCCGGTACTGATAAAGATCATACCATGCTGTAAAAAATTTTACGTATTCAATTAAAAAATTCAGAAAGAAAAATCTCTAAAAAACTTTTTTGACACATCATCAGTCTCTTAAAAAACTATCATCTTACGCATAATATTTATTCTTTGCGTTGGTGGGAATTTTATCATTCATGATTCCATATACAATACGAAATATAAGCCATCATCGCATTCAATTAAATATCTGACGTGTGGATAAAAACTATTAGCGGAAAGAGTAAAAATGCACTTTATGAATCAGGTCAAGTGGCCAAGAGGTATGGCAATACTAAAAAATAAAAATGGTACCAGCTTACGCCTTTATTCAGTAAAATACCTCCATATAACCAGCTCTCTGAACCGCTGCATGCCCTAACTATTACAAGTCTCCGGATTCTGGGCATGCGTTCTCATAATATCATGTGCTTAACCTATCTCAGTATTGAAAACAGAATGGGCATTAATAGAAAATTACATTCAATCAAAAACATGGAATCGAAACATAATTCATGTAAAAGAATTTCTTATCCTAGTCTTTTTATAAGATTATCTCATAAAGCCGCTAGATAATACAGTGTTAGAGATAGATAAACCTATTTACTTTAGTTAAAAAAACCTCATTTTATTGAGATCGCTTGCAGAGGACATATCACTTTTCAAAAGTTTTATTTTAGCATTATACACAATAACCTAGCCATTTAGCGTGTATAATGTAAAGCTTGGGCTCCGTTTAAACCAATGAGACCCATCCACACTTTTACAAAAATTTATCACTATAATATCAGGACTTTATTGCTCTATCTATAATTTTACGCTCGCTAAAAAAACTGATAAATGTAACAATGTTTTTATCAAGCATTTTAAATTCTTTAATCTTTAAACAAGTAAATTTATGAATGAATTTGAAAGATAACCTTAAATTTTTTAACAAACTTCACTAATATTCTATGCTAATAATCCGGTACAGTCATACATATGATGGAGTTTATTCCATGAATTATCGGCATATTTATCATGCTGGCAATTTTGCTGATGTTTTTAAACACATTATTGTCACTCGCATTGTAGAATATCTCAAACGCAAAGAAAAAGCTTTTCGCGTTATAGATACGCATGCTGGAATCGGTATTTATGACCTTTCTTCTTTAGAAGCACATAAAACAGGAGAGTATCGCGAAGGTGTCCAACGACTTTTTTCAACTTCTATCCCAGAAGATTTAAGAGCACTCCTTTGTCCATGGTGTGATATCATTGATGCCCTCAATAAAGGGGAAAAAGAAATTGTATTTTATCCTGGATCTCCTGTTCTTATTCGTCAATTATTACGGAAACAAGATCGCCTCACCGCAATAGAATTGCACAATGAAGATTATCATATTTTAGCAAAAAACTTTGCCGGAGATTATCAGACAAAAGTTCTGCATTTAGATGGTTGGCTTTCCTTAAATGCTCATGTACCACCAAAAGAAAAACGTGGGTTTATCCTTGTTGATCCTCCCTTTGAAAAAACTGGAGAATTTTCCCGCCTTATTGAGGGATTAATGAACGCCTATCGTCGCTTTTCTGGAGGGATCTACGCTTTATGGTATCCTGTTAAATATGACAAAGAAATTGAAAGTTTTCTTCACGCGCTTTATCAAACAGGAATTCCTAAGATTCTACAGCTTGAAATGCGTATCCGAAAAAATTCAAGTCCACCGACAATGAATGGAAGTGGTATGATTATTATTAACCCTCCCTACCTTTTGGAAGAAGAAATGAAAAAACTCAGCCCCTTTCTTATCAATCGCCTGGGACAAGATGAAAATGCCCAAATAACGCATAAGTGGCTTCAAAAAGAACATCTATTATGTTAGGTCTTTCTCTATATTTTTCCTAAATCAAATATCATGTTGTAAGATACAAAGGTGTTAAATGATAAAGTTCTTTGATTTTTTGGATAATATCAACATATTATAATGATACGGTAATGATGATCAGCGTGAATTAATTTTTTCCCTTTTAGAAAGTCTATCTTCTTAATCATCATGGATTTCCTTTTCCAATCATTTTAATGAATAAATTGGGCAAATTCATAAAGCTGTCTTAAATAACAACTCTTATATTTTTTATGAAAGATCGGCTCTCTAAAATCATACTCTTATGCTATAAGCTATATTTATAGAAAAAAATTAATAACGGCATAAATAATCATTATTTAATAAAAAGAATATTTCATATATTAAACGAAAAACATATTCTTAATAAACGGAATGGTCCTGAAAAATAATACACATTGTCCGCAAAATGAACGGGAAAAGCTTTCTTTTCTCTCTAACGTTGCATGGAATAATGCCAATCAAAGCAATGAGAAAAATCAATTCCAAGGTATCAAAGTCATACAAGAGTTTGTTAGACACCTTCCGCATAAGCCAGGCGTTTACCGAATGATTGGTGAAAATGGTGATATTCTCTATATTGGCAAAGCTCGTAATCTCAAAAAACGTGTTTCAAACTATACACGTGAACAAGGACACAATAATCGTATTACCCGCATGATTCGTGCCACATATCATATGGAATTTATCGTCACCCATACAGAAACGGAAGCACTCCTTTTAGAAGCCAATCTCATCAAAAGATTGCGTCCACATTTTAATGTATTACTACGTGATGATAAAAGCTTCCCTTATATTATGATTACAGATGATCATCGAGTGCCTGCACTTTACAAACATCGTGGTGCCCGAACACGAAAAGCTCACTATTTTGGTCCTTTTGCTTCTGCTGGTGCAGTGACACAAACAGTTCATGTTTTACAACGCGCCTTTTTATTACGAACCTGTACTGATTCAGTTTTTGAAAACCGTACACGCCCCTGTTTGCTTTATCAAATTAAGCGATGTTCTGCACCTTGTACCCATGAAATTAGTGACAGTAATTATAAAGAACTGGTGAGAGGAGCAAAAGCGTTCCTTTCGGGAAAAGATCAATCTGTTAAAAACAATATGGTTCAAGCTATGCATAAAGCCGCAGAAAATCTTGATTTTGAACAAGCCGCTTCCTATCGTGACCGCTTATCAGCCCTTTCTCATATACAAAGCCATCAGGGTATTAATCCTCAAACGATAAAAGAAGCGGATGTATTTGCAATTGCGCAAAAAGAAGGAATGACCTGTATTCAAGTGTTCTTTTTTCGCATGGGGCAAAATTGGGGAAACCGTGCCTATTTTCCTAAGGCAGACCTCTCTTTTTCCCGTACTGAAATTTTAGCGAGTTTTCTTGCTCAATTTTACGATGATAAACCACTTCCCAAAAGCATCCTTTTATCTGAAGAAATTGAAGAAAAGACACTTCTTACAGAAGCATTCAGTCTCAAAGCAAATCACAAAGTGTCTCTCTCTTTACCCAAACAAGGTGAACGGAAAACTCTTGTTAATCATGCCTATCTCAATGCTCATGAAGCACTTGAACATAAGCTTTCTGAAACAGCCACCCATACAAAATTGCTTCAAAGTCTTGCTAAAATATTCCAACTACCTTTTCCTCCACGCCGGATAGAAGTCTATGACAATTCTCATATCATGGGAACAAATGCTGTAGGGGCTATGATTGTTGCTGGTCAAATGGGCTTTGTTAAAAATCAATATCGCAAATTCAACATTCGCTCAATAGATATCACGCCTGGCGATGATTTTGGCATGATGAAAGAAGTGATTAAACGAAGATTTTCACGCCTTATAAAAGAGCATGATCAGCCAAATAGAAGTCATGACATAAAAGATGATGATCTTTTTCCCATTTGGCCTGATCTTATCTTAATCGATGGTGGTGAAGGACAAATCAACAGTGTACATGCAATACTTGCTGAATTACGATTAAATGACCTCTTCACAGTTGTTGGAATCGCCAAAGGTGTCGACCGTCATGCGGGACGTGAACGATTTTTTATAAAAGGTACCCCCCCCTTTACACTTCCTCCACGTGATCCTATCCTCTATTTTTTGCAACGTCTGCGTGATGAAGCACACCGTTTTGCGATTGGAGCTCATAGGATAAAACGAAAAAAAGCAACATTCAAAAACCCACTTGATGAAATCGAAAATATCGGTCAGACAAGAAAGCGTGCGTTGCTTCATCATTTTGGAAGTGCCAAGGCTGTTGCTAGTGCCTCACTTGAAGATTTAAAAAAAGTTACGGGAATCTCTATGACAATTGCACAAAAAATTCATAATCATTTTCATGAAAAATAGGCTTGTTTCATAACCTTCGCCTTGTTACGTTTAGGAAATATATTCTCTTTCACAAGAATTAAAAATGGCTCCATGAAAAATCATACTTTTTCTTTTCCAAATATTTTAACTTATGCACGAATTGTTGCAGTCCCAATGGTTGTTGCATGCTTTTTTTTAGAAGGGCGACTACAATCAAGTGATATCACTCGCTGGATTGCTGTTTCCATTTTTATCATTGCATCCATTACTGACTTTCTTGACGGTTACCTTGCTCGTATTTGGGAACAAACATCCAATATTGGTCGCATGTTAGATCCAATTGCTGATAAACTTCTCGTCTCTGCCTGTTTGCTCTTGCTTGCCGCAGACAGTACCATCGCTGGGTGGACACTATGGGCAGCTATTATCATTCTTTGCAGAGAAATTCTTGTATCAGGATTACGTGAATATTTGGCTGAGTTAAAAGTTAGTGTTCCTGTCTCTCGTCTTGCAAAATGGAAAACTTTTGTACAGATGATCGCTATTGTATTTCTTTTAGCTGGACCAGCCGGTAATAAAATTTTTCCTTACACAGTAGAGTTTGGCATTACTATGCTGTGGATTGCTGCCCTCCTTACATTGTGGACAGGATGGGACTATTTTCGTGCAGGTTTAAAACACGTTATCCCGTGAAGAGTATGGAGATTTATAATGATAATTTATCTTTTTGTACTTAAATAAGAGATGAGGATAGCATAAGACTAATTTATTTTAAATCTATTAATGATAAATCAATAAACCACTTTTTTGCACATTACAAGTAAGGGTGGCATGTAGATAAAAGCTCTTCAAAAAAATAGTAAAAAGCTAAAAAAACGATGAATGCTCCCTATGCTTTTAAAAAAGTCTATACTCTTATAAGCAAAAAACCGAAATATAGTGTTTCGGATTTTTGCTTCTTATATACGCTTTATTATTATAAACGCTTTATTAACCAACAATTTCTACCTCAGAAAACCAAAAGGCGATTTCTGTTTTTGCCGTTTCAGCGCTATCGGATCCATGGACAGAATTTTCGCCAATCGATAAAGCATGAACCTTACGAATTGTCCCTTCTTCTGCATCACTAGGATTCGTAGCCCCCATTACTTCACGGTTTTTAGCTATTGCATTTTCGCCTTCCAAAACTTGTACAACGGTTGGACCAGAAGACATGAATTCCACCAATTCACTAAAAAAAGGGCGTTCTTTATGAACAGCATAAAAATTTTCAGCCTCACGTTTGCTCATCCAGACACGTTTAGACGCAATAACACGTAGCTCCGCATCCTCAAGCATTTTAGTAATTGCGCCAGTCAAATTACGACGGGTTGCATCTGGTTTAATCATCGAAAAAGTACGCTCTAAAGCCATTTAACCACCTTTATTTCATTTATAACATTCTTTCGCCATTTCTATAGCGAGCAAGAAGCCCTTTGCCAAGTAACTCTGCAAAAATCTACACAAATTCTCAAAAATATAGAATGAATTATAAAAAAAACTTTAATAGAAATACCTTTAATTTCTCATCCCATCATAAAGATGCGCTACCGACTCTCAATAAATATTGAACCTTCTGACATAATCTTAAATGCCTCTCATCAAATTTATCATTGAAGCAATAAAGAATCATAAGAAAAGCCTAACATACAAAATATATACCTTTTTGAAAGCCTTCTTCTTTAAAGAGGATGAACCTAGATACTTCGATCTAGGTTTGAAAATCCTTCTACACACATTGAGATCAATCAAAAAATAACCATATGATTAGAAACTATAGCGTACACCTAAAATACCCTGAAGGGACTGTTTTGTTTTACGTCCTTTAACATAATATGCCTCACCATATAACTTTAACTTCTCACTCACTAAACTGCTCAAACCGATTCCTAACTTACCTGCATTACCAGATAAATCAGTGGTAAATGGATGCCGTTGATTAATCAATGTACGGTTGTCATCTTTATTCTCACGCAACCATGCTGCTGTAATATACGCAAGTGATGAGGAATCCACGCGAGAACCAAATTCATATCCTAAAGTTAAGCCAACCTCACTGCGTAATGAAGTGAATGGACGCATGTCACCTATCATGTCATTCGATAACTTGATTTCTTTACCCTCAACTTGCAACCATGTAAATTGTCCATAAGGCTGCAACCAACTGCTCTTTGACGTCTTAAGTCGATAACCTGCTTCAAAGGAGGTGCCCACCGCCCATTGCCTATAACTTCCTTCAATCCCTAAACCATTCGTTGAAACTGCCTTTAGAGTATTCTGATAATGATTATATTTTAAAATACCATCTAAATACCATCCACTATGATCCAAATAAGTGACATAAGCGCCAATGCCATAAGTATTGATACCACTCATACCACCCCGTGCATGCGCAATGCGTGCACGGTCATAACTGCCAAAACCACCTATATAAAATTCTCCATTTTCCCACTCGCTTAAACTATTGATCCCTAAAACAATACCTGTCTGATCCAACTTAAAATCTATATGCTCTGTAGCAATACTCTCTTTAGACTTGATCGCATAGGTCCATAAAGCTGCATTCTTTTTACTTTTATCTAGAATTCCTCTTCCCGCACGCACGGTTTGCATTTCATTGTGAAAAACCATCGCTGGAGCTACAGACATAGACAATACCGCATCTGTAGAGGGGGTGGTTAAAAAGTGAGAAACTGAAAGCGTCTTACTCAATTGTGGAGAAGGATGATCTTTATGAACTGGACGCAAAATCATTTGATCGGCTAAAGATTGTGAAGATTCTGAAACAGCAGCCTGTTGCTTTTCATCAGAAAAATGAAGAGCTGATGGAGGTAACACTACAAGAGTCTGATTTTCTTGAGAGGGAGATACAGAACCACTAGAGACATTCTGTGCCCCTCTTAAATGACGTGGAGATCGTGGTTTAGCTGGTTGTTTTGTAGTAGGTTTACGAGAACCGCTATTTTTTCCTCTAGAAGAAGCGCCTTGATCAGACAATGCAAGAGGAACCTTCGTTTTCTTGTTTACACACTGTGCTTCAGTATTCGAACGTGTCGTACCTTCAGAAGCTCTTCCTAAATACCAAATTGTAGCACTACCACTAGAATCAGCACATCTATCTCTCTTCAGCAATTGATATTGATAGGCTCCTCCATCGACAGTTGTAATGTCCTTACCCGAAAGATCTGCCAGAGTAAAATTAGCGCCTCCATTGTGGCTTCTATCAGTAATTAAATTAATCCCTGTAACCAAACTATTCCTTTGTGAGAGAAGACCTGTAATTTCACGACCAGAATCTGCAACGCTTATTTTGTGATTACCTGCGCCCTCATCAATCGACAAGTAATCACTCGAATCCCCCGTAGCACTAATATTGAATCGAAAATGTAAATTCCCTGAAAGTTTCTCAACATGAAGTGAAATATGTCGTGGATCATACGGTATAGAAGTAAAAATAACAGTCCCATCTTGCCCCCCTAAATCTTCAATTTCAATTTGAGGTTTTTCTCCTATATTTCGTTCACCAACCTCAAATATTGTTTCATCCACTCTCTCTTCTATAGGAATTTTTTTCTTAGTCGTATGATTTGTCCTATCACCAGCGAATAAATAAAGCTCTCCGTGATCATTGATCCTTATTTCTCCAAGGACCTCTTGTACACCAACATGGAACCACGATTTAGCAAAGTTGTTAACAGTCAGACCATCCACAAACCCTTCAGGATATACAACTTGAATAGCATGATCTTTCAAATTAGTAGCATAAGATTCTCCTAACGCTAAGACGTGCTGTCTCCCATTTCCAGAGACCTCAGCATACATTGATTTTCCCCCCTCTTTTCTTTGTCCTGCATAAAGATTTTGTTCTCCGTTATCTCCCACTTTCGTATACCAACCCCACGCTCCATCATACACATTCTGCTGTCCAACTGTTCCACCATCCCCAGTAACTGTGGAATTATATGCACTACTTTTTCTCTCCACGCTTGTAAGATCAATATATGGCTCTTCATGAATAAACTGCTGACCTCCCAAAATTTTGGCGTTCATTGCAATTCCTGCTCGTGTAACTATTTGCATCCCTCCTTTTTTAATAGTGGACTCCACAGAAGTCTTTCCATTATCAACAAGCTCTACATCACCATCTTTGAGAATAGTATTATTGCGAAAAAAACTAGAAATCAGTGCTATTTTTTTTTCTTCCTCTTCTCTATTTACCACATGTGTTGCTCTTGTTAGCACTCTATTCCTACTCTCAACTGCACTTGCAGATTGCACAAGACAACTACTGATCATCAATACTGAAAAACTTAATTTGTATTTATACCGCATTATCCACACTCCACTCTCAATTATTTAGAAAAATACCCCGCGACTACATAGATAGCTCGTTTTAGATTGTATCATAATGTGTTTTATTTATGTCTAAGTACAATTTTTTAGTGTGTTTTTTTAATTTAAACAACTTTAAGTTGTTTATCTATAAACCACTAAAAAACTCTAACTTAAGGCAAAAAAATTGAATAAAATTCAAAATGTTTACTTAAATTCAAGGAATAATTTGTATATTTGGAATTATAGATGAAAAAAATGCTTGTGCCCTGTAATGGAGTCCCCCCCTTCACGTAAAACAAAACCCCGTTGGGTTTCTAATTCACACGTTTGTTTTAAAGAAACATCTCTCAATACGCCCAAGCCCATTTCCCGACGTCAACCATGAAAGTATAATGGTAAATTCATTGAGCGCCACCATCATTACGCTCATGGCGTAAGCAAACCAGTACCATCACACCACTTTTCCAGCCCTAAAATGTTGCAACGCGACACCCTGTGGTACTTGAGGCAAGTTTATAAGAGGTATTTTTAGTTCTTTCTTGTACAATTTTTATCTTTGATTAATTCAACATGGAGCAGATTTGAAATAAGAGAATCTTACGATATTCAGAACTCACATTCAACGTGCAAAACAATGGACACTCTTTATAAATTAATACCTTATCTTAAAAGAGAGTATAAAAGCATCCTTACCGTTTGAGAAGGTTTCTATACTCTCGAGATGACATAGCAATGCGTTATCTATTTAAGCTTGCAAAATAATGACATTTGTAAAGTTAATCAGCCATGTAAAGGTGTACTTAGAAACTATAGCGTAATCCTAAAATACCTTGAAGAGCATTTTTAATTTTATGTCCTTTTAGATAATGTGCTTCCGCATAAAGTGTTAGTTTATCATTGACCGAACCGTTTAAACCAATTCCCAATTTACCCGCACTGCCTGATAAATCTGTAATAAATTTATACTGGTTATTAATTGTCGTATAGTTATTATTTATATTCTCACGCAACCAAGCTGCCATAATGTAAGCTGTTAATGAAGTTTCTGAATTCACAAAAAATTCATGTCCTGCAGTCAATCCAACTTCACTGCGGAATGAGGTTAATGGGCTTAGACCACCTATCATTCCATTGGAAAGTTTTATTTTTTTACCTTCAACCTGCAAACCTGTTAGCTTGATATAAGGCTGCATCCAAGTATTCTGTGCCGGTTCAAAATAACAGCCAATCTCAAATGATCCACCTATCGCCCACTGATTGTAATGACTTTGAATAGCTAAACCATTCGTTGAGATGGCTTTTAAATTATCTCGGTAATAATTATATTTCAAAACACCATCCATATACCATCCACGATGATCAAAATAAGTTGCGTAAGTTCCAATGCTATAAGAGCTCAAATCACTATCACCACCTCGTGCATGAGAAACACGTGCTTGATCATAACTCCCAAAACCACCAACATACAACTCTCCATGCCTTAATTCACTCAACTGATCAGCACCAAAGACTAAACCTGTCTGCCCAAGCTTAAAGTGTGTATGGCCTGTCGCAACACGTTCTCTGCTCTTAATCCCATAAGTCCATAGTTCGATATCTTTCTTATTTCTGTCCCAAATTTTTCTACCATTCCGTATAATTTGCAACTCATTGTTAAAAATAAGTCCAGGAACTACGGACAACGTTAACACTGCATCTGTAGAGGGGGTTGTTGATGTTTCATCAGGAAAAAAAGGATTTGTCGGATCTGGCATAGAAGGTTCTGGTCTACTGAGGCGGTCTGCCGATAAAAACCAAACTTTTCCATTTTCATCCTTTCTTTCTTTCAAATCATACATATAAGTTCCACCATCAATGGCGTTAATTTTGTCACCCTTAAGATCTGTCAGCGTAAAATGCGCTCCACCGCTTTGATCCATAATTAAATCACGCTTATTTGAAAAAGGATCCGTGATTTCAACTCCAGAATCAGCAACGCTTATTGTATGTTTCCCAGCGCCTTTCTCAACCAAGAGATAATCACCACGGTTATGGGCAATCGTAGTATTGAACGCGAAATGTAAATTTCCTGAAAGATTATTCACATGAAGCTGAGAATAATATGGATCAGAACCTGTAAACGAAAAAATAACACTCCCTTCACCACTTAATTTTTGTATCAAAGAACTTTTTCCATCAAATTCATCAGTAATAGAGTACAATTTTGTATCTTTTCCATTTAAAATAATATCTTCTACTGTGGTGCGTTGTTGATCATTCCCAGCATAAAGATGGATCTGCCCAGAATGGTTTACCTGTGTCTTGCCTTCTAATGTTGCTCCAGCATGCACCCATGATTTTGTTTGATCATTCATTGTTAGATTTTTTACAGATCCATCAGTATATATTTCCTGAATAGCACTCTCATTTAAAGTGACTCCAATAGCCTGACCGCCTTTTAAGATACGTTGTTTACCACCACCAAAAACTTCTGTGTCAAATGCAAAACCACCATTTTTTGTACTTTGAGACTTTTGTCCAACCTCTTGGACACCCCCTCGCATAACTTTCGTATTCCAAACTTTTCCGCCATCATATACTTTTTGTTGGCCTAGTGTTTCATCTTGACCATAAATGACAGTATGAGAAGCACTACTCCCTTTAATCTCTCCTCCAATATCCCCCTCGCCGAAAATAAGCTGCTCACCGCCATAAATTTTAGTCCCCTCTACTTTTCCTCCATTTCCAACATTTTGGTGCCCGCCTTCTTTAACAACAGCATTTTTCGAAAAACCTTGTTTTCCCTTTAAAGCTTGAACATTTTCAATTCCACCATGTTCAATTTTACTATTCTCACTGAGACCTCCTGCATACACATAAAGCTCTGCACCATTCCTTACAGTGTTATTAATGGATCGCCCTGGGCTATTACTCTCGCCATCATTTGAAATGTATGCTTTACCTTCATTATCAAGGACATAATTTTCTAACAGTGCCCCATCTTTAATGAAGATAAGCTCAGGTTTTTTAAGAAACGCAATATTTTGTTCTTGTACATTATATCCAACATTGTCACGACGACTGCTGTCAAGCTCCTGTTGACTCGCAAACACTCTAGCGCCCTTATCCTCAGTAAAATCGCTAGGCTTTTTAAAAAAGTCTAATTCATTGCGCGTCCTTATAATAACATCATTAGATGCTCCAAGAATGCATCTTCCTGTTTTCATATCCTCATTGTATTGATCCTGAAATATTTTGCCATTTTCATAACTTGAAGATTGACAAAAAAGTGGTATTGCCCCCTCATTTGCAGCAGCAGCTTGCACAAAACAGCTGCCCAACATGAGTATCCAACAATGTTGTTTCCATTTATATTGTAGAGCCATATCCTCCCCCCTTCACGCCTGCATAGACACTAAACGTAATTAGCTCTACAAAACATATTTTCAACCTTAGATTGTAAACAATCCTTCTTAAAAATCCTCCTTATCTCATAAAAAACTGTTCTTTACAGTTCTTTTAATACCTTTTTGATCAAGAATATAAGGGCATACAGTTTACCATGAAAAGCGAAGCTGCATGCTCTGAAAAATTGTTCTCTGGACCTTCATTAAAGACCTTTAAAACAATCATACATTTAAAGATAACTAAAAAATAACCATATCATTAAAAACTATAGCGTACACCTAAAATACCCTGAAAGGACTGTTTTGTTTTACGTCCTTTAACATAATGTGCCTCACCATATAACTTTAACTTCTCACTCACTAAACTGCTCAAACCGATTCCTAACTTACCTGCATTACCAGATAAATCAGTGGTAAATGGATGCCGTTGATTAATCAATGTACGGTTGTCATCTTTATTCTCACGCAACCATGCTGCTGTAATATACGCAAGTGATGAGGAATCCACGCGAGAACCAAATTCATATCCTAAAGTTAAGCCAACCTCACTGCGTAATGAAGTGAATGGACGCATGTCACCTATCATGTCATTCGATAACTTGATTTCTTTACCCTCAACTTGCAACCATGTAAATTGTCCATAAGGCTGCAACCAACTGCTCTTTGACGTCTTAAGTCGATAACCTGCTTCAAAGGAGGTGCCCACCGCCCATTGCCTATAACTTCCTTCAATCCCTAAACCATTCGTTGAAACTGCCTTTAGAGTATTCTGATAATGATTATATTTTAAAATACCATCTAAATACCATCCACTATGATCCAAATAAGTGACATAAGCGCCAATGCCATAAGTATTGATACCACTCATACCACCCCGTGCATGCGCAATGCGTGCACGGTCATAACTGCCAAAACCACCTATATAAAATTCTCCATTTTCCCACTCGCTTAAACTATTGATCCCTAAAACAATACCTGTCTGATCCAACTTAAAATCTATATGCTCTGTAGCAATACTCTCTTTAGACTTGATCGCATAGGTCCATAAAGCTGCATTCTTTTTACTTTTATCTAGAATTCCTCTTCCCGCACGCACGGTTTGCATTTCATTGTGAAAAACCATCGCTGGAGCTACAGACATAGACAATACCGCATCTGTAGAGGGGGTGGTTAAAAAGTGAGAAACTGAAAGCGTCTTACTCAATTGTGGAGAAGGATGATCTTTATGAACTGGACGCAAAATCATTTGATCGGCTAAAGATTGTGAAGATTCTGAAACAACAGCCTGTTGCTTTCCATCAGAAAAATGAAGAGGACTTGCTGGATATACTCCTTCAATAACTTGACTTCCAAGAGTTGAAACAGTTAGAGATACAGAAGCTGGAGACTTTTTCCTTAAGTTTTGGCGGTTTTCTCTTCGATGTGACAACTTAATAGCATGCTCTTTTGTAACTCTACTAGTTGAAAGAGAAAAAACTGATTGATTTTGATTTAAATGCCGCGCAGACCTGCTCCTACTACGTGGCAAACTGTTGAGAAATGAAACATTATCAATAAATACCGCAGATAAATACCAAACTTTTTCACCCCCATCCTCATCAATTCTCTGTTTTAAACCATACGTATAGGTTCCGCCATCAATAGTTTTAACATTTGCACCAGAAAAGCTTCTCAGAGTAAAATGTGCTCCTCCACTTTGATCAACAATTAAATCAAGTTCTGTTGAAGAAGGATCAACAATTTCAATACCGGAATCTACAATACTTATTGTGTGAGAACCATGGCCATTCTTGATAAAGAGATAATCACCCTCTCCTTCTGCAAAGCTGACATTAAAATCGAAATGTAGACTCCCCAAAAGATTATCAATATAAAGCTTAGAGTAATGTAAATCGGATTCTGTAGAAGTAAAAATAATATTTCCCACACCGCTTAGCTTCTTAATATAGGTTTCTGTGTTTCCATATCCAGTAGAAATAGAGTATAATTTAGCGTTTTCTCCCTCTAAATTAATATCGTCTACTGTTGTCTGATAATTTTTATATTCAGTATAAAAGCTATTATTTCCAGCATAAAGATGGACTTGTCCAAAATCATGAATCTTTATTTTTCCTTCCAACATCGCACCAGCAAAAACCCATGAATTGGCTCCTTCTTTAATTGTTAGATTTTTTACAATGCTACCAGCATGAACTTCTTGAGCAGCATGGCGGTGTAAAGTCACAATATCCGCCTCTCCCCCTGCTAATACCCGCTGTACCCCACCCGCGAAAACCTCAGTATTCAAGGCTAAGCCACCACTTTTTTGTACAAAATCATCATCATCTGCGAACCATTTAGAAAGAGTTTGTATTCCTCCACTCATCACTTTTGTTCCCACAGCCATCCCATCATCATATACATTCTGCTGTCCCGGCGTGTCACCTTGACCATAAAGTGTCGTGTTATAGGTACTGCTCCCCACAATTTCACCATTTACATAACCATTTCCGAAAACAAGCTGCTCCCCACCATAAATTTCAGCTCTCAATGCGGATCCTCCTCCCTCCACTCTTTGTTTTCCACCCTCGTAAATAATCGTAAATTCTGAGATCCCCTGTTCCCCTACAATCTCTGAACCACCATTTTCAATTGTTGTATTCTTACTAAAACCACCAGTCTCAACATAGAGTGTTGCAGTTTCTGGAACTGTATTATTAATGGATAATTTAAAATCATCCGTTTCTCCATCACCAGCAATATAAACTATGCTATTGTCACCGAGTATGGAGTTTTGTAAAATTTTTTCACCTAGACCAGTAATGAAATCCTCTGCATAAAAACTGAAATCACCTGTATAAGAATTGGCTATAGAATCTTCCGAAGGAGAAACAGTATTTTCTTGCTCAAAAGAGTTATCTATAGACAACTCCGTATTAGATGGAGGAAAGATAGGAGTAGAAATTTTTTCCGATGTAAATGGTGTCGATAAAGACCAAATCTTTCCACCGTTATGATCTTTTTTCTTTAGAGCGTACATGTAGACTCCATTATCAACAGTAACTATCTCTTCACCAAAAAAATCTATCAGAGTAAAATGCGCATTTCCGCTTTGATCATGAATTAAATCAAGCTCCAAAACTAAGTCCTGATTTTGTAGAAGAGAATTGGTCATTTCAACACCAGAATCGATAACGCTGATGGTGTGATGACCTGCTCCTTTTTTTATAAGGAGATAATCACCGCGCTGTTCTGCAAAATTAGTATTAAACCTAAAATGTAAATTACCTGAAAGATTACCGACCTCAAGTTTAGAGTAATGTGGATTAAACACGGTAGAAGTAAAAACAACGCGTCCATTCCCGCTTAGATCCTCAATCAAAGAGCTTTCACCATCCATCTTGGAAGCAATAGAGTATAATGTGGTATTTTTGCCATTTAAAACAATTTTTTCTACTTCAGTATGAGATCGCTCAGCACCAGCATAAAGATAAATCCGTCCAGAATTATGAATCATGGTGTTTCCTTCTAATGTTGCACCAGAATGTAACCACGATTGTGCTTGATCCTTAATCGTTAAATCTTTTACATAGCCTCCTAAATCTATTGCTTGAAAAGCATTCCCTTGTAAGAGAACACCAATCGCGATTCCTCCCGCTAAAACATGTTGTTCTCCACCAGAAAAGATCTTCGTATCAAATGCAAAACTGCTATAATGGTCTAGATCTTCTTCCACAAAAAGATTTTGTACCCCTCCTTCCATGATTTTTGTACTAAAAACCTCTCCATCATCATACACATTCTGGTATCCTAGCACCCCATTTTTACCAGAAACGACAGTGTCATAGGCGCTACTCCTTACCATCTCACCTTTGATATCAGACTTTCCTGAAACAAACTGCTCCCCACCGTAAATTTTAGCCCCATCAGCTTTTCCCCCATCTTCAACCTTTTGTTTTCCCCCTCTCTTAACTGTACTATCCTGTGAACGACCCTGTGTTCTAATAAGTTCAATACCGCCTCTTTGAATTGTCGTATACAGGCTAAGACCACCGTTATAAACGGAAAGCTTTCCAGCATCTTTAACTATATTACTAACTGAAGTTTCTCCATTGCTATCCACTTTCTCACTGTTACTATCAAAGCTAGGACCAGCAATCGTAACAATCATTCCCTTTTCAATTGTGCGTTCTGTGAGATCATTCGATAATGAAGCCATAGCAGATGGTTGCAAGTTAAAATCAGAAAATAAAGAGGTATTTTCCTCATCAAGAGCATAATTCGCATCTAAATACCAAGTTTTACCATTGCTCTTATTTTTTCTATGTTTCAAACTGTACATGTAGGTTCCGGTATCAATAGCTCTGATTTTTTCACCAAAAGTGTTTGTCAGAGTAAAATGAGCGTTTCCACTATGATCAGAAATTAATTTAAGTTTTTTGTGGGAAGGGGTTGTAACCTCACCTCCAGAATCAGTAATACTTATTGTATGATAACCTGAGCCACTTTCTTTAATAACAAGATAATCACTAAGATGCTTGGCAAAGTTGACATTAAACTCAAAGTGTAAAGAACCTGATAGATCATCAATATTAAGCTTAGAGTAATGCTTATCAGCCCCAGAAGACGTAAAAATAACTCTGCCACTTCCAGTTAAATTCTGGATATTAACCTGAGAGAGAGTATCGTTATTTTCAGTTGCAATAGAGTATAGCTTGGCATCTTCTCCATTTAAAATAAGATTTTCTACTTCCGTAACAGCTTCACCATTCCCAGCATAAAGATAGAGGTTGCCAAAATCATTAACATTTGTATCCTTATCTAATATTGCACCAGCAAAAACCCATGATTGTGCTTGGTGATTAATTGTTAGATTATCCGCATATCCAGAATCATATATCTTCTGAGTAGCTCTATCATATAAAGTAACTTCGCTCGCATTCCCTCCTGCTAAGATATTCTGCGCACCATTTTTAAAAAGTTCGGTATTAAGTGCAAAAGCCCCCTCATTGATTGTAAAATCCTCATTTTCTGTATCAGCTGTATCAGTATCTTCTGAGAAGCCGTTATTAAAATTCTCTTTACCGTCAAGATTCTGGACACCTCCTTTCATAACCTTTGTGTCAACAACTATCCCCCCACTATAGACACTTTGTAGTCCTAGGATTCCATCTTCAGCATAAATTTCGGTGTTATACGCACTACTTTCCTTATCTTTACGCGACAAACCAGTTCCAAGGACCCCCTTACCAAAAATAATCTGCTCACCACCATAGATTTTAGCCCCCTCAGCATTTGCACCACTCTCAACAATTTGTTTACCACCTTTTTTAACAGTGGCATATTCTGAACTGCTCAGATTTTGGACGAATTCAATACCACCACTCTCAATTGTCGTATCCCTGCTAACACTTGCTGCATCAATGTAGAGTTTTCCACCTTCTTGAACCGTATTATTGATGGAATAGCCTGCATCTTCATATTTAAAGCTATTTATTTCAGAATCTTCAGAATCACGATTAGTAATATAGATAGTAGCACCATCACTTATTATTGAATTTGTGAGTACTTCAAAAAATAGGTTTTCTAACCTCTTCTTTTCCTCTTCTGAAGACTTACTTCCTTCTACTATCTGTTTATTCTCTATCCTTTTTGATCCCCCTTTTTTTTCTTTTAATCCCCTCACTTCCGATAACAATTTTTTTGTCTCTTCTAGATGTTCACTGATACTTACTGGTGTTAATAACTTTTCTTTTGGTGTCGCTACTCCATCTGCACTCGCAATCTTGACAAAAAAACCACTGGTCATTAATGCACAAAAACTTAATTTCAATTTGCGTTGCATTATTCACACTCCATAATTTCAAATTTAAATTCCCCCATTTAGAAAAAAGTGCATAGACCAAAACAACTCAATGCAATTGCTCAACCTCATGTTTTTTAAGATAACAAAGCATTCGATGGATTAAACTCTGACAGATCAAATATACACCCTGTGTTTTAAAATGCATGCACAACTAAAAGATTTAATTTCTTTTAGATACGCTTAAAAAGTGTTATAATTACATCTATGAAAAATATTTTTGAGATACCAAAGGCTGGTTTATAAATAAGATTGATCCCTCAATAGATAAAAATGGCATTAAACATTAAAGGAAACAGTAATGTTAATGAGAGCAGCCTTTATATTCACATATTTCATCCTCTACAGCATTTAAAACAGTGTCTTTATTCTACTTAATTTGGATAATCTAAAGAACACTTATTCATGCTCATCAAGCCATAACCATTGTTCTAATATATAAGAAACATCATAATATCGACTCGACAGTGATTTGAATTTTTTATAATTATAGTCAGTTAATTCATCATTTGATTTGTCATATACTGAAAGGGACATTCTATTCATGTCTATAAACTTAGAAATGCAAGGTACAAGCAACAGAAATTCCCCTCGTCGCATTTTGTTTGCAAGCCTTATTGGCCCAACAATTGAATTCTTTGATTTCTATGTCTTTGCCACTGCCGCAGCTCTCATATTTCCTCATGTGTTTTTTCCAACACAAAATGATCAGATTGCCATTTTACAATCTTTCCTGATCTTTGGAGCGGCCTTTTTTGCCCGGCCCTTTGGATCAATTGTTTTTGGACATTTTGGAGATAAAATTGGAAGAAAAGCAACACTTATTGCTTCTCTTCTCACAATGGGTCTTTCAACAGTCATTATTGGTTTTCTTCCTACTTATGAAACCGCTGGATGGTTTGCCCCTTTCCTCTTAACCTTGTGTCGTATTGGACAGGGAATGGGATTAGGAGGAGAATGGGGAGGAGCTGTTTTGCTCGCAACAGAAAATGCCCCTCCAGAAAAGCGCGGCTGGTACGCGATGTTCCCCCAATTGGGCGTTCCGATCGGTTTATTTTTGTCTATTGCTGTTTATTTAGGTCTGTTGCATTTTCTTGATCATCAGGAACTTTTAGCTTGGGGATGGCGCATTCCTTTTATTGCTTCAGTTGTTTTTATGATTATAGGATTATGGGTTCGTCTTTCAATCAATGAAACTGTTCAATTCAAAAAAACTCTTGAAAGTAAAGAACGTGTTAAAGTTCCTATCATCGAAGTCTTTTTAAAATGTCCACGAATCCTATTTCTTGGAGTATTTTCTGGTATGGCAACATTTGTTTTGTTTTACTTGGTCACTGCATATTTGTTAAGCTACTCAACAAACCATCTGCAATTGCCATTTTATCAAGCTCTTCAAGTCGAAATTGTTGGTGCTATTTTCTGTGGAATTTTTACTGTTATTACTGGAAGACTCGCTGATTGTATTAGACGTAGAACTTTGATGATTTGGATTACAATCATCACCGGTATCTATTCTTTTGCAATTCCTTATTTCTTAAATTCTGGAGTTATAGGAGTCCTTGCAATGTCTGTTATCGGTTTGTCTATCATGGGGATGATATACAGTCCTCTTGGTGCTGTTTTGGCTTCACCATACCCAACAGCAATTCGATATACTGGTTCTTCTATTACTTTCAACTTATCGGGTATCGTAGGAGCCTCTCTTGCGCCTTATATTGCAGAATATCTGGTACAACATTTTGGTACATCTTATATCGGCTATTATTTGCTTCTTGCTTCTTTTATTTCACTAATTTGCTTCGTCGGATTTACAGATGATGAAATATCCAACTAAAATATAATAAAGAAGAATAAAATAAGTACTGGCAGCAAAAATGCTGCCAGTTTCATTTTTAAAGACATGGGTTGAGGTATTTTCCACCACAATATTCCCGCAAACAAGGCACTCAAAAAGAAAAATAAAAAATCTACACTGTTGCTTATATAAGCAACAGTAAACATTCCTGATAGGATATGTGTTGTTCCCAACCACGAAACGCAAAAAAAAGCCAATATCACAGCCCATAAAACAAGCAAAATTCGATCAATCATCATGTGCCGTTTCATTTTTTAATTTTAGGCCATATCTTTAATATGCCTAAAAGAAAAATCACAATAAAAACCCAACGCCCTCCCCCTGATTCTTTCGCAATAAAAAGCGCTGGATTTACTATTCCTACCAGTCCTATAAAAATCAGAACAACAGAAATGAGACGCATTAAACCTGTTTTTCCCAACAACGATCTTCAGTTTGTTGCCAATACGTTAAATTATGATTTTCCATTTTATATTTTTTCCACTGTGCACGAACATGACTCAACTGCTCATCATTGCTACCATCAAATATCACAACAAGTCGTTGATAAGTATCAATATTCGAACATACGGCTCCCTCTATGAGAAAACGAATTTTTGAATCATTCGGATTTTCTTGTCCTGTCGTCAGAAATACAGGCTGAAAGTTTGAATATTGATCACACTCAGTTCCATGTCCAATAAATGACTCATCAGCATAAACCCATAAATGCATATCCATAGAATCGCGTTGTTCTTCACTTACACATTGTATTGTTACCTTACCAAAACGAGCCAATGCACGCTCTACAAGCGTTGGCAAAATATCTTTCAGCGTTGACTGCGTCAAATGATAGAATAAAATATCCAACCTCTTAAGCCCTCATCACTCTTTATAAAAAGCTAAATCTTTTTTAGAGAAACTTCCATACCCCCAATATAAAAGGAAAAGGTTCAAGATATAAACCCTCTTTTTTGATTGAGATACATTATCTTTTCGCACGTGTCTAAAAAAAACAAAAATTTTTATTTCCAACGTTAATAAAAAAGTTTTTTAAGTTATTTTCTAGATTCTTTGTAGACTATAGTTGAAAATAAAATATAATGTACGGAAAATTTAAAGAGGACCTCATAGGCAATTTTATATTATTTATTTGGTAAAAATATCCAATTCATGGAAAGGTGTTTTTTCACACTTTATTACATTTTAACCGAAAGCAGTAAAAATATTTGCTATCGAATTAAAGACTGAGGATTTTCCCCAATTTATGCGTATTGTTGAGTTCTACATCCTGAAACGTGTCCTTGTTTTGTTTAGTTCTGTCATGATTGCAGCAGTAGGCGTTAGTTGGACAGTACAAATTCTTGCACGGATAAACTTTCTCACAACAAGTAAACAAACACTCCTCACAGTCTTACAATTTTCACTCTCATTGGTTCCTTCTGTTGTTTTTCTTGTCATTCCATTTGCATTAGTGATCGCAATTACAACCATCCTTTCAGCAATGAATCAAGACTCAGAACTTGCTGTCATTAATGCCTCTGGTTTTCCTAAAAGTACTGTTTGGAAACCTATTCTTCTTCTTGCTATTCTTGCATCCTGTATCTCCTTTTCTATAGCTAATTTTGTTGTTCCTCAAGCGCGTCTTCATATGCGACAAATGCTAGCAAGTGCTCATTTTGATCTTATTAATCTATTCATTAGTGAAGGAAGCTTCCAAAAACTCGCCAATAACCTTTACATAGAAATTGGCGAACGAAATCCAAATGGAACACTTGAACGCCTTTTCATTGCCGACCAGCGTGATCCTAAGACTGATCTTTTTTATTATGCAACAGACGCATCCATTATGAGCAATAAAAACGGTAGTTTTCTGGTTCTCAATAACGGTGAAATAGAAAGAGTCAGCCATCAGAATAACAGTGTTTCAATCGTTCAATTTAGCTCATATACTTTTAGCCTAGGGGAGTTTATCCCCAGTGATAAAGGACCTACTCTTTATCCAAAAGATCGCTCTCTTTCTTATTTACAAAACCCTGATCCAAAAGATCCCTACTATCAACGAAAACCACTCCAATATAAAGCTGAGTTTCACCGCAGATTAACACAATGGCTCTACCCTATTGTTTTTTCACTTATTGCATTAGCAGCGGCAGGGGATGTATGCTCCCATCGACAAGCTCGTCATTCCGCAAATTTCTCGGCAATTACCCTTTCTTTTCTGGTGTATTGGATAGGATATTTTTTCGCAGAAAAAGCAAAGAACGATCTTGCATACGTTCCTCTCCTTTATATTATGCCCATAGGGACAAGTGCATTTGTTTTTTTTATGCTTTTAACGAATCATAAAATTAGGCTCCCCACAAGAGTTAATGAGATTATTCAAATCGCTTTTCAAAAAGTAATGAATAAATTTGAACATCGAAAATCTCAAGATTCCTCGGATGAAATATCATGATTGGGTGGACACTTGGACGATACTTTTTTATACGTTATCTTAAAATAACTTGTTATTTCTGGGGAAGCATTTTTGTCCTTGCTCTTTTAATCGATTTCACAGAGAACTCTGGTAGGCTATCCTCCATTCCACATCATACAGCAAAAGATGCATTTTTCCTCTCTGTTTTACGCATCCCTTTTATCATGCAACAACTTATCCCTTTCATTGCACTCTTTTCTGCAATGGCAACGCTTATCTCACTCAACAAAAAACTTGAACTTGTGGTGACTCGTTCAATCGGTGTTTCTGCATGGCAATTTCTTATGCCAGCTTGTTTGGGAGCTTTTCTTTTGGGATTATTTTCAATTCTTCTCATTAATCCACTTGCTGCATGGGGATTTTCTCAAGCAGAAAAAAAGATGACTGAATGGCGCAATAACAATATACTAACACCTCTTCATAATACAGGTATCCACTGGTTAACACAACGTACAAATTTAGGCAGAACAACTATTGGTGCTAAATTTATTACCGACCAAGGACTTTCTCTTCTCGATGCAACCTTTGTACAATACAAGGACAACGCAACCGTCAAAAATTGGATTAACACCCCAAAAGCAACCTTGACTAATGGATCTTGGCTATTAACAAATGGAACAATCTATAAAATAGGGCATCCTCCTGAAAAATTTACCGTGTTGCAAATAAAAACCAATCTAAAACCTGAATTTTTAACGGAACGTTTAGCGAATCCCGCGACTATTCCATTTTACCAATTGCCAAAAAAAATTATGATTGCACGTTCATTTGGCTATTCTGCTAATAATTTTGATATGTATTTCCAATCTTTAATTGCATTACCGGCATTACTTGTGGCAATGACCCTCATTGCAGCAACTGTATCTTTAAATTTTACGCGTTTTGGGCAATCTAGAACGTTGATTCTTGGTGGAGTAATAGCTGGGTTCATGCTTTATGTTATTTCCGTACTCGTTCAAGCTTTTGGTAATGCTGGATATATTCCACCAATTATTGCAGCTTGGACACCCGTTGTTATTGCGTTATTCTTAGGAATCTCTTTTTTACTTCATAAAGAGGATGGCTAAGTGAAAGCATTAATACTTAAAAAAATTATTTTAACAAAATTAAGTGCTCTCGCTTTTACAAGTGTTATGGGGGTTATTTTAGGAGGTGCTTTGTCTTATTGTGCGCACGCTCAAAGCCTTATATCTCCTTCTCAAAGTCGCATTCAAAATCCGGAACGCCCTCTTTTGCTCTCTGCGGATGAACTCATCTACAACCGTGATGAAAACACTGTTTCTGCACAAGGGAATGTCCAAATCGAATATGATGGCAATAAAGTTGTCGCTCAAAAAATTATCTATAATCAAAAAACAGGACGGCTTATAGCACAAGGGAACGTTGAAATTACTCAAAAGGATGGTAATAAAATTTATTCCAACCAAATTGATATGACCAAAGATCTTGGCGAGGGTTTTGTAAACGCCTTACGTATTGATACAGCCAACAATGTTCACTTTTCAGCCCAAAATGCTACACGCAAAAACAATCACATAACAGTCTTTGAAAATGCAACCTATACGGCCTGTGAACCTTGCTCTTATAAACCAGATAGAGACGTCCTATGGAAAATTAAAGCAAGAAAGATCATATGGAATAATAGCATCAAAAAAATTCGGTTTGAAAATAGCAGTTTTGAAGTTTTTGGTGCACCGATTATAAAATTTCCAAATTTTGAGATCTATGATCCAACTGTCAAGCGTGCTAGCGGTCTGCTTACCCCTCATTTTTTTTATACTGATTATCTCGGTATGGGGATAAAGAATTCTTATTTTTGGAATCTCGCCCCTCACTATGATTTTACCCTTTCTTCTACCGTTTATACCCAACAAGGGCTTTTAACCGAAGGGGAATGGCGTCAACGTTTAAAAATGGGCAGTTATAATATTCGCTTTGCTCATATATACCAAATGAAACGGCATAGATTTGATAATGATACGATTGATGCACAGTATAAAAACCGTTATATGCTGGCAACAAAGGGGGACTTTCGTATTAATTCACACTGGACTTATGGATGGGATATTCTTGCACAATCAGATCGGCATTTTAGTCGTGCCTATAAACTTGAAAACTATAGCAATCCTACACAACTTTCTCAGATCTATCTGAATGGTCTTGCAGGAAAAAATTATTTTGATATGCGTTTTTATCATTTTAAAGTTCAAGATTCAATATTGAATGATCCTCATTATGAACGTCACTCTCGGCAAGCTTGGGTCCTACCGCGCATCGATTATTTTTTCACACCAGATGAACCCATTTATAATGGAGAGCTTACCTTCCATAGTAATATGCAATCAATTTATCGTCGTCATACTGACTTCAGTTCTACCGACCAGAACGGAAACCCTCTCAACATAGTAAGGCTTTCTGGTATGGCTGGAAATAGTTTGCGTTTAACAAACGAGCTTCAGTGGAAAAAGCGCTTCAACACGCACAACGGACTCATCTTAACCCCCCTTCTCTCTCTACGCGCTGATATCATTACAACCAATGCAAGCGAAAATTATACAGCTTCTACAGAAAAAAATTCCTCATCCGCAATTCATGGTTCAACAATTCGTGGCATGGCAACAGCAGGGTTGGAACTACGCTATCCCTTCCTTATTACAGCGGATCATTCTACACATATTATAGAACCAACCGCACAAATTTTTATACGCAATAATGAACAATATATTGGACAAATTCCTAATGAAGATGCTCAAAGCTTTGTCTTTGATGCAACCACTCTCTTTCAACGAGACAAATTTTCTGGTTATGATCGTGTAGAAGGTGGCACAAGAGCCAATATAGGTTTAAGATATTCTGGAAGCTTTAATGACAATTGGTCTCTTTATGGTCTTGTTGGACAATCCTTTCATCTAGCAGGAAAGAATTCTTTTGCAGAAAAGGACTTTGTCAATGTCGGTATTCATTCTAGCTTAGAGGCAAAACGTTCAGACTATGTTGCAATGTTTGGTGCAACCCATAAAAGTGGTTTTTCCTTAGAAACGCGTGGACGCTTTGACAAAAAGACAGGAAAAATCCGCCGTAGTGAAATCGAAGCATCACAAAAATGGCAAAATTTTTGGGCGGCTCTACAATATGCCTATATCGCAAAGCAACCAGATTATGAATATCCTCAAGAGCGCCAAGAAATTTCTTTTCAAACAGGACTTAAACTAGCAGATTATTGGTCTATTAATAGCAACGCCGGTTATGATTTAGTATCTGGTACATTTGTAAAGCGAGGAATTAGCTTGAATTATACAGATGAATGTTTCGGGTTAACATTCGGTTATCAACAGGTAACGAATCCAGGCAGGAAAACACCCTTGCAAAACTTTAATTTCTCTCTTTCATTGCGTACGATTGCAGATATCGGAAAAAAGATAGATTAATTTATAAAGAGAATGTATCAGTCATTTAACTTATCATTGTTTTTATGAAAGAAAGAGTATATTTTAAGTTGTTGATGAGAATTAATAAACAATGCGAAAGCCTATTCACATGAATAAATTGAAAAAGCGTGTTCTTGCTTTATTTTATATTGCGTCTTTGAACGTAAGTAGCCTGCTAATAAATGAATTTTTGATTCCAACGGTCTTTGCGCAGACTTCTATTGTTGTTACAGTTAATGGCAACCCCATCACAAATTATGATATACAAAGGCGCCTCGCTTTTCTCAGATTACAACAAAAGCAAGGCAATTTGGTGGCACAGGCTAAAAAAGAGCTTATCGATGAAAAGCTAAAAAATATTGAAATAAAACGTCGTAATATTGAAGTAAGCAATGATGAAGTTGATAGAGCTTTTGAGAATTTTGCGACACAAAATAATATGACGATTGATCAGCTCAACCAGATTCTGATCCAAACTGAGATCACTGTGCAACACTTTAAAGATTACATCCGTGGACAAATAGGATGGGGGCGTCTTGTTAGTGCACGCTATCAAGCTGAAACAGGTATGATTAGCGAACAAGAAGCTGTACGCAGGATATTAAAAAATGGTGGTGTAAAACCTTCAACCAATGAATATACATTACAGCGAATTGTTTTTGTCATTCCTGCACATCGTCGTTCAGAAATTTTTGAAAGACGTCAAAGAGAAGCAAGCAATTTTCGCGCACATTTCCGTGGATGTGCCAATGCTCACAATCAAGCAAGAGGTATTTTAGACGTTACTATCCGCCACTTAGGAAAGTTTCTGGAGCCCCAACTTCCCAGTGCATGGGAACAAGCTATTCTTGCAACGCCTGCTGGAAAAATGACAAAATTACAAGAAACATCTGATGGAATCGAAGCAATTGCTGTCTGCAAAATAAAAAGAGTTTCTGATGATTATGTCGCTCGACTAATATTTTCTCTTCAAGATAGTAAAAAAAGAAGCCCGCAAAAACTTGAAGAATTAAGCGACAAATATTTAGGAGAACTGCGGCGAGTGGCGCGCATTCAAAATTCATAATGGCTGCTCTTATTGTTAGCGGTGGTGATCCTGCCGGAATTGGTCCTGAAATAGTACTAAAAGCGTGGAGTTTGCGTGTTACGCGCCAAATTCCACCTTTTGTGCTTCTTGCTGATCCAGATGTTATTCGTTCGCGCGCTCGTTTTTTACAGATTGATGTTGAGGTGCAATCTGTTTTAATCAATAATTCCGCAAAAAATTTTCAAAACGCTCTTCCTATCATACCGTTAAAAAACAAGCAAAGTGATCAATTAGGTATACCTTCATCGAATAATGCCGCTGGAATCATTGAAGCAATTCAACGCTGTGTTCAATTAATTCAAAATGGCCATGCATGTGCACTTATTACTTGTCCTATTGCAAAAAAGAATCTTTATGATGCCGGTTTTCAATTTCCAGGTCATACAGAATTTTTAGCCGATTTAGCTCATAAAGCTTTTCATAAATGTTATCATCCAGTTATGATGTTAGCAGGACCTCGATTAAAAACAGTACCAATAACTGTTCATATTCCATTTAAAAATGTTCCTTCACAGCTTACCCGTGATTTAATTGTTCAAACGGTACTTATTACTGAATGTGACTTAAAAACACGGTTTAAAATAACGTCACCCCGACTAGCTGTTGCTGGTCTTAATCCTCATGCTGGAGAAGGAGGTGCAATGGGAAAAGAAGATATTGAAGTTATCACTCCTGCTATTGAATATCTTAAAAAGAAAGGACTCAATATTGCAGGACCGCTGCCTGCCGACACAATGTTCCATGAATGCGCAAGAAAGGCATATGACGTTGCCATTTGTATGTATCATGATCAAGCCCTTATCCCTGTTAAAACATTAGACTTTGATAGCACTGTTAATGTCACGTTAGGTCTCCCTTTCATTCGCACGTCTCCAGATCACGGAACTGCTTTTGACATTGCTGATAAAGGGATAGCCTCTCCCGAAAGCTTTATTGCTGCTCTTAAACTTGCAAATCAACTTGCCGAAAATAGTTTAATACCATGCCAATAGATAATCTCCCTCCTCTACGTGAGGTCATTGATATATATGGATTACAAGCGCATAAATCTTTGGGGCAAAATTTTCTTTTTGATCTTAACTTAACATCTAAAATTGCTCATCACGCAGGTAATATAGAAGGAAAACCTGTTCTTGAAATTGGTCCTGGTCCTGGAGGTCTCACACGTGCCTTGCTAGCAAAGGGCGCCATTGTAACAGCAATAGAACGCGATGAACGCTGCATACCAGCTCTCTTAGAAATAGAAAAACACTATCCTAAAAAATTAAAAATTATTTGTAATGATGCACTGAAGCAAGACTTCTCAAAACTCTTTGAAACAAGCCCCGAAAAACCTCGCATTATTGCAAATCTTCCCTATAATATTGGGACACAACTCTTATTAAATTGGCTTTTGACTGAACCATGGCCTCCTTTTTATGAATCAATGACATTGATGTTTCAACGTGAAGTTGCCAAACGGATTACAGCTAAACCCCAATCTACTCATTATGGACGTCTTAGTGTCTTAACTGGCTGGCGTACCACTGCTAAAATTGCTTTTGATGTGCCCCCTCAAGCCTTCATACCAATACCTAAAGTAACTTCTTCCGTTGTTCATATTATTCCGCGAATACAACCTCTTGCCTGCTCTGCACAAAAACTAAGCCTCGTCACAAAAACCGCCTTTGGACAAAGACGAAAAATGCTTCGTCAAAATCTCAAAACACTTGGAGGTGAAGTGCTATTAGAAAAAGCTGGAATTGATGGAACACGCCGTGCTGAAACGCTCTCGGTTTCAGAATTTGTAACTTTAGCGCATCTAGTGCTCTAAAAAATTGCACTTTTTGTTATGCAACCTTTTTTAATCAAGACATTTATCGATCTTTTCAGCAATAAGCCCATCAACAAAAGAGTCAAGATAAGAACAGCGCTCGCGTTTTACGGTTTCAGCTAAATAAATTGATTTAATAAAAGATAAAGACTGATCTAAATCTTCGTTAATCACAACATAATCATAAGAACGCCAATGCTTTAACTCCGTTCGTGCATTTTCCAATCGTAAATTGATGATATCTTGACTATCTTCTGCTCGACGATGTAAACGCGAAACAAGCTCTTTCATTGATGGTGGAAGGATAAAAACAGATACAGTGTCTCCTAGCATCTTTTTTTGCAGCTGCTCGGTACCTTGATAATCAATATCAAATAACATATCACGGCCAGTACTCAATGCGTTCTCAACAGTTTCACGTAAAGTGCCATAATAATTCCCGTGAACTTCTGCCCATTCAATAAATTCATCTCTATCACGCTTATATTCAAACTCTTCCTTTGAAATAAAGTGATAATGCAGTCCATCTACTTCACTAGGACGCCTTTTCCTTGTGGTCATACTTACGGAAAGCTCTAATTGTCCATCTTTTAGAAGTAATCGAGAAATTGTTGATTTACCAGCACCTGAAGGAGAAGAGAGAATAAATAAAAAACCGCGGCGTTGATTTATTTTTATAGCACTCAATTTACTTTCGAAGACTGTCATTACATCACTCTACTTTGTTCATAAATGTTTCTCCAAAATTTGAATTATACATTATCTCAACCTTTCCCCTAATCAATGTATTTTCTTAGCAGTTATCAATGTTATTCTGCTCTTTTTTGAGATAAGTTATTAGCAGTGTATTCACTGCTTTCTTAAATATTTTTATCCATACGCTAATCCCACTTGTGACAGACAAAAAAATGATTTTTTATCATTCTCATAAAAAATTTAAAGAGAAAAATTTTACTATATTTTGCATTCTCATTTACGATGCAAAAAGATGCATTATCATTATAAATTCAATGTCTTGCCTTTAATTCTCGCCACTTGCGAACATTCACATTATGTTCTTCTAAAGTTCGAGAAAAAACATGCCCTCCTGAACCATCAGCAACAAAATAAAGTGCATCACTGCTTGGTGGATGTGCCACCGCTTTCAAAGAATCTCGACCTGGATTTGCAATAGCTGTTGGAGGCAAACCATTAATTTTATAAGTATTATATGGTGTTTCCTTCTCAAGATCGGAACGATAAATTGCACGACCTGATGGCTTTCCTTTTCCTCCAAAGAGACCATAAATAACTGTTGGATCCGATTGAAGACGCATATGCTTTGTAAGGCGGTTATAAAATACCGCGGCAACCATTGGTCTTTCTGCTGCAATTCCCGTTTCTTTCTCAACAATTGAGGCTAATATAACAAATTCATCAATTGATTTAATAGGTAAATCAGGTGAACGCGTAGCCCATATAGCATGAATTAATTTTGTCTGCCCTTCACGCAATCTGTTTACAATCTCTTTACGCGTTGTCCCCCGAATAAAACGAACAGTATCCGTCATTAAACAGCCCTCTGGAGGCAAAATTTTTGGAAGATCTCCAATCAAAATTTCATTCGCAGCTAATCGATCGAAAACTTGCTGAACCGTTAAACCTTCAGGTACTGTAAATGTATATTCAATAGATTTTCCTTTCACAAGAATATCCATAATATCCTGCATCGAAGAATGTGCCGGAATTAAATATTCACCAGCCTTCAGATGCGTTGTTTTTTGGTGATAACCAACCCCATAAACAAAAATATCTGATGATCGAATGAAACCACGTTTTTCTAGCAATGAAGCAATTTCACGAATTCCTGTGCCAGGATGGATAAGAACAATTTGTTCTTCCTCAATTTTTCCCTTTTCTTCAAAAATACTTTTTCCAATATAAAGAGGAATACTTATGGCGAAAAGAATAACCACAATCAGCATAAGAAAAAAATGACCGAGAATAACCAACGGATTACGGACGATAGATGATTTCTTTCGTTTTTTATGTACTAACATGTCATAACTATCTGCTAAATGATTCGAAGAGGAATCACTTACGTCCTTTAATGATTTTCCATTTTTCACATCGGACATAACCCCTCAATAGCGATTAAGGACAATATTATAATTTCTCATTCACCTTATAACAAAGTAGAAAACTCAAAAGCAGAAATTAAATAAAAATACTTATTATCCCCTAAAACGTCGCATCACCAACGATGCATTTGTCCCACCAAATCCAAAAGAATTAGAAAGAATCGTATCAATCTTTCGTTCACGCGGTTTGTGTGGTACAAGATCGATTTTCGTTTCAATCGATGGATTGTCAAGATTAAGTGTCGCTGGGGCTATATTATCCCGTATAGCTAGAACAGAAAAAATAGCCTCAGCAGCACCGGCGGCACCAAGTAAATGCCCGATAGATGATTTCGTTGATGACATGGATACTTGTGGTGCATAATTCCCTAAAACACGCTCAACAGCTGCTAGCTCTATGGAATCAGCCATCGTTGATGTACCGTGAGCATTAATATAATCAAGTTCACTCACATTCACTTGTGCACGCTTAAGAGCAGCCATCATACTACGCTGAGCCCCTTCACCACTTTCTGAAGGCGCTGTAATGTGGTAAGCGTCACCAGATAAACCATAGCCAATAACCTCAGCATAAATACGCGCTCCTCGTTTTTTGGCGTGTTCCAGCTCTTCTAAAACAACAATTGCTGCTCCTTCCCCCATCACAAAACCATCACGATCAGCATCATAAGGACGTGACGCCCGTTCAGGATCATCATTGCGACAAGTAGAAAGAGCTCTACAAGCTGCAAAACCTGCAAGAGATATCCGATTTATCGGAGATTCGGTTCCCCCTGCCACCATGACATCTGCATCACCAAACATAATCAAACGTGCTGCATCACCAATCGCATGCGCCCCTGTCGAACAAGCCGTTACAACAGAATGATTAGGCCCCCGTAAACCATATTGAATAGACACATAACCAGAAGCAAGATTAATCAAACGACCTGGAATAAAAAAAGGAGAAACACGACGAGGTCCCTTATCACGAAGCGTATAACCAGCTTCAACAATGCCCTCAACTCCCCCAATTCCCGAACCAATTAACACACCTGTACAAATCTGATCTTCATCACTCTTAGGAAACCATTCGGCATCTGCAAGCGCTTGGTTAGCAGCAGCCATTGCATAAACAATAAATGCATCAACTTTACGTTGCTCTTTAGGTTCCATATACAAATCAGCATTATAGGTCCCCTCTGTTCCATCCCCTAAGGGGATACGCCCAGCAATCTGGCATGGCAAATCTGACACATCAAACTCAGTGATACGTCGGACACCACTTCTTCCTTCAAGAAGTCGTTTCCAACTATATTCAATATTACCAGCTAATGGAGATACCAATCCTAAACCAGTAACAACAACACGTCTCATAACTTCTAACCTTGAACTAAACTTCACATCTCAAAGCTCTCTTTTCAAAAGAGCTCCGAAGAATATAGGCAAAAGCAATTTATGCCTTTGCCCTTTAGTAATCATGCAGAAGCTTTATCAATGAACTTGACTGCATCACCAACTGTAAAAATCGTTTCAGCAGCTTCATCTGGAATTTCTACCCCAAACTCTTCTTCAAAAGCCATAACAAGTTCAACCGTATCAAGGCTATCAGCCCCTAGATCATCGATAAAGCTTGCATTTTCTACAACTTTATCAGCATTAACCCCAAGATGTTCCACAATAATTTTCTTAACGCGCTCTACTGTATCACTCATGTTGAAATCCTCGAATTTATATTTTCCTATAATTTGGTTAACTATATCGGCTCATCTAATCAAGCAATAGATGCATTACTTTAAAAGATTTTAGCAATGATTTAAAACATCCTGTGGATATCCCCTACAAAATGAACCAATCTGACATTCCGACATCAATTGATCAACGACCATGTTAAAGAAATAGATGCATGTTTCTATTTCAATCGTTACTATCTAAAATAATACAACTCATAAATCAATGTGGAATAAAATAAATACTCAAATCATTGCCATTCCACCATTGATATGGAGTGTTTGACCTGTCGTATAAGCTGCTTCATCGCTTGCTAAATAAACAGCAGCAGCAGCTATTTCTTGCCCACTTCCCATACGCTTCATTGGAATCGCAGCCATAATGGCTTCTTTTTGCTTTTCATTAAGCTTGTCTGTCATCGCAGATTTAATAAATCCTGGAGCAATACAATTGACAGTGATGTTTCGCGAAGCAATTTCTTGTGCCAATGCTTTAGAAAAACCTATCAAGCCTGCTTTTGCAGCACAATAATTCGTTTGTCCAGGATTTCCCACAACACCAACAACAGATGTAATGTTAATAATCCTTCCATAACGGCGGCGCATCATAGAATGTATTAATTCACGCGTCAAAAGAGAAGCTGCTGTTAGGTTAACTTCTAAAACATCATCCCAGTCTTTATCTTGCATACGCACAAAAAGACCATCCCTAGTGATCCCCGCATTGTTAACCAAAATATCGACGCCATCCATTTCTCTTTCTGCAACTTCAGCCAATTGTTTAATCGATTGGCGTTCAGAAAGATTAGCGGGAAATACAAAAACATTCTGCCCTAATTCTGCCGCCACTTCTCTAAGCTTTTCTTCACGTGTTCCATGAAGTCCAATAATGGCTCCTTGTGCATGAAAGCAGCGTGCAATTGCCTCACCAATTCCTCCCGAAGCCCCCGTTACAAGAGCTTTACGTCCTGTTAATCTAAACATTTTTTTAACTCCTTATAGATTAAACGCCAAGCATGCCTAGCGCTGATTCTATTTCATCAACTGTTCCAATTGTTACCCCCTTTATATCTTTGTTAATACGACGCGTTAAACCTGTTAATACTTTTCCAGAACCAACTTCAAAAAGCGTATCAACCCCATTAGCAGCGATCCATTCTATTGTTTCACGCCATCGCACTCTCCCAGTCACTTGTTCAACAAGAAGAGTAGTAATACGCTCTGGATTGCTCTCAGGTGCAACAGAAACATTGGCAATCAAAGGAACAATAGGGGGCATTTTGTTAACAGTCAAAAGTGCTTTCTTCATGGCATCAGCAGCAGGTTGCATTAAAGATGAATGAAACGGTGCAGAAACTGGAAGAAGAAGTGCACGTTTTGCACCTTTTGTTGATGCAATCTCTACCGCTGTCTCAACTGCTTTTGCTTTACCTGAAATAACAATTTGCCCACCACCATTATCATTAGCAATCTGACATAGTCCTTCTTCAGAAACAGTTTCGCAAATTTCTTCCACAGTGTGCTCTTCCAAACCAATCAGTGCTGCCATAGAACCTTCACCAACCGCGACAGCAGCCTGCATAGCATTGCCACGAATACGCAAAAGTCTTGCCGTATCTGTGAGAGTAAATGTACCGGCAGCACAAAGGGCCGAATATTCGCCTAAAGAATGACCAGCAACAAACTTTACCTTTTCTTCTATACAAAGCCCTAATTGTTGCATCACACGAATGACAGCCATGGATACAGCCATTAATGCCGGTTGTGCATTTGCTGTTAACGTTAAAACATCTGCTGGTCCTTCAAAAATGATCTTTGATAATTTCTCACCCAAAGCATCATCAACTTCCTCGAAAACCATTCGTGCGGCAATAAATTGCTCTGTAAGCGCCTTCCCCATACCAACAAGTTGACTTCCCTGCCCTGGAAAAATAAAAGCTGCACCCATTTATCAACTCCTAAAATTGTACAATTAAATTATTCTCTTTTGACCTTATTCATCCGCACAAATCAAGATAAAGCCCTTCATTTAAAACGAATACCACTCTTAAAATTATATTTTAAAGGCGGAATTTGATATAAAAACTTAGGAAAGTAGGGAGCTATAAACTGAATAACACAAAAACTTATGAGACTTCCTAAAATTGTACCTGCTAAAATATCAAAGGGATAATGTACACCCACAAAGATGCGCGCCCAACAGATCAAGCACAAAAACACCGTGGCAAATTTAAAAGCAACTTTGTATCGGTAAAAATAAAAGTTAGCTGCATAAGATGCAATGGTCAAGGCATGATTACTAGGAAAAGAAGCTGTTGCACGATGTTTAATAAGCGGTGTTGTCAACCCTACCACGAATGGGCGAGGATGAAAATAAAAAAGAGAAATGAGATAACCTATGAAAAGAGCTGCACAAATACTCATGCAAATGCTTAGCACGACACATCGTTCCCTCTCCCCACCACAAAACCACAATGTACAAAGATGGAGAGGAATAATGTAAATTAAAAACTTTGCACAAAAAATACTAAACAAAACTACAATCGACCAAGCTTGATGATTGCCGACAAATATTTCAAAGAGTGTAACATCAATCTGGTTTAAAAAGTCCATTTTTCTCTCCTTTATGTTACAGTACTATCTTTTTGTAGATAGAGGGAAATATATCAAGATTTAGCAAATCAATTTTTTTATGTGCATAAACTTGCTATTTTAAAAGATAACCTGTAGATATGAAATATTCGTTGCCGGCACTTTAGCTGGAGGTTGAACGGAGGGCTGTAAAATATCAGTAGGAAATACAATGTTTCCGGCCTCCCGTGTCTCCGCTCTCGGATGTCTCGAATCGTAAACGCGTCCTTTCTTCTTTGGATTTCCAAAAAAGACAAGTCGCAGAGGCTTTGCGCTAAAACCGGTAAGATTTAATTGAAGAAAGGCAAAACAACAATGGCTCTTTATGAACATATGTTCCTTGCCCGACAAGACATTACACCGCAGCAAGTTGATGAACTTTTGAGTCTCTACAAAGGTGTCATTGAAGCACATGGTGGGAAAGTTGGGCGTACAGAAAATTGGGGACTTCGTCCTCTTGCTTACCGCATTCGTAAAAACCGTAAGGCTTATTATACCTTGGTCAATATTGATGCACCAGCTTCGGCAATTGCTGAAGTGGAGCGTCAGATGCGCATCAATGAGGATATTTTGCGTTATATGACCATTCGCGTAGAAAAACACGAAAAAGAAAAATCTGCTATGCTCTCACACCTTGATCGCAATAGTCACATTGGACACGATGAAGAGCGTCCTCGTTTTCCACGTCGTCAACGTGAAAATGCTATAGAAGGGGTAGAATGATGACTGATACCAATCAAAACTCTGCACGTCGCCCCTTTCATCGTCGTCGTAAAACATGTCCTTTTTCAGGGACCAATGCTCCCAAAATTGATTATAAAGACATCAAGTTGTTACAACGTTACATTTCCGAACGTGGGAAAATTGTTCCTTCACGGATTACTGCTGTTAGTCAGAAAAAACAGCGTGAATTAGCTAATGCTATCAAACGTGCTCGCTTTTTAGGCTTACTTCCGTACGTTATAAAGTAAACGCTCAATACGCTATGCAACTGGAGAGTTTCTCCAGTTGCTTTTCTTATATGATTAAAAAATAGCTTGTTGCATCCTATGTTAAGCTATTACATGTCAAAGTTGGGGTATTGACAAGCCCCTAACTGCAGAAAGCAGGACAGCAATAAATGAAAAAAAATCGTACCTATGAGATATTAACCGGTATTTTAGCAGGATTATTTGCTGTTGTAATAGGAATGGCAATCATCAGTATTGCAAATATCGCGCCCTTTTTTTCTCTTTTTCTTGGCTGCTTTCTTTCATTGCCAATTTTTATTGTTGCGTTCGGTCAAGGAACATTAGCCAGTCTCATCGCCCTCATAAATGCCACTGTTGTTCTTATCATAACCACTAATACCTATATTGCTCTTGGCTTGATGTTCTTATTTTTCCTTCCTGCTGTCTATGCTTCTTGGCTTCTTGGACTTGCACGACCAGCGCAAAAAGAAAACGAACTGATATGGTATCCATTATCATCGGTTATTTTTCATTTAACTAATTTTATCGCTCTTATAGCAACTTTCATTGGGCTCTATGTTCAAACCCGTCCTTCCACGCCCGTCATTGCAAAAAAAATCACCGAAAACATAGCACAAACTCTGCAACAATCACAGTCAATAAAAGAAGACAATATACGCGCTTTTAGTGAGCTTTTAATGACGCATACAGCAACTTTTACTGCTGTTTCTTTGACTCTTTATAGTTTGGTTTTTCTCATTGGTAACCTTTACTTTTCCATGATAGCAGCCCAACACATGAAATGGCTGAAAAGACCCCGTGATGATTGGAGCCAAACCCTCCGCCTTCCAATTTCTGGAATTGTTATTTTCATTATTGTTTGCATAGCATCGATGGTTGAGTTGAGCGCTTCTCTTAACTTGAGTACCTGTGTCTTTAGTACTGCATACACTGTCATCATATTAATTAGCGGTCTAGCATATCTTCACAATATTACAAAAGGGGTAAACGGTCGGATTATTATACTTTCTCTTGTTTATATTGCTATTTTAACAGTTGTTTTTGCTCCACCTATTGTTTTCATGATACTTTTAATGGGAATTTGGGCTGCTATTCAATACGATTTTTAATCACGCAAAAAACTCCACTAAATTTATTTGTTCGAAAGGAAAAACTATGGATATTATTTTACTTGAGCGCATTCCTCGTCTTGGTCAGATGGGTGATATTGTCTCAGTTAAAGATGGTTATGCGCGTAATTTTCTCTTGCCTCAAGGTAAAGCTTTACGTGCAAATGAAGCCAATAAAAAACAT
This sequence comes from Bartonella sp. MR30HLJHH, assembly GCF_042194195.1. Taxonomy (NCBI): domain Bacteria; kingdom Pseudomonadati; phylum Pseudomonadota; class Alphaproteobacteria; order Hyphomicrobiales; family Bartonellaceae; genus Bartonella; species Bartonella sp. MR30HLJHH. Next base: position 161,823 of record NZ_JBHIMO010000003.1, on the reverse strand, counting down.
TTTGAGATACAACGTGCACAACTTGAAGCACGTAATCTTGAACGCAAAAGCGAAGCGCAAAAAGTTGCTGAAAAACTTGAAGGACAATCATTCATTGTTGTTCGTTCTGCTGGTGAAACAGGACAACTTTATGGTTCTGTGTCAACACGTGATATTGCTGAAATTATAACAGATGAAGGCTTTTCTATTGGGAGAAATCAAGTCGAACTTAACCATCCAATAAAAATGATTGGTCTTCACACTATCACTCTTAGCTTACATCCTGAGGTTCAAATTTCTGTGATTATTAATGTTGCGCGTTCTACCAGTGAAGCACAACGCCAAGCAGAAGGTGAAACTCTCACTTCTGCTAAAGAAATATATAATATTCAAGAAGAATTATTAGAAGGAAGTCAGGAAGAATTATTGGCAGAAGAAATTAATGACAACGATATAAACAGTTCTCATCAAGAAGCTTAATTGCTATTTTTGCTTTCTGTTTTATATTTTTTATTCCATTTTAAATATTGCTCATAAAATACTCACACTTTAAAAGTGAGTATTTTATGGCTATCATACATAAAGAACCTAATTTTTATGAACGACTTAGAAATATATTATTTAAAGGCACTGCATGCCGAGAATAATAATATCACTAAGAGGAAATGTCTTTTTTTGTCTAGCATCTAAAGCAAAAATAATTTAAAGTTCTACCCTTAAGGGTAAGGCTTGTATGAGCGGTAAGTTGATTATATCCTCACATGATCTGAAATAATTTCAGTTATAAAAAAGTAATTTTACTTACACAGATATTGGAATTTTAAGGTCATGTAACTTCAAAATACTTAAATTTAGAGTAGAAAAACTTCCACTTTAAAATCACATATTATAAAATAAAATAGATAAACGTTATATAAATAATACACAAATGATAAATGAGTAACGAAAAGAGAGTTTTGAAAAATTATATAATTTTAACTTAAAATGAAGGTTTGTAGCTCTATTCTTTTAATTATACGATTTTCAATTTATCGCCTAAAGTAGCTAGACTTGGAATTTTAGTGGAAAAATATTATGGAAGAAACTAACGTTGTTAATGTCAGCTCTTCAAAAAAAGAAGATTCTCCTTCTTTTCGGCAACTTCCGTATAATATTGAAGCTGAACAGGCATTGCTTGGTGCCATCTTTATCAACAATGATTCTCTTGACCGCGTTTCAGATTTTCTAAAACCAGAACATTTTTTTGAACCATTGCATCAAAAAATTTATCATGTTTTATCTCACCTTATTAAAACAGGAAAACGTGTAGATCCAGTTACAATCAAGCCCTATATCCAAATGGAAGAAAAAATTGGAGATATTACTGTCTACCAGTATGTTGTTCGCTTAGCCACAGAGGCAGTCACTATTATTAACGCTGAAGATTATGGACGCGTTATTTACGATCTTTTTATCCGCCGGTCTTTGATTAACCTTGGAACTCAAGTTGTCAATACAGCCTTTGATGCTCCTGTAGAGCTCACGCCTACCCAACAAATTGAAACTGTTGAAAATCAGTTATTTGAGCTAGCAGAAAAAGGGAAATATGGAGGTGGATTTGAAAATTTTAATGAGGCTATCAAAAAAGCTATCGATATGGCAAGTGCTGCGAAAAAGCGCTCTTCACAATTATCCGGGATAGCCACCCATATTAAAACACTTGATGAAAAAATGGGAGGATTACAAGCATCTGACTTAATTATCCTTGCGGGACGCCCTGGTATGGGTAAAACCTCACTGGCTACCAATATTGCCTTTAATATTGCTAATGCTTATAATCGCAATGCCAATATTCAAGAAAATGAAGGCGGCATTGTAGGTTTCTTCTCACTTGAAATGTCCTCAGAACAGCTTGCAACACGTATTATTTCTGAACAAACAGAAGTCTCTTCTTCTGATATTCGGCGTGGTAATATTTCAGATGAACAATTTTCAAAAATTATTCGTGCGGTGAACCAACTACAAAAGGCACCACTTTATATTGATCAAACTGGGGGAATATCAATTACGCAATTAGCTGCTCGTGCGCGGCGTCTCAAGCGACAACATGGCTTAGATATCTTGTTTATTGACTATATCCAACTCATGACAAGCAGTTCAAAGCGTTCATCAGAAAATCGTGTTCAAGAGATCACAGAAATTACCACAGGATTAAAAGCATTAGCGAAAGAATTGAACATTCCTATTATCGCTCTCTCTCAACTTTCACGTCAAGTAGAAAATAGAACAGATAAACGTCCACAACTTTCAGATTTACGTGAATCTGGTTCAATTGAGCAAGATGCCGACATTGTTCTGTTCGTCTATCGCGAAGAATATTATCTCAAAAATGAAGAACCAAAGTTAGGTAGCTTGGAACATACAAAATGGCAAGAAATAATGGACAAAGCTTTTGGAAAAGCTGATGTTATTATTGCAAAACAGCGCCATGGGCCGACAGGAATCGTGCCACTTGCCTTTCAATCTGATTTCACACGATTCAGTGATCTGGCCGATAGCAATTATCTTCCAGAGCAAATTGGCTAAACCACCATGGCACGCAATCGTATTCAATTTATCTGTCAAAATTGTGGAACTGTCCATTCTCGTTGGGCAGGAAAATGTAGTGCTTGTGGAGAATGGAATTCCCTTGTTGAAGAAACTATAAATAGCGGTATAGGAAGTGGTCCTAAGCAGAGTGCTCGTAAAGGACGCATCGTCACACTCACATCTCTTTCTGAAAATATCGAAGATGCTCCACGTATTCATTCTGGTATTGCTGAACTTGATCGTGTTACCGGTGGGGGCTTTGTCCGTGGATCAGCACTCCTTGTTGGAGGTGATCCGGGTATTGGTAAATCAACATTGCTGACACAAACAGCCGCTGCTTTATCACGTAAAGGATATAATGTCATCTATGTTTCAGGTGAAGAGGCTATTGCGCAAATTTGTCTGCGCGCACAAAGGCTTGAAGCTAACAATACAGAAGTGAAACTTGCTGCTGAAACCAATGTTGAAGATATTCTGGCAACCTTAAGCGAACATAAAAACCTTGATATGGTGATTATCGATTCGATTCAAACCCTATGGTCAGATACAGCAGATTCATCACCCGGCACTGTCACACAAGTACGTATCGGTGCTCAAGCAATGATCCGCTTTGCCAAGAAAACAGGAGCCGCCGTTGTTCTTGTTGGTCATGTTACAAAAGATGGGCAAATTGCTGGTCCTCGAGTTGTTGAACATATGGTTGATGGCGTTCTCTATTTTGAGGGTGAAGGAGGACATCATTATCGCATTCTTAGAACTGTAAAAAATCGCTTCGGACCAACAGATGAAATTGGTGTCTTTGAAATGTCTGATAAAGGATTACGCGAAGTGATAAATCCATCCGAATTGTTTTTAGGAGAACGTAATGAAAAAGCACCAGGTGCTGCTGTTTTTGCGGGAATGGAAGGGACACGCCCGATACTCGTAGAAATTCAAGCGCTTGTTGCTCCTTCTTCCCTTGGGACACCAAGACGTGCGGTTGTCGGATGGGATGGAAATCGCCTTTCTATGATTCTTGCCGTTTTAGAAGCCCATTGCGGCATTCGCTTTGGACAGCATGATGTCTATCTGAACGTAGCGGGTGGATATCGCATATCAGAACCCGCTGCCGATTTAGCTGTAGCCGCTGCTTTGGTATCCTCTCTTGCCAATATCGCATTGCCAACGGATTATGTATATTTTGGTGAAGTCAGTCTTTCAGGAGCTACCCGCGCTGTTTCACATTCAGCACAGCGCATCAATGAAGCAAAAAAACTCGGCTTTCAAGGAGCATTTCATCCCACAACAACAACCGAAATGATGAAGCCGCTCAATTTTCAACAAAAAACTTTCTCCGACCTTCCCGAACTCGTTGCTACTCTTACCGTAAGTAAAAAATGATCTGCACCATAGATATAATAATATAGAAAAAACTCTATAAAATACAAAAGATCCTTGCTATAAGAACAAAAAATATATTTGCACATAGACTTAGAAGAACACAACTTTATGTATAAGGAACAAACAAATGATCATAACAATCCTTGATGGAATTGTCGTAGTAATCATCCTGTTGTCCGCTTTTCTTGCTATGCTTCGAGGGTTTTCACGTGAAGTGTTATCGTTGATTTCTTGGGCAGTTGCAGCTATTACGACACTGTTTTTATTCAAGCCTGTCTTACCTTTCTTTGAACACTATCTCTCTAATAAAATGATTGCATTGATCACAACATTGGTCACGATTTTTATTATTGTTCTCATTATTACTTCAATTATTACAATGAAGATCTCTGATTTTATTATTGATAGTCGAATTGGTATCCTTGACCGTGCTATTGGTTTTATTTTTGGAGCACTTCGCGGTTTACTTATCATGGTCATCGGTATGTTGCTGATTAATGCACTGATTAAACCCGAGCTTCAAGCGAATTGGTTAAAAAATGCAAAAACAAGGCCTATTTTAGATTCACTAGGACAAAAAGTTTGGGAAATACTCCCAAAAGATATTGGATCTGTTCTCGAAAAGGCGGAAAATTTGTTTAAAGACAGCAATAAACATACGTATGAGCAACACTCTCATAAAAAGATAATTTAAAAAAATAAAGAATAGTTTTTCATGAGGAAAGAGAACTAAATGATGTAAAATGTGATATTAATGATTCCTCCGTATCACAACTGAAAGAATATGATGATAAAAAGTGATGTTTTCTGTCAAGAATTTTCGTTAGATGATGATACCCTTCATGAAGAATGTGGCGTTTTTGGTATTCTTGGGCATGAAGATGCAGCAACATTAACAGCTCTTGGACTCCACGCACTTCAGCATCGTGGGCAAGAAGCAGCTGGTATTGTTTCCTACCATAATAAAATGTTTCATCAAGAAAAGCATTTGGGTCTTGTTGGTGATCACTATACAAATCCTACAACACTTGCACGCTTACCAGGAAATCGCGCTATTGGACATACCCGTTATTCAACAACTGGAGAAGTAGCATTACGCAATGTTCAACCCCTTTTTGCTGAATTAAAAGCTGGAGGCATTGCTATTGCTCATAATGGTAATCTTACCAATGGTCTTACATTACGCCGTGAACTCATCGCTTCTGGAGCTATCTGTCAATCAACATCAGATTCAGAAGTTTTTCTTCATCTTATTGCCCGCTCACGTTATGAATCGTCCTCTGATCGTTTTGTTGATGCAATTCGGCAAGTAGAAGGTGGGTATGCTATGTTAGCGCTCACACGTACAAAGCTTATTGCTGCACGCGATCCAACAGGGATTAGACCCCTTGTGATGGGGGAACTTGATGGTAAGCCTATTTTTTGTTCTGAAACTTGTGCTCTTGATATTATTGGAGCAAAGTATGTCCGTGATGTTAAAAATGGGGAGATCATCATATGTGAAATACAAAAAAATGGGGAAATTACTAAAAAAATTATAAAACCAAAAAATGAAAAACCAGAAAAACTTTGCTTGTTTGAATATGTTTACTTTGCCCGTCCGGATTCAATCGTTGGAGGGCGTAGTGTCTATGCAACACGCAAAAATATGGGAATCCGTTTAGCACAGGAAGCCCCTTGTGAGGGTGATGTTGTGGTTCCTGTTCCTGATGGAGGAACTCCTGCTGCAATTGGCTATGCACAAGAAATTGGAATTCCCTTCGAGCTTGGTATTATTCGTAATCACTATGTTGGTCGTACTTTTATCGAACCAACACAACAAATTCGTGCTTTTGGTGTCAAGTTAAAACACTCTGCAAACCGTCCTGTGATTGAAAGAAAACGTGTTATTCTTGTCGATGACTCTATTGTACGTGGAACAACATCTCTTAAAATTGTGCGAATGCTCCGTGATGCAGGAGCAAAAGAAGTTCATATGCGCATTTCTAGCCCTATGATTTTCTATCCCGACTTTTATGGTATTGATACACCTAAAGTTGAAAGCCTTTTAGCAAATCAATATCCAGATTTAAAATCTATGTGTGATTTTATTGGAGCGGATTCATTAGAGTTTCTTTCAACGGATGGATTATATCTTGCTGTAGCAGGGGAAAAACGGAATAACGCCGATCCACAATTTACTGACCATTATTTTACTGGATATTATCCTACGCAGCTGGTTGATCAAGAAAACCTCTCCAAAACTCATCAATCATCTGTTCTTAAAACAAGAGATTAATGATGACAAAATGTGACTTTAGTCTCCATGGGCGTGTTGCACTTGTTACTGGCGCATCAAGAGGAATTGGCTATTATTTGGCACTCGAGCTTGCTGCTCGCGGCGCTCATATTATTGCTCTTGCACGAACAGTCAGTGGACTTACTGAATTAGATAATCAGATCCAAGAAAAAGGGGCTCATGCAACCCTTGTTCCCCTTGACTTGCATCATATGGAAAACATCGATACTCTTGCTATCTCAATCGCCAAACGCTGGAAAAAACTTGATATTATCGTTGCAAACGCAGGAATCCTTGGAACACTCTCACCAATAGCGCATATAGAGAACACGGTATTTGAAGATGTTTTTCAAATAAATCTTTTCAGCCAATGGCGCTTAATGAAAGCTGTTGAGCCTTTATTACGTGAATCTGATGCTGGACGAGCCATTCTGTTATCCTCAAGCGTTGCGCATGCTGCGCGCCCTTTCTGGGGAGCTTATGCAGCCTCTAAAGCGGCTTTAGAGATGATTGCCCGCTGTTGGGCAGAAGAACTCAAACAAACCCCTATTAAGATTAATTGTGTCAACCCTGGTGCCACACGCACTGCCATGCGCGCTGCAGCTATGCCCGGTGAAGATCCACAAACTCTCCCTTCACCACAAGAGGTTGCAAAAAAGATAGTACATTTGCTATCACCTGATTTAAAGGAAACTGGAAAACTCTTTAATGTTCATAAAAATCGGTTTGTAAATTATCATGTACCTGATTGATCATCATCGGAGAAGTAAATCGTTTAACTCTCTCTTTTTCCTGTGCTTCTCAACAGAAGAATGAAACACTTTATGATTCTTGGATAGATTTAGCATCAGCCTTTTTCTCTTCTAAAGTAGCACGTTTATTATAAGCGATAAAACTACAGGGGAGAAAAATCATATAGCTAACAGCTGTAATCAATAAAGTTTTCCATGTGTAAGTAGCAAGAAAACCGACATAAATAACAATGACCAACATGCACGGTATAACGATATCGCGCCTTAAATTTTGATCAATTGTTTTTGCATTCCATACTGGTAAACGACTAATCAAAAGAAAAGCAATAATTACAGTATAAAGACTAAAAAATAATGCCCACCCCCAATTGGGGACCAAACCAAGAGCGCCTAAATAGGTAGGCAATAAAAGGAGTAATGCTCCTGCTGGTGCTGGAACACCAACAAAATAACTTTTCTGCCACTTAGGTATATTGGTGTTATCCAACATCACATTAAAACGTGCTAATCGCAAACAACAAGCAACACAATAAACAAGGGCTGCAACCCAACCAATGTGATTTGCTTGATTCAAGATAAAGGAATAAACAATAAGTGCAGGGGTAACACCAAAATTTATAACATCAGCAAGAGAATCCATCTGTGCCCCAAAAGATGAACTACCATCTATTAAACGGGCAATGCGACCATCAGCACCATCTAAAACTGCGGCCAAAAGCACCATTAAAATAGCAGCTTCATAGCGATGTTCAAAAGCCAAACGAATGCTGCTCATCCCTGCACAAATTGCTAAAATAGTAATGATATTGGGAATGACATACCGCATTGATGTAGGTGAACGCCGCCGACTTGCAACATCATCATGCTGCCCCTCAGGATTGAATGAAGAAAATGGCGAAAAATTTTTCATTGTGAGTCCTAATCGTATCTGAAGTCCGTTGTGGCACTCTTATCATCAAAAGAACCCAAAACTGTTTCTCCAGCAATTGCGGTCTGTCCAACTGCAACACGCAATTTCATTTCAGTTGGTATATAAATATCAAGACGAGAACCAAAACGAATCAATCCAAATCGCTCACCAGTCATAACGGCATCGTTTTCTTTTGACCAACAAACAATCCGGCGTGCAACCATTCCCGCTATTTGTACGATACCGATTTTACCATGTTTGCTATCAATTACCACACCATTACGCTCATTAAACTGGCTAGCTTTATCAAACTCAGCATTGGTAAATCGACCTGGATGATAAACGATAGACTCTACTGTACCACTGATAGGAATACGATTAATATGGCATGAAAAAACATCCATAAAAATGGAAATACGGATCATTTCATCTTTCCCTAATCCTAATTCTTCAGGTGGAACACATGATTCCACAAATGAAATACGCCCATCTGCAGGCGACATAACCCAATTTGAATTCAAAGGGATCACACGATCTGGATCACGAAAAAAGTATATACACCACACCGTGAGAACGAGACAAAACCAAAACAACGGACTCCATATCCAACCAAGAATGAGCGAAATAACAAAAAACGCTACAATAAAAGGATAACCCTCTTTATGAACCGGTACAAAGCTATTATGGAAAGATTGCAGAATACTCATATAATTTCCTATTCATCGTAAACTCAAACAAGCAACAAATCTTTTTGTTCCTCTTGTGTCTTTTTATGTATTTAATCAATCACTCCATATAAAGATATAGATTATATTTTGCCCTATTTATTTTTTACGATTAACAACACTCGTCTCATCTTCTTCCCGTATTTTACGTAATTTTTCTTCAGCTTTCGATGCTTCAAGCTGCTTATTCCACATTGAAGCATATAAACCTTTCTTGCGTAAAAGCTCTGTATGCGCCCCATTTTCAATAATACGACCATTTTTAAGAACCAAAATTTCATCAGCATTGATGACAGTAGAAAGACGGTGAGCAATAATCAATGTCGTACGTCCACGGCTTACAATATCCAATGCTTGTTGAATTTCCTGTTCAGTCGCCGTATCAAGAGCCGATGTTGCTTCATCTAAAATAAGAAGTGGGGGGGCTTTTAAGAGTGTCCGTGCAATAGCCACACGTTGTTTTTCACCACCTGATAATTTGAGACCTCGCTCTCCTACCATAGACTGAAAACCTTCCGGTAAAATTTCAATAAATTTTGATATTTGTGCCATTTCAGCAGCTTTGCGCATCTCTTCGTCTGTAGCACTTGGACGCCCATAGCAAATATTATAGGCAATTGTATCATTAAATAACACTGTATCTTGTGGGACCATGCCAATCGCTTCACGCAAACTCTTTTGTGTTACGTCACGAATATCCTGCCCGTCAATTGTGATAGAGCCCGCATCAACATCATAAAACCGAAAAAGCAACCGAGAAATAGTCGATTTACCTGCACCCGACGGACCGACAATGGCGACTGTTTTTCCTCCAGGAACTTCAAAATCAATATCTCTGAGAATCTGACGTGTCGAATCATAGGAAAACTTTACCTGATGAAAACGAATGGTCCCATCGCTTATCTCTAACGGTTTAGCATCCGATTTATCAACGATCTCCTTCTGAACATCTAAAAGATCAAACATTGCTTCAATATCCGTTAAACCTTGTCGAATATCACGATAAATTGAACCAATAAAATTCAGTGGAATGGAAAGTTGCATTAAAAGTGCATTAATAAAAACAAAATCTCCTAAAGTTTGTGTCTTATAAAAAACTTCACAAGCTGACATCAGCATCATGATCGTCATTCCAATACCAAAGATAAGAGCCTGACCAAAATTAAGCCAGCTTAACGATGTCCAAATCTTTGTTGCGGCTTTTTCATAACCTACCATAGAAGCATCAAATCGATCGGCTTCTAGAGTTTCATTGCCAAAATATTTGACCGTTTCAAAATTTAAAAGAGAATCAACAGCGCGAGTATTCGCTTCAGTATCTGCCGTATTCATTTGTTGCCGAATACGAATGCGCCAATCACTCGCCTTAATGGTAAACAAGATATATAATCCAACAGTTACAAGAACGATGAGAAGATAATGCCACCCATAACTTATGTAAAATACAAGTGCCGTTAATATAAACTCTAGAACTGTCGGTACTGTGTTCAGAATTGAAAATCTTACGATCGCTTCAATTCCTTTTGTACCACGCTCAATCACACGAGAAAGCCCACCAGTTCGGCGTTCCAAATGAAATCGCAAGGATAACTCATGCATATGTACAAAGGTTTTATAAGCCAATTGACGAACAGCATATTGACCAACAGTGGCAAAAAGAGAATCGCGTAATTGATTTAATCCAGCCTGCATAATACGTGCGACATTATATGCCAAAACGAGCATGATGGGAATAATCCAACTGGATGAGAACCATTCAGGTAGCTGAAAGCTTGAATCAAGCACATTCGTAGAATATTTAAAGAAATACGGTACAGATATGAGAACGAGCTTAGCCAAAACAAGATAAAATATTGCCCATAGCACACGTATTTTTAGATCACGCCGCCCTACTGGCCACATATAGGGCCATAAATTGTAAAGTGTGTGCAGAGTTCTGCCTGTATCTGATGATACAGTTTTTGTCATTTCATTGCGTTTCATAAAGTCCTTACTTCTCTATCATCCACACGAAAAAGGCAAAATACCCCCCTGTGGTTGTTTATAGATTTATCTCTTCATTACGCTTCCAATAAGCTATACCTACTCGTTATTTAAAGTTAGACTGTTTTTGAAAAAGGAACAAGAAATAATCCACTATACAATTTATTATTTTGATCTGTATTTTCATACCACTCTGCTGCAAATAAATTTTCAACTTTTACATGGTTTTTTTTCAATTCTGCCTGAAGCCACTTTTTTGTTTTACCAATCTCTTTAAGTCCATCATCAATAACTTCACCATTTTCTATTAAAATCGTCGATTTTTTCCCTTCTTCCTTTTTAATGACAGTGAAATCACCATTGGTTTCCAAACGAACAAAAGCGGCTTCATGTAAGTGACACCCTTTAAGACGTAACATCGTAATGAGATCATTAACATTGATCCCTAAGTTCTTAATCTTATCTATTTGGAAAACCCCATCTAAAACTAATGTAACATTCCGCCCTGCAATAAGACGACGAAAAAAAACTGAATAGCGTGCAAAAAAATTAAAAGATGTAATCAAGGTTTGCCAGATGAGTAAAACAAGCAATAATTGAATGCTACTAATACTCTGATTATAAATAACTCCTCCAATAATACCTCCCATAACAAAATTACTGACCAAATCAACTGGTGTCATCTGACTAAGGCTCCCCCGCCCCGTCGTTCTTAAAATAAATAAGAAGGCAACAAGACCTACAGCCAGCTTAAGCGCGATATATCCATAATGATATAAAAATTCCATCAAACTTTCCTCCCTTTATTTATGTAAGCTGCTGGAATAGGAAAATTAAAATCGTTTTATTTCCCACACAGTTATGCGCTCACCACTCTGCGGATCCTTACTGTCTTTTAAAAGAACCCCATCGGCTGCAAGCTCATCACGAATTGTATCCGCTGCTTCCCACTCTTTATTATGGATAAGTCGTAGTCTTTCAGCAATACGTTGATCAATAAATTTTGAATCAAGAAAAGTTTTTTTTATAAATAATGGGCAGTCTATTTCTTTAATCCATTCTTGTCGTAACAGTCCTAATAAATTCATCCCATTAGCAAGAGCCAGCGCATTCCCTTCTTTATAAAACTTTCGCAAAAGAGTCAGTGCTTTTGGAGTATTAAGATCATCACTGAGTGCATCTATCAAAGTATCATTAATTGCTTCATTGTTTTCCATCTCACTTTTTTTGCTGTGAAGCAATTCATACCAACGATATAGTTCGCCACTCGATTGTATTAAACGCTGCGCTGTCCAATTTAATGGTTCACGATAATGCGTTTGCAACATCGAAAAACGCGCAGACAAACCAGCCCAATTTTTCTTCATTTCATCGATTAAAATACCATTAAACTCCAAAAAATTATTCTCTAAAACAGAACGAATAGTTATGAAATTGCCAAAGCTTTTCGACATCTTTTTGCCTTCAACTTGTAAAAAACCATTATGCATCCAAAAATTTGCCATTCGCTCCGTCCCAAAAGCTGAACAACTTTGTGCAATCTCGTTTTCATGATGAGGAAAAATTAAATCAAGTCCACCACCATGGATATCAAAAACATTCGCGGTCGGATCATCACAGGTTAAACCACCACCATAGGGCGCTAATAACTTTGCCATTGACATCGCAGAACATTCAATATGCCAACCTGGACGACCTAAAACAGGAATTCCGGCCGGCGATTCCCAACCTGGCTCTCCTTCCACAGAAGGCTTCCATAAAACAAAATCCATCTCTTCCCTTTTATAAGCAGCAACATCGATACGCGCCCCCGCTCTCATTTCGTCTAAAGAACGATTTGCGAATGCCCCATAATGGGGAGGATTTTTTATGCTACTTACAGAAAATAATATATGATTTTCCGCTTTATAAGCGTGCCCCTTTTCAAGCAATCTTTCAATTAAAGAGCGCATTTCCTCTAAATGCTCGGTTGCGCGCGGCTGACTGGTTGGTAATAGACAACCAAGTGCTATTGTATCTTGTTGAAACTGGCAATATGTACGTTCTGTTAATTGACGAATGGCGTCATTCAATGACAAGTTTGGATATTCAAAAGCTGCTCGTGCATTAATTTTATCATCAACATCTGTAATATTACGCGCATATAGAACATGCTCATTGCCATAAACATGACGCAATAAACGAAATAAAATATCAAAAACAATGACAGGGCGTGCATTTCCTATATGCGCATAATCATAAACTGTCGGCCCACAAACATAAAGACGTACTCTTGTCGGATCTATTGGTGTAAAATTTTCTTTTTTACGTGTCAGCGTATTATAAAATCGCAACTCTTTCATTATTGACTCCATAGACGATATTATGCACCACTCCTTTTAGATGCATCTTATCTCAAATTATCGTATTACGCGGTTTAGGCTAAAAACTTTTATCTTATAGTAAATTCTTCTTACCATTTTCCCATTGTATTCACGGCTGTATCCATCATTTATCATAAAAACAATCTATTTTATTTGATTGAACAAAAGCATTCTATCATTAGAGATGCTTTCCCTTCTTAAAGAAAACGAGCTTAGAAAAAATTCTATAGGCAACACAATATAAACCTATGTGAAAAATAGATAGCTTGCAGGAAGCAAATCTTAAATTTTTAACCACGCAAAGCTTCGTCAGTATTTTCAATATTCCACAACGGGTTCCTTACTGCCTCTTACGCCCTATATTTTATAATCAATAATTGAGAATAATGTAGCAATTAACTCTATTTTTTTACACCGTTCTCATGACAAAATTATTTTATCTGTACAGAGTTTTATTCAAAGAAAGCAATAAAAATAATGCGTAATAGATTGATGAACATCATTATTTTAATATTTCTTGTCATTTCAATGCCAACCTTTGCGCAACAATCTCCACCTTATGAAAAAAAATTACTCCGACTAGCAGAAATTTTGGGATCATTGCATTCTCTCCAAAATCTTTGCGAGCCTCCAACAAACCAATGGTATGATTATATGAATGCACTAATTGAAGCAGAACACCCCATTCCACAAAGACGTGCTTATTTTTATGAAGCGTTTAATGAAGCGTATCGTGCTTTCTCAGAAAATTATCACCATTGTACACAAGCAGCCATTGAAGCCAATCAAAGATACATAGAGGAAGGAAGAATTTTATCTGAAAACCTCCTCATGCATTATAAATAATTAATCTATACAAAAAGTATCTTTCTCCATTTTAGCGATATCAATGATATTCCTCTCACAAATACGGGGAGCAATAAACCAGCTCTGAAAATAGAAAAACTTTTAAAGAATAATGTCTCGATACGCTTTTATTCGTATGAGCGCCTTTTTCCCCATACAAAATCGTTCTTTGGCTTCCTCCCCACACCTCAAAGGATGAAGATTGTTAACTAAATTTGCTCTGTAAATAATCTAGGTTCTTGTTGAACAAGATTCCTCTTGGCTTCCCACTCATGTAATTTGCTTCATAGTTTCTACAAATAAGCCTAAGAATATTCACCACGCATAAAAAAAGACTTATGTGCCACAGAGGCTGACATACCCTATATCATCACTCTAAAAGGTGATATTTTACAGCATACTTTTTAATCTGTTTACACCAAAGTTTCCATAAATTTAACAGGCTCTCCTTGTGAAGGTGTGACAATTTCACCTTCCCACATAACGCGCATACCACGGATAATAGTCCCAACAGGCCAACCTTTAACTTTTTGACCATCATAAGGTGTCCAACCGGCACGCGAACCAATTAAGCCATTCGTAATAATTTCTTCTCTCTTAAGATCAACAATGGTTAAATCAGCATCGTACCCAACAGCAATGCGCCCTTTACAGCTTATACCAAAAATACGACTAGGGCCATGTGAAGTGAGATCAACAAAACGTTCAAGAGATATTTTTCCTTCATTCACATGTGTCAACATAATTGCTGCTGTTGTTTGCACCCCTGTCATTCCTGAAGGTGAAGAGGGATAAGGTTGAAGTTTTTCTTCAAGAGTATGAGGCGCATGATCTGAGCCTAAGACATCAATAATTCCTTGTTGAACACCGTACCAAAGAGCTTCACGGTGGCGCGACTCACGAATAGGCGGATTCATCTGAATTAATGTACCAAACTTCTTATAATCATCAGCCGTGAGAGTCAAATGATGTTGTGTCACTTCAATTGTTGCAACATCCTTATGTTTTTTTAGAAAATCAATTTCTTCTTCTGTCGAAAGATGTAACACATGAATCCGTGCTTTCGTCTCATTGGCAATTTTTACCAAACGCTGCGTACATTTTAATGCCGCAACTTCATCACGCCAAATCGGATGTGACGATGCATCCCCTTCAATACGCAATATTTTACGCTCTTTGAGCCTCGCCTCATCTTCAGAATGAAAAGCTGCACGACGGCGTGTATTCTTCAAAATAAGGCGTACACTTTCATCATCATCAACCAAAAGATCACCGGTAGAGGACCCCATAAAGACTTTAATTCCAGCCGCTCCGGGAAGTCTTTCTAACTCAGAGAGTTCATGGGCATTTTCACGCGTTCCTCCAACCCAAAATGCAAAATCACAATGCATTCGATGAAATCCGCGTTTAACCTTATCGTTTAATGTTTCTTCTGATGTTGTCAACGGATTGGTATTAGGCATTTCAAAAACTGCCGTAACACCCCCTAACACAGCAGAATACGAGCCACTTTCCAAATCCTCCTTATATTCATTTCCTGGCTCACGAAAATGCACTTGGCTATCAATAATTCCTGGTAAAATATGAAGCCCCGTACAATCAATGACCTCACTAGCCGATGCACATGTAAGGTTGCCTATTTCAGCAATACGACCATTTGTAATACCAATATCACGCTTGCTTCTTCCATCATGATTCACAAGTGTTGCACCTTTAAAAATTGTATCAAATGTTTTAAACATAGCCACGCTCCTTACATATTGCTCACTTATCGATTATGTAACTTTGAGCAGAAAGGCAAGAACCATGATTGAAAAACAAAATGCCATTTGCTTAAAAAACCGCGGACTTATTCAAATTACAGGCGAAGAAGCAACAGATTTTCTACAATCCTTGATCACGACAGATGTAAAAAAAATCAGTCCACAGGAACTTTTCCCTGGAGCCCTTTTATCCCCACAAGGAAAGATTCTTGCTGATTTTCTTATCGGAAAAAAAGAAAATGGTTACCTGATTGATATCAGAATGCCTTTAGCTGATACGCTTCACCAACGTCTGTTGCTCTATAAGCTGCGTAAAAAAGTAGAAATTACACAACCATTACAAGAGCTTGTTACGGTTTCTTTGAATAATGAATCAGATGCTTTAAATTTTGATTCAAGTTTTGTTGATAAACGCTTCCCACAAAAAGAAAAAATAATACGAATCTATGGAAAAAAACTTTTTTTGACTTCAGAATATCATGATACATGGAATCAATTGCGTATCCGTTATGCAATTGCGGAAAGTGATCAAGACTATGAAGTTGGCAAAGTCTTTCCTCATGATATTAATTACGATCAAATCAATGGACTCTCATTCAATAAAGGATGTTATATTGGACAAGAAATTGTTTCACGAATGCACCACCGCCGTGCAGCACGTCGCCGTATTTTTATTGTAAAAGGCCAGTGTGAATTAACTCCTCAATCTAGCATTGAAGCAGGAACAAAAGTGCTTGGCTACTTGGGAACGTGTGTAGAAAATGAGGCTCTCGCTTTAATGCGTATTGATCACGTCAAAGATTCTATGGACCATAACATCCCCTTTACTGTAAAAAACATTCCTGTCACTATAAACATTGCTGAAAATATGAATTTTACCTTTCCTGAAAAGACTATAGAAAATACGCATGGCTAAAGCTGAATTATTAAAAAATGGAGAAGCACGCGCTTGGCAAAGAATGCTCTCTGGACGCAGACTTGATCTTCTCAACCCTTCTCCTTTTGATGTTGAAATTGAAGATATTGCCCATGGACTTTCTCGCGTGGCACGTTGGAACGGTCAAACACGAGGGGAGCATGCCTATTCTGTTGCACAACATTCACTTTTGGTTGAACAAATATTTCAAAAACTTTTTCCACAATCGGGAAGCAACGAATGTCTTTATGCTCTTCTTCATGATGCTCCAGAATATGTCATCGGCGATATGATTTCCCCCTTTAAAGCTGTCATAGGAAAACAATATGAACGCATTGAAAAGGGCATCCAAGATGCTATCCACATGCGCTTTTCTCTTCCCGTTGATCTTTCTCAAAAACTTTTAAAAAAAATCAAACAAGCCGACCGTATCGCTGCGTATTATGAAGCAATTACGCTTGCTGGATTTAGTACAGAAGAAGCCCTTCGCTATTTTGGCTCTCCCAATAATATTTTACCCGATGATCTTAATTTATACCCCTATTCTACCCAACAAATTGAAAACGCATTTTTAACTCGCTTTAATGACTTAGATGCCCAAAGATTATAGACTCTTCGCATTGTTTATTTCTTGTCATTACAGACTCATCACACTGATCTATAATAATAATTCATTGTTTTTTCATGTTGAATGAGAGCCCCTAATATCATGAGATTCACTCATTTCAAATCTGTTTATATTGAATCAATCAAAATCATTCTCTTGCACCTCATAAACGAGACCGGCATATAGGTAAAAATTTTTAAAGAAAGAATTAAAATGCCTCTTATGAACCATCTTAAGTGCCAAGCGCTGTCGCAACATTGAAAAGTGGCAAACGTGTGTGATAGTGCCGGCTTGCTCTCTTATGAAGCGTAAAGATGCTAGTGCTCTGTAAATTGTACACTTCATAGGAGCTTTACCTTTATACCATTCACGGATGCCGTCGCGAAATAGGAGTTGAGTTCCTTAAGAAAGCTTTCTTAAAAAAAGCACATGACTTAGCAACCCAATGGCGTTCTGTTTTGCATGAGAGACGTGTCTCCATTAAAGAAATGGAAAAAATCACAGCTCAAATTGCATACAAAATATATGAAATAATGCACTTTCATTATCAAAATAACAAATGTTCTCTTGTCAAACTTTTCATCTTAAACTGAAGTTTATTTTAGTTTATAAACTTCATTATCCGCTGGGAAAGCACGAGATGTGACATCCTCTGCATAATTCTTTATTGCAGTTTCCATGGCTTGTTCAAGGTCTCCATAACGGCGTACAAATTTTGGCACATGAGCACCATAGCCCAACATATCTTCCATAACCAATACTTGTCCATCGCACTGATTGGATGCACCAATACCGATCGTAGGGATAGAAAGATTTTCTGTCAGTTTTATTGCTAAAGGTTCGACAATCCCTTCTAAAACAATAGCAAAAGCACCGGCCTCCTCAATTGCAGCCCCATCGGCTTCAATTCTTTGCCAATCACTCTGTTTTCGTCCTTGTGTTTTGAAGCCACCAAAACGATTCACCGCCTGGGGTGTAAGACCAATGTGCCCCATCACTGGAATGCCACGTTTACACAAAAAATCAATTGTTTCCGCTATATAAACACCACCTTCAAGCTTAACTGCACCACACCCCGTTTGAGCAAGAATACGCGATGCATTAAAAAAAGCTTGCTCTGGACTTTCCTCATAAGAGCCAAAAGGCATATCAATAACCACAAGAGCTTTTTGAGATCCACGCACCACGGCTTGTCCGTGTAAAATCATCATATCTAAATTAACAGGAAGCGTTGTCTCAAACCCATACACAACCATACCAACGCTATCACCAACCAAAAGGATATCGCAATATGGATCAGCAATCCGCGCAGTATAAGCTTGATAAGCTGTCAAAGAAACAATTGGCTGTTGTCCCTTTCTTGCACGTATTTCGGAAGATGTTATACGCTTTACGGTTTTATGTACACTCATTTTCCGCCCTTCTCTTGCAATATATATTGATCAATCAGCCTTACCTCTCCAAAGCGAACAGTAAGAAGTAAAACTGCTGGTTTATTCAATGTTCCTTTAATCATGCATAAAGTTTCCATATCCCGTAAATCTATTGCTTCAATAATTGCACGCGTTTCTTGTTGTAAAATATCACGCACAGTTTTGCATAATTTATCAACCGACCGTTCACCTTCATGGTAAAGCTTTTCAGCAGCTTTCCCACTTTCAGGAATAATTTTGGCAGCTTTACGATCTTCTAATGTTAAAAACTGATTGCGTGAAGAACAAGCGACACCATCTGACTCCCGTAGAATAGGAACTCCAACAATTTCAATAGGAAAAGCCAAATCTTCAACCATACGCCGAATAATTAAAATTTGTTGAAAATCCTTTTCCCCAAAAAAAGCCTTATCTGGTTGGACAATGTTAAAAAGTTTAGCAACAACGCTTGTTACACCACAAAAGTGCCCTGGACGTAATTTTCCCATCAAAATACGTGATAATTTTTTCACTTGCACAATTGTATCATTTCCCAGTGGCCACATTTCATCTACAGAAGGGGCAAAAACACATTCAACACCTGCTTCTTCTAACAAAGCACAATCGCCCTTCAAATCTCTTGGATATTGAGAAAAATCTTCATGAGGTCCAAATTGCTTTGGATTGACAAAAATAGAAACCAATACGCGATCACACATTGCTCTTGCATACTGTACTAATGCAATATGACCATCATGCAATGCCCCCATTGTTGGAACAAAACCAATCGAAAAACCTAAACGTCGTTCCTCTGAAGTATATTGGCGGACTTCAGAAATTGTCTTTAAAACTTTCATTTTCCCATTCAATTATCATCAGATCAACAAATTAATGCTTGTATACCAAATTGGCGCTCAAACAATTGTATCAAATTCATGCGCACTGACGGTTGCTTTATATCTCGTGGCTCCCAGACATGACGCATAAGAAAAAAACCCGTCAGTATAAAACCATTTATTATGTCACTAAAATCAGTAGGACGAGTCGTTCTTTGCACAAGAAACTGTGGTAGAATGAGGAGCTTTTTTTTCCAAGGTTCTCCTGCTTCTTCACAGACAGCCCGTCCAGATTTTGGTGATACGTAATGAAGCCTTTCCTGACGACCTGTTGCAGCACAACAAGATAAATCAAGACCAAAACCAAGTTCTTCAAGAAGCCGCATTTCAAAACGTACAAGCAATTCTGCATTTACAAATGGTTCATCAAAATTCTGCATAAAAAGGTGTAAAATATCATATAAAATGGGGTGAGGATCACGTTCGGGAAGAAGCCGCAAATGAAAAGCTATCAATTGCAAAGCATAAAGTGCTTCTGGTAGACAGATTAATCGTGCCGCATGTAGATCAAGAGCTTCAAGCCGAAAAAGTCCCAAATGTTCTTCTAAACGAGCCCACCATTCAGCCTCCACAAAATTTCCAGGTTGAAGAAGAGCTGCCATACGACGCGATCGCCCCCCTTTTACCACTCCCATATAACGACCATGTTCACGTGTCATAACCTCAAGAATAACACTTGTTTCACCATATTGGCGTGTACCAAGAATAACAGCTTGTTCTTTCCATTTCATTTTACTTTAATTATTTTAAAAAATCTTATTTTAAAAAATCCAATCCCATTTCGCGATAACGTTCTGGATCGGTATCCCAATTATCGCGCACTTTCACAAAGAGAAAAAGATGAATCTTTTGATCCATAATTTCCATGAGTTCTTTACGTGCTGCTTGACCAATCACTTTAATTGTATCGCCTTTTGCTCCTAAGACAATTTTTTTCTGACTCTCACGCTCGACATAAATAACTTGATTAATTTTAACGGAACCATCTGAACGCTCTTCCCAGTTTTCTGTTTCAACCGTTGAGGAATAAGGAAGTTCATCATGAAGACGAAGAAAAAGTTTTTCACGCGTAATTTCAGCAGCAAGATGACGCATGGGCATATCGGAAATTTGATCTTCCGGATAATACCATGGTCCCTCCTGCATCATATTACTCAACGCATGAAGTAAATCCTTGCAACCAGAACCGTTTAGAGCAGAAATCATAAATGTTTGCGCAAACTTTACACGTTCATTTATTTTAGTGGTTAACGCTAGAAGAGATGATTTAACAACTGTATCAACCTTATTAAGAACAAGAACTTTTTCTTGTTTCATGTTGTTTACAATATCTAACATCATATCAACTTCATCCGAAAGACCACTTTGAGCGTCAATTAAAACGAGCAGAACATCCGCGCTCTTAGCCCCTCCCCAAGCAGCAGAGACCATGGCACGTTCTAAGCGCTTATGGGGACGAAAAACACCCGGTGTATCGACCAACACAATTTGCACATCATCATGAATGACAATACCGCGGATTAAAGTTCGTGTTGTTTGTACCTTATGCGTTACAATTGAAACCTTTGTTCCAACCAATTGATTAACCAATGTCGATTTACCGGCATTAGGCATCCCAATAAGTACAACAAACCCAGAACGCGTTTTTATAACGTCACTCATGATCATTTTTTCCCACTGTTTTCCATACACCCTCTCGTCGCAAAATTTTTTCAGCTGCCATTCTTTCGGCATATCTTTTGGAACTTCCCTGCCCAATCTCTGAAGCAAACCCAGAAATACTTACCTCTACCATAAAAACAGGATCGTGATCTGGACCTGAACGTTTTATAACCTGATAATGTGGTTGTGCATTGCCTTGGATATGCGCCCATTCCTGTAATTCGGTCTTAGCATCACGCCGACCAGCATCCATTTTCTTTGCCCGACCGTGCCAATATTTTTGAATAAAAGGGCGAACGCTTTCCAATCCTCCATCGAGATATATCACGGCAATCAAAGCTTCCACGACATCTGCATGCATATTGATGAGTCGACGCCCCTCGAAATTTTTCATCTCAAAACCAACACGGATCATATCAGGCAGCCTCATTTCACGCGCAATATCAGCACATGTCTGCGCATTGACCAGATGATTCAAACGGACTGATAATTCACCTTCACTTGCCTGAGGAAAAAGTTGATACAGCATTTCTGCAATCAAAAGCCCTAAAACCCGATCCCCTAGAAACTCTAGTCGTTCATAATTCCCCTGTTCCGAATCTTGCACACTCGAGTGTGTTAATGCCTTCTTTAACCTCTCTTCATCTTTAAAACGATGCCCCGTCAGCTTGAAAAGCTGATCAATCATTAGACGTTTCATCGTTGTTTCCTTGCTTGATAAGCGGCAAATCATGAACCGTATTTATGAAAGAAAACAAACGCTTCCAACGCACATCAAATGGCCAGCGCCAAACCTGCCAAGCACTTGAACCGTTACTGATAGAAAAGAAAATCACGCTCGCGCGACCAATAAGATTTTCTTCTGGAACATAGCCTACATCTAAACGACTATCATCTGAATTGTCGCGGTTATCTCCCATCATAAAGTAATGTCCTTGAGGAACTTCAAAAACTTTTGTATCATCAACTTTCGGGATGAAAGCTAAATCAAGTGTATCATAACTAACACCGTTAGGCATTGTCTCGCGATAAACCTCAACAGGATAGTTAACCTCTGTTATATCAGAATTATCAATCTCCCCCATAAAGTGACGTGAAACAGCCTCATCATTAATATAAAGAACACTTTGACGGACTTGTATACGATCACCTGGTAGCCCAACAACGCGTTTTATATAATCAATCTTCGGATTACTTGGTAAGCGAAAAACGACCACATCTCCACGTTGAGGTTGAGATGCCCAAATCCGTCCAGAAAAAAGAGGAGGAGAAAAGGGGATGGAAAAACGAGAATACCCATATGCATACTTAGAAACAAACAGATAATCTCCCACCAACAAAGTAGGACGCATTGAACCGGACGGAATACTAAAAGGCTGGAAAAAAAGTGTCCGAATAACCGCTGCTAAAAGCAGAGCCTGTACTAAAACAGAAATAAATTCACGAACCCCACCTTTTTTTTCTTTTTTATGCACTTTATCTTTTTGGATCATCACCAACTGCCTTCTCATCACAGATATAATTTTTTTTCATCATAATATTCAAATAACAAAAGCACAATCTCTCACACCATCTATCCACGTGGAAGTGCTTCGATAATAATAAATGCCTGTGCCCAAGGAAAATCATCTGTTATGCTAAGATGAATAACTGCATCATGATGAGGAGGTAATAACTTTTGAAGTTGCACTTGCGCACGATTTGTTAATTGCATTATTGGTTTACCAGATGGCAAATTAACAACCCCCATGTCTTTCCAATTGATACCACAAGCGATTCCCGTTCCTAAGGCTTTAGCGCATGCTTCTTTAGCAGCAAATCTTTTTGCATAGGAAGAGGAGCTTTTTTTGAGATTTTCGGATCTATTCCTTTCAATATCCGTAAAAATACGTTGGGTAAAACGCTCACCATAGCGAACCAACATTTTCTCAATACGTCGTATATCAACCAGATCATTTCCAAGACCAACAATCATACCATATTACCCGATCTTTCTTATGATGAACGCTTCTTTAAAAGCCTTTTTTTTATAATCTTTTGATATCGCTTTTGTTTAAAACGAACCGTTGCTCTGTAAACACCTATATAAGATAAACCACCAAAAACAATACCTAAAAGAGTTCCACCTAAAATCATAGGACTCATAATTGTGTCCCATGCGCCTTTAAAGAGGAGAGAGAGATTTGACAATGTCAAACCATTAAATAGAGCACGAATTTGCGAAAGAGAAATCTCTTTGACATCGCTAAAAAGTGATAAACAAAAATACCCTACTTTATAATCAGCCATGACAATCAATAAAAATGTGAGTGGATTAGAAAAAATCGTCCCAATGATTGCGGCAGCAAAGTTTGCACGCAAAAGCCAAGATAAAAATATTGCCAAAATAATATGCAACCCAAAGAAAGGGGAACAAGCTAAAAAAATGCCAACAGCAACCCCTAATGCTACTTCATGCGGTGTTGCTGATATACGCAAGATACGTTTATGTATGTAGCAAAATGAGCGAGAAAATGAACGACGTGGCCATAACCAAAGTCGAATACGCGTTACAAAATCTATTGGTTCTCGACTACGAAAAAGCATATGACTCTCAATACACATCTTTTGATGATGAAATAATTTATATCATCCAAATTAATCTTTTTAAGCTTTTGCACAAAAAAAAATAGAAAGACAATTAAATATTTCGACTGCCTGGTTTAATCGCTGGAAGGACAGAAAGCTCTGCAGGAAGTGCATCACTAGTATAAGAGGTTATCTCATATTCAGCAAGCGCAATCAATGGAACTCCAACATTGACCTTACCACCAGAACGATCAAGGATACATGCACTGGCCAATACTTCTGCTCCTGCTGCAACAAGCGCCTCAATAGTCTCACGAATGGAAAGACCCGTTGTCACAATATCTTCGACAATAACAACCCGTGCCCCCTTCTTGATTTCAAAACGACGCAATTCAAAGATGCCATTTATACGCTCTACCCAAAGAGAAGGAACACCAAGGTGACGTGAAGTTTCATAGGAAGGAATAAGACCGCCAATTGCGGGACCCACAACATAATCGATTTCTCCCTCGATAGATTTTTTGATTTTTTCAGCCAAACCACGACATAACTTTTCCGTCAAGTCAGCATGCATGAATACTTTCGCTTTTTGCATATAAGTCGCACTATGGCGCCCCGATGTTAAAATAAAATGCCCTTCTAGAATAGCATCTGCTTGTTTAAAAATATCAATGACATCTTGTGTATTCATTGCAAAATCTTTCTTTTTATCCATGAACCCGCCGTACTGTACTTACTGAACCTGCCTCTTTTAACTGAGAAAAAATACGATTCAAATGTTTTAAATCCCACACTTCCAAATCAATCATAATTTCTGTAAAATCCGGTGCTGTACGGATAAAAGATAAATTTTGGATATTGGCATCGTTAGCAGAAATTATTTGTGTGATTTCAGCCAAAGAACCAGGGCTATTTACAACCAAAATATTTATCCGTGCAGGAAAACGTTCATTCATTTGGGCATCAATATCCCAGCGGACATCAATCCATCGTTCTGGCTGATCATCATACGCCATCAAAGCTGAAGACTGTATTGGATAAATAACGATCCCAGCTCCGGGCTGCATAATACCAACAATCCGATCTCCAGGTACTGCTCCTTCCGGTGAAAAACGTACGGGTATATCTCCACGGGTTCCTCTAATAGGCAATGCTTTAGATTGATGATTCTCGACCATTGCATTTTTTTCATTTTCTGGAACTTTAAAAATCATACCTTGAGCGTTCTCAATATTAAACCAACCTTCTTCTCCAGGCTTAAAAGATGACTTTTGTACCACACGGTGATCTTGATAATCAGGATAAACCGCTTTAATCACATCAGTGGAAAACAGCTCTCCACGCCCAACAGCAGCCAATACATCCTCTACATCTTTACGTGCTAAACGTGGCAAAACTTTCTTCAAAACGTCTTTTGAAAATTGTTTTCCCATATATTCAAATGAACGCTCGAGAATACGATATCCTAAACCCGAATATTGTTTACGTACCGCGGCACGACTTGCTCGTCGAATAGCTGAACGTGCTTTACCTGTGACAACAAGAAATTCCCATGCAGCTGGCGGAATTTGAGCGTGTGAACGAATAATATCAACCTCATCACCATTTTTTAATTTGGTCATTAAAGGCATAATACGACCATTGATTTTTACACCCACACAAGAATCACCGATGTCTGTATGGACGGCATAAGCAAAATCAATAGGCGTAGCTCCTTTAGGAAAAGCAATTAATCGACCTTTCGGCGTAAAACAAAAAACTTGATCTTGAAAAAGCTCAAGCTTTGTGTGTTCTAAAAATTCTTCCGGATTATCTCCATCTGACAAAGATTGAATCGTTTGACGCAACCATGCATACGCATTTGTTTCATTTGATAACCTCGAAGCCGAATAATTAGAACCTTGCTCTTTATAAATGGAATGTGCCGCAACGCCATATTCAGCAATTTCATCCATAGCAGCAGTTCTAATCTGCAATTCAACACGTTGTCGCGATGGTCCCACAATCGTTGTATGAATGGAACGATAATCATTCTGCTTTGGTATAGAAATATAATCTTTAAAACGACCTGGAACCATTGGCCACGTCGTATGAATAACACCAAGAGCGCGATAACAATCATGCACTGTTTCAACAATCACACGAAATCCAAAAATATCGGATAATTGTTCAAAAGAAAGCGCCTTGCTTTCCATTTTGCGAAAGACGGAATACGATTTTTTCTGACGGCTTTTAACATTCGCTTTAATGCCATGCTCGAAAAAAAGTTTTGTCAACTCGTTTTCAATTGTGGAAAGCAAATCACGATTGCGTTTTGATAACTCAGAAAGACGATTGGTAATCGTACGATAACCTTCTGGATTTAAATAAAAGAAAGAAAGATCCTCTAATTCCTCGCGCATATCTTGCATACCCATACGACCAGCAAGCGGCGCATAAATATCCATCGTCTCCTCAGCAATTCGCCGACGTTTATCATCACGCATAACACCAAGGGTGCGCATATTATGAAGACGATCAGCAAGTTTGACTAAAAGAACACGAACATCATCAGAGATGGCAATAAGAAGCTTACGAAGATTTTCTGCCTGTACGGCTTTCTTTGATACAAGATCAAGCTTATTAAGCTTTGTAAGTCCTTCAACCAATTTCCCAATTTCAGAACCAAAAAGCTGATCAATTTCTGCTCGTGTAGCGCTTGTATCTTCAATTGTATCATGCAAAAGAGCAACAGCAATCGTCGCCTCATCCAACCGCATATCTGTCAAAATAGCAGCAACTTCTAAAGGATGAGAAAAATAAAGATCGCCTGAAGCACGCTTTTGATGTGCATGCTTTCTCATTGCATAATCATAGGCCCTGTTTAAAAGAGCCTCATCTACGTCAGACTTGTAACGTTGAACACGTCCAACAAGCTCACACTGACGCATCATACGAGCATATCCTTTATCTTTTCACACCCCTAATCCTTATTGAACACGTCTTATCAATAAAAGATAAGAAAAATAACTGCTCCTTACAGGCAAGGTATTTTTACTCCTGTAATATAAATTGCCACAATTAATAATCGTCACTTTTTTCTGGAACAACCAAACCTTCAATACCCGCTAAAAGCTCTTCCTCTGACATATGATCAAATGAAGTACCTTCTTCTTGCGACGACGTATTAAAAACACTTTCAGCTTCACCTGAATGGGTAATAAATTCACTTGCCATTTCTGGCTCATCTACTTCCACATGCTTTTGCAGCGAATGAATAAGGTCTTCCTTTAAATCAGCAGGAGACAATGTTTCTTCTGCTATTTCACGCAAAGCAACAACTGGATTTTTATCATTATCACGATCAACCGTAATCTGCGCTCCTTGTGAAATCTGACGCGCCCGATGACCTGCTAAAAGTACCAATTCAAAGCGGTTGTCAACTTTATCAATACAATCTTCTACCGTTACGCGGGCCATTTATGCCTCTTTCTCAAATAAAAAAAATTAATAGCGGATAGAAGAGTATATACAATAATCAAAATAAAACACAAGAAAAACAACACAAACTTTTATATTTTTTGATTAAAGAACTTATTTAAGAAAATTCTTGGAAAATTTATAAAAATGTATAACCTATTTATGCTCGTTATCAAAGCTGCTCTTAAAAGCATTCCAATAGATTGGCTTCAAACAAGGGGAGGTCTTTCTTGACAAAATACTTGTCTGGAGTCTTCATCCTTTTAAAAGGAACACCAGCTGTTTAAAATCCTTTGCAATAACGGCAGCCTTATGTATACTTTTTATGATAATATCTTTATTTAAAGAGAGAACTTTTTTTCTTTGAACATCATGTGTATTGTACTCTTATTCATCAAATAAATTACTGAAAGATTACCTCTCTGTACATAATAATTAGCAATAAGTTTATATTAAACTTTATTTATATTCATTATAGATTGTTTATCAAAACATAACCCGTCATATACGCTATAAAAGACTCAAAAAAATAGAAAAAACGATTGATGCCTAACACCATGAATAGCCAATTAACATCACTTTGCCCAGAACCACCCAAAAATTGCAATTTATGTCCTAGGCTCCATCAGTTTATCACTAACTGGCGTACCAAAGAACCAAGTTGGTATAACGCACCGGTGCGCCCCTTCTTTCCTTATAAAGGAGCAAACACAACGCGCCTTCTTATTGTTGGGCTTGCTCCTGGATTACGTGGAGCAAATCGAACTGGACGTCCATTCACTGGTGATTATGCTGGGCACTTACTTTATTCAACTTTAAAAAAATTTGGTTTTGCCCAAGGAACCTTTGAAGAAAGAGCAGACGATACTCTTGAACTGATTGATACAGCAATCGTCAACTCTGTTCGTTGTGTTCCCCCAGAAAATAAACCCACCGGTGCAGAAATTAACACGTGCCGCTATTTTTTCTCACCTCTCTTAACAAACCTTCCCAAACTTAAAGCCGTTATTACTTTAGGAACCATTGCGCACCATTCAACGATACGTGCCCTTAATGCAAAAGTTTTAGCTCACCCTTTTGGACACGGCGAAATCAATAACATCGGCAGATTACGCATCTTTTCGAGCTATCACTGTTCTCGTTATAATACAAATACTGGACGCTTGACAGACGCCATGTTTCACCAAATTTTTCAAGCAGCAAAAACATACTTAGATCAATGCTAAAACTGTTTTAAACCAGAGCTATAAATAAAGGATATCTAAATCGCATCCGTCATACATATCTTTTTAAAAGTCTTGCTTTTTCACGTCCCCAATCGCGTTTTTTTTCCGTTTCACGCTTATCATGAAGCTTTTTTCCCCGCGCTAGCGCAATCTCCAACTTAACACGCCCACGTTCATTAAAATAAAGTTTAAGAGGAACAAGTGTCATTCCTTCACGAGACGTTGCATTAAAAAAACGTGCCATCTCACGTTTTGAAAGTAATAACTTGCGCAAACGTCGCGGTTCATGATTAAAACGATTAGCCTGCGTATATTCAGGAATATAGCTGTTTACTAACCATAATTCCCCATTCTCAAAACTCGCATAGCTTTCAGCAATATTGGCATGATTAGAACGTAAGGACTTCACTTCCGCTCCCTGAAGAACAAGACCAGCCTCGAGATTATTAAGGATTTCAAAATTAAAACGTGCTTTACGATTGTCAGCAATTATTTTCCGTACGGGCGCGTTCTTTTTTTTATTCATAGCTTTGTCAATATCATTTTATGCTTTTAAAAGACCAGCATGACTGAGGGCTGCATCAATAATCTTCTTTGTTCTTTCTGTTAATGGAACAATCGGAGAACGCACCGTATCACCACAAAATCCTAATTTTGCAGCAGCATATTTAATACCTGCTGGACTAGGTTCAATAAACACAGCACGATTAAGAGGCATCAAGCGATCATTCAATTCTCGTGCTGTTTTATAATCACCACAAAAACAAGCGGTTTGAAGCTCTGCACAAAGCTTTGGAGCAACATTGGAGGAAACTGAAATACACCCCATACCTCCATGTGCATTAAAACCTAACGCTGTACAATCATCACCAGAAAGCTGTACAAAATTCTTCCCGCACTTTTCACGTTGTTCACTAACGCGTTCAATTCTGCTCGTTGCATCTTTTACACCAATGATATTTTTAAAATCTTGATAAAGGTCTTTCATCGTTTCCACAGCCATATCGATAACAGAACGACCAGGAATATTATAAATTATAATCGGAATAGAAACAGCTTTGGCAATGGAAGAAAAATGTTTGTATAAACCAGATTGATTTGGTCTATTATAATAGGGAGTGACAACCAAAACTGCATCTGCACCAGCTTTTTGCGCGTATTGTGCAAGCTCTACAGCCTCACTTGTGCTATTTGATCCCGCTCCAGCAACAACAGGAACACGCTTTGCGACCTGCTCAACACACAATTCTATAATCCGCTTATGTTCTTCATGACTTAACGTTGCTGATTCACCGGTTGTCCCAACTGGGCTTACACCATTAATCCCTTGTGTAATCTGCCATTCAATAAAATCACAAAACGCCTTCTCATCAATTGCGCCCTTATTATCAAACGGTGTAATAAGCGCAGTTATAGCTCCCTTGAGCATGATAAACTCCCTATAATATTCGCTTTTATTTTTTTAATAATCACCTTTTATAAATTTTAAATAGAGCATAATCTTGCTCTATCATTGAAGCAAGATGAATTTCAAAAAAAGCCCTCATAAGATGAAAATGTCCCTCCTTAAATGTTGCACATTTGTTTAAAATAAACCGTCTATATTAACGCGTTTTTCATGCTTGTGTTCTATAAATCCTTAAGTTTTTACAAAAAGCAAGGTCTCAAGGTCTTTTCTCTATGCGTGTATTTTCCACCTCTCTTTTCGTATCAACCTTTACTGCACTTATACTGGCAATAAGAATTTTATTTTCAAGTGCATCCGCGCAAACACCTCTTTTGCACGGGAAAGCGCCAATCCCTTTGGTGCGCCCTACTCCCTTTACCGAAAAAGGAGCTCAAGAGCCTCTTCAACAGATACACACGACATCACACAATACTGCTACACTTCAGCAACTGAAAGCTGGGCTAGATGCACTAGCAAACAACAATATTGCAAAAACAATAAATCTTCGTAATTCAATGGAAAAACATAGCCTTGATCGTCATATTTTGACATGGGCGCTGGGGATATCAAACCAAGCTAATATACCAAGTTCTGAAATATTTAATGCAATCAACATGCTAAAAGGATGGCCCGGTATAGAAACGATGCAACGCAATGCTGAACGTGCTTTTCTTAACGAAACCAACCTCACACGCGCAATCATCCAAAAATTTTCTCATCACCCACCCCAAACAGCGCAAGGAATGGCTCTCTTCGCTAAAGCACTTATTGTAACGAGACAAACCACTCGTGCTCGACACGTTATTGCGCCATGGTGGCATAAAACACAGCTTAATGCAAAAGAAGAAATATTTGTTCTTAAAAATGCAAGCGTTGCATTAAAACCTATTGATCATTTGAAACGCATGCAATTTATGCTGTATGCATATCGTTTTGATTCAGCAGCACGCGTTGCAAAATTAGCCCATGCTCAATCTCTTTTTGATGCTTTTGTGGCCGTTGAAAAAAATGATCCTAGAGCTACACAAAAATTAAAAGCTGTAGAGAGATCATGGCAAAAAGATCCTCTTTTTCAGTTTGCTCGAATACGCCATCTTCGACGAACAGAGCAATATAATGCAGCCGCAGCACTCATGATGAAAACATCAAAAGATGTATTCCGCCTTATGAACCCTCATTCATTGTGGAAAGAACAACGCGCCCTTTCTCGTGAAATGCTCGATTTAAACAAACCCAAAATTGCTTATCAACTCGTTGCAATGCACACTGGTATAACATCTGCATTAGCTATCGATGCTGAGTTTCATGCAGGATGGTACGCACTACGTTTTCTTCATAATCCTAAATTGGCAATGCAGCATTTTTCACGTATTCCTCAACTCTCTTCTTTACCTTTTTCTGCATCACGTGGATATTACTGGATGGGACGAACAGCAGAAACGCTAAAAGAACATAAAAATGCTCAGCAATACTTTCATCGCGCAGCTCATTTTGGTGCAACTTACTATGGTCAATTAGCCGCTGCACGACTCAACCAAAAAAAGCTTAAAGTTTCCTTTCCCAAACCAACAACCGCTGAGCGACAACATTTTAGTGCACGAAAAGCGATCAAAGCAATTCAACGTCTTGAAGCAGCCGGCTATGCTGATTTTGCTAAAATTTTTTATAGAGAACTCGGAAAAAAAATAGAAAGCCCCGGCGAATTAGCACTTCTGGCTGTTATGGCAGAAAAAAATGGAGACTATTATACTAGCCTCAAAATTGGAAAAATGGCTGTTTTTCAGGGAAAAAATGTCGGTGCACTCTCTCATCCTCTGGGAGCTATACCAGCTTCTACTAATATTTCTGTAGAAGAAAAATCACTTATCTATGCCATTGCACGCCAAGAAAGCGAATTTAATCCAACAGCCATATCAAAAGCAGGTGCACAAGGTATACTCCAATTGCTTCCTACAACAGCAAAAGCATTGGCAAAAAAATACTCAATCGCATGGTCTCCTAAAAAATTTAGCAGTGATGCTCATTATAATGCAACATTAGGTGCCCATTTTCTCAATGAACAATTGGAACGTTTTAATGGATCCTATATACTAACTCTTATTGGCTATAATGCGGGTCCCCGTCGAGCCAATGAATGGATAGAACGTTATGGCGATCCTCGAGGACAATCTCTCGATAACGTCATTGATTGGATTGAGCGTATTCCTTATACAGAAACACGTAATTACGTGATGCGTGTCATGGAAAATTATGGTGTCTACAAAGCAAGACTCACTGGGAAAATAGATATAAAAACCGACCTGCTTTCTGGTCGACGGAAATAATATGCCTTAACTTCCCAAATAGTATTTGAAAGCGTTCATAAGAAATGTTTTTATTCCTTTTTAAATAGTATCCACATACCAACCTGCTTATGATGTATAAGCAAGTAATTTTAATTGATTCAGTATCAATAAATTCAAAATGAGAAAACCCTACGCTATTAGGGTCTTTTATTTCAAATACAAAATGATGAATTATCATTATAAATCAACATATCGTACAAATAGTTCATTTCTTCTCAACATAAACGACAATATCATAGATGATTACAAATAGGTCATTTTTTTACTGTTGCTTATTAGTGTCAATATTCAAATCTTGTACAATAGCATAAGCATATTTTAAGACTATTTTGTTCTGCTTTTAACATTTCTATACCAAATAAGAGTACGTTATCATGTATATCGTTTGGATTATCTCTGATAACAGAAAGACAGACTCATTGAGTTAGAAAGCCTTAAAGGCAAACAATTCTCTTCTACCCCGTCCCTTTTCATTCGGGTTTACGACTTTTAAATATGTCAATATCTTTTAATTAATGATGAAAATAAAGCTTTGCTTTTTTTCCCATTTTTACATACAAGCTCACATCCTTCACACAAAACAGAGCATCCAAAAATAGTATGTTTTTCTTATTTATATTCTTATTCTTGTTTTATTTTAATGTTTCTAAGTCCATTTCACAACGGTGTATCTGAAAAGTACTTACGACAATCCTCTCAAGAATGGTATAAAAAGCGATGAGACACGATTAACCTTTACTGAATAAAAGCTATAGCTCTATCATCCCTTAACTCCCAATGTTATAACAGCCCTTTCATTTAGAGCATTCATAAGAAATATATTCACTGCTTTTTAGAAGTTTTATATCCATGCTCCCCCTCAACTTGTGTCATAAGTAAGCGAATGGTTTTGATTGATACAACGTCAAAAAAATCGAACGAACTATATTTTAACTTTTATTCAAATTATAAATAATTATTATAAATCAACATATTATAAGAATAAGCGCCCTATATAAAAAATCAGCTAAATATCAGGGATACTCTGATTATTTTATTCACTTTTGATAGTGGTGGTGGTGGAAAAGAACCAACGCGTTGAAGTGCCGCCATCGCTAATCGATCAAGTTCCGGATTACCAGCAGAGACTGCTACACGACTAGAAAAAATACTCCCCTGCTCATGCACCATAAATTCTAACTTCACCGTTCCTTTTGCACGACTGGTACGCTGTCCCACAATATAATTTTTTTGCCTTTCTAATTGTGACTGTACCTTTGCTAACCACTCCATTAACAACATATCTTCAAGCCCTGCCGTACCAACGCCCTTGTTGGTGGATGAAGAACGTACCGCCTTTGCATTGGAGCGCTTTACTACAGCCTTTGGCATCGGTATTATTTTTTTGATAAACGCTTTATGCTCCACTTTTTGAGGAAGGGGTTCTTCCAAAGACTTTAAGTCATCTTGTCCTACCATATGCTGAGGTTCTTCCGATTGAATTTCATCCACGGATTCCAATTCCTCTGGCTTCTGCTCTAAAAGATCAGACTGTAATACTTTTGGCTCTGTATGAATATCTGACAAGCCTGTATCAACATCCGGATAGATAGTTTCTTGCACAAAAGTCAGCATAATCTCCGACGAGAGCAAGCCATTACTTACACCCGTACTTTGAAAATAAAACTGCGCTCCCAATAATACATGCAAAAAGAAAGCTCCAACAAATGCACCAATCCAAAGAGTTAATAATTGCTTCGTATTTGCAAAATTCATCGTTTCTTCTGCCACTATTTTAAACTTAATATTGGTATTCAATCTCATTAAAACAGGGTATTTTGAAATTGCAACTTTTTTCTTGACTGATTTTGTCATGTTTAATATGGTTTTCTAGTGGTTTTATGTTGTTGTCAAAATCATTTCTGATTGGCTGGCAAGTTTTAATCAGCGGGTCCAGCCTTTTTGTATGTAAATAAAATTTCAAAACAGAGAGGGGATGTTTAAAAAGGTTGTGATGTGTTATGCAAATAAGACGAAAAAATATCTATAAAAGCTGTGTGATTTTAAGTGCATTATCGGTCTGTATACCTTCATTTGTTTTTGCACGAAATAAAGATGGAGGTGCTGTCACTGAACTCAAACCAATTGTTATTGAAGAGAAAAAAATAGGGACGGCCTTGGATTCGGTCAGTATTCTGACAGATCGAAAAACCGCGAAGGATATTCGTGAGAAACAAATAACTGATGCCTATGATATTAGTCGTCTTTATCCAAGCGTGGGCTATAACCCAAGCAATAACAGTTTTGTCATTCGTGGTTTAGAAGCAAACCGTGTTCTCACAACAATGGATGGTATTGTTCTTCCATGGTTCAATGATATATTGCGTGAGAACAGTGGTAACACAATGTTTGACTTTAGTGCGCTTTCCACACTTGATGTTATTCAGGGATCGGATTCTAGTCTTTATGGCTCTGGTGTACTAGGAGGAGTTGTTGCGTTGCGTACCCTTGATCCTGAAGATCTTATCACAGAAGGAAAAAATTGGGGTGGTCTTATAAGAGGTGGTTATCATTCTGTTGATAATAGTTGGCACGTAGATCAAGCTGTTGCAATGCGTGCTCAACAAACGTTTTTGCTTTTCCAAGGTTCTTATGCGGAAGGTCATGAGCGCAAAAATATGGGAACTCTAGAAGGCTATGAAGAGCGCACACGTAAAAACCCTGCTCATTTTGACCAAAATAATTTGCTCTTTAAAATTCACCAATACCTTGATGACAATCACCGGCTTGGTTTTACAGCAGAGCGTTTTGGTCACAATATTGATACACATTTATTGAATGCTTCTGACAGATATGCCCCTGGTTCCGTTTATGAGAAGGACGACAAACTCCGTGAACGCTTTTCTCTTTCTTATGACTATAACGGCAATGAAGATGCTATTTTTGATGCGTTTCGTGGACAGATTTATTGGCAAAGACAATCAAGTCATGATATTACGACTTCATTTCGTGTTTCGGCACCCAAAGGGGATTTTTTGAGAGATAATTTTTTGCGTAATACCAATTATGGTTTCAATGCTGATGCTCTCAAGAAAGTTCATATTGGCACTGTAGATCATACGTTAAAGCTTGCCGCTAATGTCGTGTCATCTAAGTTTCATCATTATTTGTTCGGGAAAGATAATTGTCACTTGCCGGAAAATGCACGGGGGTGCCTCTTTGTACCCGCTAATCGGTCAGATTCACCAGATACAAATGGCTATAATTTGGGTTTTGTTTTTGAAGATGAAATTGGCTTTGCTGATAACCATTTCCGTATAACACCTGGAATTCGTTATGATTGGTATAAGTATATCCCTCAGAAAACGTCTTCTTATGAGAAAGCTCTGCTTTCTGACAAATTTCCTCCAGAAAGAAATGGTTCACGTTTTTCTCCCAAATTACGTATGGAGTGGGATGTTCGTGATCAAGTAACGCTTTATGCTCAATGGGCACAGGCTTTTCGTGCACCACGTGTTGCAGAACTTTACGTCTCTTATATGAAACCCCCTGCTTATTACTCGAAGGGCAACCCTGATTTAAAAGCAGAAACGAGCAATGGGTATGATGTTGGCATAAGGTATGGAAATGGAAATTTCGGTGGTTCACTCAGTGCCTTTTTCAATCAATACAAGGACTTCATAGATACTGTGGATATAGGGCCATCAGAGGAATACCGATTGGGACGTCGCCATTATACAAATCGTGCGAATGTGCGTATTTATGGTGCTGAAGCAAAAATACATTTGGCTCTTAATGATGGATTCCATAGCAATTTTTCTCTTACCTATTCGCAAGGAAAGGATCTTGATAAAGATGAATATCTTAACTCAATTCCAGCTTTAAAAGTGATTGCTGGGATCGGATATGCAAAAGAAATCTGGGGAGCAGACGTCGTGCTTACCTCATCTGCCAAACGTGATAAAGTTGCTAAGGAATCGGACTATCAAAAAATTCCAGGTTATAATATTATTGATGTGTCAGGTTGGTTGAAGCCCTTTGGTGAAAAGGGTCCTGTTATAAGGGCTGGTGTTTATAATCTGTTCAATCAAAAATATTGGAATGTATCAGATCTTCCTTCCGGTGAAAGCTCAACGCCGAAGGATTATTATAGTCAGCCTGGTCGCAACTTTAAAGTTTCGTTCGTGCAAAAATTTTAGTCACTTTTGTTAACCATTAGATCAATGAAAAAGGTTATATCGATAAAGAATAAATTGTTGCGTTTCTATTCTTATTGTTCTTTGAACAACAAATTTTGAGGTTTGCGCTTTAGCTCTTTGTAATTTATTGTTTTTTATTGTTCTATTGTTGATAAAATAAGGGCTTATTTGGTGGTGAGTTGGACCATTAGTCGATAGTGGTTCGACTCACTTTCTTTGATTTGAAAAATTAAACAATTAACCTTTAAACAGGTAACATAAGGATAAGCCCATGTCATACACAGCCGAAATGATTATTCGCTTGCGTGAAGAAAAAAAAGAGATGCGTAGCCGCGATTTTGCGGACTCTATTGGTATATCCGAAGCAGAACTCATTGCGGCTTATTGTACAATTGGAAAAGCAAAAAAACTACGCGCTGATGTCGCTACTCTCTTGGAAAATGCTCCTAAACTTGGAATAGTCATGGCATTAACACGGAATGAAAATGCTGTCCATGAAATAACAGGATGTTTTGAGAAGATTGTTCAAAGTCAACATATTCCGATAACACTCGGTGAAATTGACTTGCGTATTTTTTCAAAACAGTGGAAGTTTGGTTTCGAGCATGACGTGACTATTCTCGGAACACCTATGAAAAGTCTGCAATTTTTTGATCAATATGGCATTGCTATTTTCAAACTCTATTCTCAAGACGCAACAAATATGGAAGAATGGGCTGCACTTGTTGAAAAGTTGCTTCATGAAGATCAATCATCCGCACTTGATATTTCTCCCGCTCCTACTCCAGTACAATGTGATACGGCAAAGTTAGATGTTGAAAAGTTCCGAGATCGTTGGCGACAGATGACTGATGTGCATCAACTTCATGGAATTATTTCTGAACTGAAAATTAATCGACATAATGCTGTAAAACATGCCGGAAATGAATTTGCCGATGAGTTAAAAATAGAAGCTGTTGAGATGATGCTCAAACAAGTTGTACAAGAAGAGTTACCAATTATGTGTTTTGTTGGAAATAAAGGATGTATCCAAATTTTCACTGGACAAGTAAAGAACATTAAGCAAATGGGACCTTGGCTTAATGTTCTCGATCAGAAATTTCACCTCCATTTACTCGTTTCTGGAATCAAGAAGGTATGGCGTGTTCGCAAACCTACAATTGATGGGTATGTCAACTCACTTGAAGTTTTCGATAAAGATGATGAGATGATTATTCAATTCTTTGGCGTACGCAAGGAGGGCCAAAAAGAACGTGACGATTGGCGCTCTTTATTGAATGGTTTACCATCGTGTCAAGAAAACAGCAGTAACTAAGATAAGGTAAGGTCAGACATGTTCATATCTCTTTTGCATAGGTTATCAAACCTTTTCCTTATATGTTTACTGCTCTCTCTTACCTGTTTTTCTAAACAAGTGATTGCTGAACCTACAACCCGTTTTCCTGAAAATGCTCGAATTGTTTCTATCGGCGGAGCACTTACAGAAATTGTCTATGCATTGGGAGCCCAAGATCAACTTGTCGCCCGTGATAGTACAAGCGTCTACCCACAAGAAGCGCTCAAGCTTCCTGTGCTTGGATATATGCGTGCTCTTTCACCGGAGGGTGTTTTATCACTTGCCCCAGAGGGCATATTACTTGTTGAAGGAAGCGGTCCCGCTTCAACAATTGATATTCTCAAAAAAACATCAATACCTCTGGTGATCATACCAGAAGACTACTCCCGTGAAAATGTGATAGAAAAGATTCGCCTCGTTGGCCAAGCTATTCATCGAGAAGTGCAAGCGGCTGCGTTAATTGAAAAATTGAAGCGTAATTTTTTAGAAAACGATGCGCTTTTGACGAAAGTAACAACACCAAAGCGTGTTCTTTTTGTTTTCTCTGTGCAAAATGGACGCGTCATGGCATCTGGAACAGGTACTGCAGCTGATAGTATGATAAAACTTTCAGGTGCTATCAATGCTATCACCGATTATAAAGGATATAAACTTCTCAATGGCGAAGCGTTATTGAAATCAGATCCTGATGTTATCTTACTTGTAAAACATGGTGCAAGATCAACCAGCATTGATAAGATTTTAGCCATACCGGCAGTTCAAGCAACAACAGCAGCAAAAAATCATGCCATAAAACAGATGGATGCTATGTATTTTTTAGGATTTGGTCCACGCACTGCAGACGCATCAAGAGAGCTTATTGAGATACTTTATGGTGCAAATCAAAACGGTAAGAGCTGATAAAAATGGTAGACGGTACATCCATGATACATTTACCTGAAGCAAAAGAAGGTAAAAAAATAAACCGTTCAAAGCAGGGGAAGATTTTATTATTAAGCTTAATAATATTCCTTATCTTCAGTATTTTTGGTGGGCTCTTGAATGGTGCCGCAAAGGTTTCTTTCGTTGATCTCCTCCATGTGATGCTTACACAAGATTTTTCAGTAAGTAGTAAAACGCGTGATTACCTCGTGCTTATCGACATAAGGCTTCCCCGTGTTATCTTTGGATTGTTGATTGGAGCAGCTTTAGCTGTCTCTGGTGTTCTTATGCAAGGGCTTTTCCGTAATCCTCTTGCAGATCCTGGAATTATAGGTGTATCAGCAGGTGCTGGACTTGGAGCAGTCTTAGCAATTGTTGTCGGTATTGCTTTTCCTGTTTCATTTGCACCTTTTCTAGAGCCTTACAAAGTTATCATAGGTGCTTTTTTTGGTGGACTTTTATCAACGATTATTCTCTACATAATAGCAACGCATAATAGCTTTACCTCTATTGCAACCATGCTGCTCGCTGGTATTGCTCTTGGCGCATTAAGCAGTGCAGTTGTTGGAACATTGATTTTTATCGCAAATGACCAACAATTACGTGATATCACTTTTTGGAGTCTTGGCTCTCTTGCAGGCGCTACATGGTTGAAAGTATGGCTCGTTCTCCCTTTCATCGTTATTGGTCTTCTTTTCTCTCCCTTTTTATCACGAGCACTTAATGCCCTTGCTCTTGGAGAAGCTGTTGCTGGCCATATTGGTTTTCATATTCAACGCGTTAAAAATATTGCTATTCCCCTTGTTGCTCTTATGTGTGGTAGTGCTGTTGCTGTCAGTGGTGGTATTGGTTTTATTGGTATTATTGTTCCTCATATTTTACGTCAACTCATTGGTCCTGATCATCGCTATCTCATTCCTTGTTCTGCTCTCTTGGGAGCAGCATTGCTTATTTTTGCTGATACGTTTGCACGCTTAATTGTTGCCCCCGCAGAATTGCCAATTGGAATTGTAACAGCACTTTTTGGTGCACCTTTCTTTCTATGGATCCTTATATGCAAACGAGGAACAGATTTTTCATGATTGAAGCGACAAATATTTGTGTTCAGCGCGGAAAGAAGCAGATTCTTAAACACATTAATCTTCAAGCTAAAAGTGGTGCTTTTACCATTATTATTGGTCCTAATGGATCAGGAAAAAGTACTTTTATCAAAGCTCTGAGTGGTGAAATTCCTTACAGTGGAAAAATAACCTTAAATGGTTATAATGTATGCCAAACAAAAACTTATGAAATGGCCAAAATGCGCGCTGTACTACCACAATCAACAACGCTCGTATTTCCATTCTTAGTCCATGAAGTTGTAGGGCTTGGCCTTTCTGTAAACCAATTTACCATTACCAAAGCCAAAGTGCAAAATCTTATCCAAAAAGCTTTAGAGTGCGTTGACCTTTCTGATTATGGCAACCTATATTATCACCAATTATCAGGCGGAGAACAAGCTAGAGTACAACTTGCCCGTGTACTTTGCCAAATCTGGAAACCTGTTCATAATGGGATTCCTCGCTGGATGATATTAGATGAACCTATTGCTAGCCTCGATATTCAACATCAAATCATCGTTATGGATATTGCTAAACAATTTGCCCATTCTGGTGGCGGCGTTCTTGCTGTTCTTCATGACCTCAATCTCGCTGCACATTATGCAGATAACATGATCTTGCTCAAGGAAGGAGAGATTTATTGCGAAGGAAATGCAACTAACGTTTTGACAACACAAAATCTCCGCGATGTTTATCATTGTTCTTTAAATGTTTCTGAATTACCTAAAGAAGATATCCCATTTATACTCCCTCAAACGGTATCCTCCTATGAAATTAAATCTCTAAGCTATCGGTTTCAATCT
The DNA here is from genome assembly GCF_042194195.1 of Bartonella sp. MR30HLJHH. Lineage (NCBI taxonomy): Bacteria > Pseudomonadati > Pseudomonadota > Alphaproteobacteria > Hyphomicrobiales > Bartonellaceae > Bartonella > Bartonella sp. MR30HLJHH. Next base: position 121,400 of record NZ_JBHIMO010000003.1, on the reverse strand, counting down.
AAAAACTAAAGTCCATAGAAAAATAAAACATGCAAATATTCAAGAATTTTTTTATTTTTATATGAGCTTTTTTTGTCATCTGTCATTTTAAAAAAGAAGACCAAACACCCTAAAGATATTTTGGGAAAAAACTACTAGTTTAAAATTTTTTAAGATTTTACATAACTAAAAACATGTGAAATTTTGTTTTGCTATCACACTGTTAGATAATACTAATTTATACAACATAAATATGCGTTTTCCCACTCTTTCTATCACTTTTATCTTTATAAAAATGATTCAAGAAATGCGTACAAATGCCTTTGTTATAATAATGGGGTGTATTATTTATATCTTCTAAGGATCATGTAGAAATCAAGTACCTTTCTCCCATCCATAAAAGATTTATTTGTAGCTGTAATGGTAATATTTTCTTTATAACACATATAATTTAGCTTTTTGTATAAATAAATATTGATTTATAATGATATTCTTTACTTTTCTCTCTCTATGTTAAAAAAATGTTCGTTGGCATATCACAAATAATTAAACTATTGAATAAAAACTTTAAAATAAATTCAATAACGCTTCTTATAAGCCCCCTAATGCAAAAACAGTGCGAAATATAGGGATGAGGAGAGAGATAGCGTTTGTCTGCTGCTTCACAAGCACAACAATGATTCCACTCAAGGAATACTATCGTTTACAGGTAAAGCCTATACCATAGCAATGCAAAGAAATAGACAACAAGATGAGAGATATCTTTACGAAATAAATTAATTCATACAGGGGTATGCTGTTTTACACAAAAGACGTTAAAAATATTGTACTTTTTTATGCCTCAGGTTGAATGATTTTTACACATTTTCTCTATGTTATCATACAATTATAAAAAAATCATGATTTTCTTTTTCTTATAATAAATTATATCCTTAACTCTTTCTTTCTATCATTTTAAAATTGTTTTTTGACTCTCTCAAGTATCGTATTAACAATATAGATTTTCTCTTCATATATATATATATATATGAAAATAACGCGGAATTGCTCCGCGTTAACAAAATTATCAGGGTGTATAGATTATTATTACTTAAACATACTCATGATTTTATAGCATAGACAACGGTTGTATTAACAGGGCGCGTTTCTGCCTCACCCGTATGGGAAAGAGTTACCTTGTGTGTATGTGCACCAGCAGAACCTGTTCTCCCTTTAAGGGTCGCATTATAAGTATAATGATTCGGGAGTCTCCCAATATCACCAACGGGCCATCCTACCCCTTGATACTCAAAATTATGCGCATGCTCGCCTGCATTTTCAATACTCCCAATATGCGTATGTGATTTTATGCTATCTTGTTGTTCATCTGCAAATTTTCTATCACCATCTAAACCCCGACCATTATCAAAGCCGCGTAAAAACATGCCTCTAAAATCAGGAACTTTAAAAGTTTTATTGCTGTCTTTTCCCCATTTATCACCTATTGCATTGAATAACTGCGGATAATCTTCACGCTTATAGGCCTTACCATCACATAAAAGCCAACCATTTGGCACATTTTGCATAGCAAATGTTGCAATGAATCCAGAAGGAAAACTTTCTATCTTTGGTGGTGTAGGGTTTAATAAATACCAACCCTCATGCTCTTTTATTAAAACACCATTATTATATACCATTTCATAAATGCCATCTGTTTGAAATTCTCCACCTTCTAATGGTATAATCCCCGCATCAGTGGCTTTATAGATAGGCTTTTCTCCTATATTATTAACGGTTATTGTTGTCACGCCAATATTTACACCACAAGCTTTAAAACGTATGACGATATCATTGTTGTATTTCTTTATAGGCGAAACTGTCTTTAAGGTAATTAATGTTGTTTTATCTTCCACATTTACTATAAAGCTTGAATTAATAGATCCACCATTATCTGCAAGATATTCACGCACGCGCTGCATCATCACCCGTGCACTATCATTAACAGAACTAGGCGGCTGACCTTCTGCCCAATTGATGATACTATCTGAATAAGCATTTTCATCAGCCTTTAGAGACCAATCGTAAATATTAGACATTATAAATCCCCCATTATTTTCATAGTTTTTCTAACAACTTCTCATTCTGTGCACTAAAATGTGCTGTCGCTGTTTATTGGTACATCATAACTACTGCACCATCTGTATTTACGCATTTTACCTCTCTTCACTCCTTGCAATTTAATAACCTAAATTCATCAGACGCTTTTCATAACATTAGTATTAATGCTTTCACTTCTAATATATAATGTAGCCACCTCATCTGATGTTACTTAATATCTTGTTTTCTTGCTTTGCTGTTGTTATATAATTATTTTTCAAATCTTGCATCTTGTTGCAAAATTTATAAATACTGTTCAAAATTTTTCTTATTATGGATTTTATATAACCATTATCGAATGTAATAACTTATCATCCACATAGAAAGTTTCTGACTTAAACATTATCTTTTTTTATTTTTTTCAATAGGTTAAATCTATCTCGTCGATATTTTATACCATATATTTTAAACAAAGTAACTCTATCTTTTGGCTATCATTTGTATTAAAATTTTAAAAGTTAGCTTCAAATTCTTTGCATGCTTCATTATGTTTTTATTTACACGCAGATACTTTGTTCTATTTTATTCCTGAAATTGTGTTACAAGATCAGCACCAATGTTTTTTTGAACAAGCTTTTGTTTAATCTAAATGCATCATAGAGAATATATTCAATATGGCCATTTCTTCACACTTTCATTTCCAGTTCAATGAAATACTTTGAAATACTAAAGAAACATCACACACCTTCACCAAATCTGAAGGTTGTATCCGATCCGGAAAACATTAAAAAACATAACCTGATACCCTCCCCCAATTTTTATGAACAATACCCTTGTTTTTTAAATGCCCCGTAACCAACTTCTCCTCTCCCACACTTAACACACCTCTCCCTATATATATATATATTATTATATGTATATTTTTTTTGCAAGAACAATAAATCATTCTAAACAACATCTTGCAATTATTGGTGTCTTCTTAATTCATGGCAATATAAAAAAACATTCTCCAAACTGTTTTGTTAACTCATCCGCCTCATCAATCCAAACAAAAAATACGATCTATCGATTTAACACTTGCTATACTCTTAACTATCAAAAAAAAACATCTTACAGAATCTTGCTAAATAAGTAGCCAGACAACTGGACTATCCATGGCTTGTTTTTTCCAAAGAGAATATCCCTTCCACTCATTACCGACTTTATTTTCAGTGTTCTCTGCACCTTTAACTTCTATCTTCCCTTTAAAATACACATCATTTATTAGCTACACCCTTTACCAACTCTAGATGGAGTTATCACTATATTTTCCAATGTCAGAAACATTTTCTTCATGTAATAAAAAAACTCAGAAATTCCAGACTTTCTAGATGTATCATACATAATCTTACCATACATGAGTGAAATGTGATCTGTTCTAGTCTACAAAAATATAATACGTATTGATATAAATATCTTAATGAATCCACAAAAGAAAGATGGAGATATGAGTTTTGGAGATCTTATAGTATGCAGTATATTAGGATTTTTGTTTATAATCTTTTCATTGGGTGGTTGGGGAATGCTTAAAATCGTTACAGTAAAATGGAAAAGAGAATATTTTAGGTGTTCTTTTCTATTCCTTCCAGCATTTACCTTATTATTTAGTATAATTGCACTACTTAAGAATGATTTTTTTAACAAGATCTAAAAGATAAGCTGTTTTTATATCTTTTATGATATTCATAACAAGTTTTATGATGTTACTGGGACAATGAAAAGCGATTATAGAATGCTATGATAGTATAGATAAAGAATTCACTAATGAATTTATCTATGAGTCTCTTGTTAACACATTTATCTATCTCTGGGGTATACCAATCATCTTTGCCTGTATAGTAGCTGCAGCTTTTATATGGCTACCAATTGTAACATTGCTAATAATAGCAATGTTGGTGGGAATTTGGTTACTCTTCCTCATAATTCCCTACTTATTCAAAAATTGGTTTTGGGCTTTGTTAGTCATTATCATAATAATTCTTTGTTTGCGTTTGTTTAAATTATTAATCCACGTATTTATATAATATTAGAAAAAATAATTTTGTGTATGACTAACACTATATAATAAACATAGCAAAATATTATATATTTTTTCTTTATAATAAATTCTGTAGCATATAAAATATACTATTCTATAAGACTATTATTTTTTTATTTATTAGCTATTTTAGTGTTTAAAAATTTTTTGATGAAACTTTACTCAATTTTTCTCTTGTTCTATTATAATAATAAGAGCACTTTGTTATAATTAGAAAGTTTTTTGTATATAATTAATGATTTCTTATCTGTAATATTGTTGCACGATATCACATGACTATTGAATAACTTTACCTTGAAAACAAAGAGCTTTATGTCTCAGAAAATGAATTTTTACCTCGTCTTAAGCTAAAACACAGCGCTTTGTACACATTTCTATGCAAACTAATTAATAAATTTACGTAGTACTTTATGCTGAGATACATCCTTTTGCTTTCCTCTCTCTTCCAACTATTTAAAAGTGTTTATGAAATCTCAAGATGAAAAGCCTTTGTTCATTTTCATCATCATTTTTTAATTCAGCTTTACGATTTTTAAAACATTCAAGGCAATATTATTTTTAATAATAAAGATTAGGTATTGTTTCACGCTTTTGTTTATCGCACTCTTAATGGGAACATCCCCTCATGAAAAATAGAATGCCCCACACAAAATATAATGATCTTGCATATCACGCACTTTATTAAAGAAATATTGCTTAAAATATACTCCGTTCATTTTACGACAGCGCACGTCAATGATACAATGATAAGCCATTACAGATCATCATCTTTAAGCTTTTGAAGATACAAGCTAGAACCCATTATACATTTTGTTGGTCCCCACATTGCGATAGTCCTCGCATCTGAGAATGTTCATGAATGACTTTTGGCTTCCTTTCTTCAAGTGTTTTGCCCCATATGCTCCCACTGATGACGTGCAAGGAAGTGATTTTATATGAAAAGATGTATGATGAAAGAATCTTATGGTATTCTGAGTTATTACTTTAATATGAAAAAAATCTCGATCAGAGCTATAAACTATCTAATTTTTCCTTGATAATCCGTTTTTAACTTTATTCTTGTTTATAAAAGCTTCAGTATCATAGTTTATCACTTCATAATATCTATTTTCACTCTTAAAAAATACACCAAAATCGTTTAAATATATTTTTATGATTGACAATATAGATATTTAAGCCAACCATATTCGTATTAACAAAAATACTTTAAGTGGGAGGAGGCAAGCAAATATGAAAATAGATATTGTATCAATTTTTCAAAATAAATTTTCTTAAGCTTTATTGGGGTTGCTTTGCTATAAAGCAATACTATGCCTATTCATCCGAATGCTCGTGGTTGATAATTTGAATACATCCCCATTAACATCGCAACCTATTTTTGAACTCTGTGTCTATAAGGAAAAAGTTTGTGCAAAAAAATACTCCATCAATCAGTTGTAACCCCTTTCCCGCTTCATGCAAAATTTATCAACAAAGTTCTATCTTTTCTGATGTACGCGTACCATTGCGTGAAATTTCATTGGCTGGTGGCAGTGGTGAAAAACCTTTAAACATCTACGATACTTCTGGCCCCTACACAGATAAAGATATGATCATTGATATTACAAAAGGCTTGCCAGCAATTAGCTTGCCTTGGCTCTCTAAGCGGGATGATACTGAAACTTATCCTGCACGATTAGTAAAACCTGAAGATAATGGATTGGCTTCTGATAAAAACCTTACACCAACCTTTAAACAAAAACGTCCCATTTTACGAGCAAAAAATGGCAAAGCAATTACACAAATGGCTTACGCGCGCGCAGGCATTATTACAGCGGAAATGGAATATGTGGCTATACGAGAAAATGAAGGATTAGCAGTAAAAGAACGGCAGAATGTACCATCAAATGAAACATTTGCTGGATCAATACCAGAAATTTATACTGCCGAATTTGTTCGCAATGAAATTGCTTGTGGACGCGCCATTATTCCACAAAACATTAATCATCCAGAGTGCGAACCCATGATTATTGGGCGTAATTTTCGTGTTAAAATTAATGCCAATATTGGCAATTCAGCAGTGACTTCATCTATGGAAGAAGAAGTTGATAAAATGGTTTGGGCCATTCGCTGGGGAGCAGATACAGTTATGGATCTCTCAACAGGTCGAAATATTCATAATATTCGTGAGTGGATTATTCGAAATGCCCCTGTTCCCATTGGGACTGTTCCACTTTATCAAGCACTCGAAAAAGTACAGGGTATTGCCGAAAACTTAACATGGGATATTTTCCGTGATACCCTTATTGAGCAAGCAGAGCAAGGTGTTGATTATTTTACCATTCATGCGGGATTAAGATTACCTTTTATCCCTTTGACCGTTGATCGGGTAACAGGTATTGTTTCACGAGGTGGTTCTATTATGGCAAAATGGTGCTTGCATCATCACAAAGAAAGTTTTCTTTATGAACATTTTGATGAAATTTGTGATATTGCACGCACGTATGACATCTCTCTTTCCTTGGGAGATGGATTGCGCCCTGGCTCTATTGCCGATGCCAATGATGAAGCCCAATTTGCAGAGCTTAAAACTTTGGGAGAATTGACAAAAATTGCTTGGGAAAAAGATGTACAGGTTATGATTGAAGGTCCTGGGCATGTCCCAATGCACAAAATTAAAGAAAATATGGAGCAACAATTAGATCTCTGTCACGAGGCGCCTTTTTATACTTTGGGACCTCTTACAACCGACATTGCTCCTGGTTATGATCATATTACATCAGCAATTGGTGCCGCTATGATTGGATGGTTTGGAACAGCTATGTTGTGTTATGTAACGCCTAAAGAACACCTAGGACTCCCCGATAGGAATGACGTAAAAACTGGTGTGATCACTTATAAAATTGCTGCTCATGCCGCTGACCTTGCCAAAGGTTTGCCTAGAGCACAATTGCGCGATAATGCTCTTTCGCGTGCACGATTTGATTTTAGATGGCATGATCAATTCAACCTTTCTCTTGATCCGGAAACAGCCTGTGCCTTTCATGATGAGACAATGCCTAAAGAAGCCCATAAATTGGTACATTTTTGTTCCATGTGTGGACCAAAATTCTGTTCTATGCGTATTTCTCATGATATTCGTGAGGCAGCAGCAATAAGAAAAACAAAAGGGGAAGGTATGATCGCCATGGCCGAGAAATATCAGAAAAATGGTGACCTTTATATGGAAATTGTTCCTCCTCAAAAAGAGAAAGTAAACAGTTGAAGAACATTCTTATCAAAGGTGCAGGTGTAGGCGGCTTAACGGTTGCCTTTATGTTACAGCAAAAAGGTGTTTCTGTTACTATATCAGCTCCCCCTCATTCTCCTATAGGAAGTGCTAGTTGGTATGCAGGAGGAATGCTCGCACCTTACTGTGAGAAAGAAAATGCGGAACAGATTGTTGAAGATCTTGGTATACAAGCTATACAGTGGTGGCGTAAAACGCTTCCCAACCTTGTCATACAAAAAGGCACTTTAGTGGTTGCACCTACACGAGATAGAGGAGAGCTTGAACGGTTTTCTGGACGCACGCATAATCACAAAACCATAGATAATATAGAAATAGCTCATCTTGAACCAGATCTTGCGGAACGTTTTAACTGTGCGCTCTTTTATGAAAATGAAGCCCATATTGATCCTCGCAAAGCACTTATGGCTTTAAAAGAAAAGCTTCTCAACAATGGAGCGTGTTTTGTTGATGTAGAGACGGCTGAAACAAATTTTGATATTGTTATTGATGCAACAGGAATAGCACGTTTAGGAAAAGATAAAAATATACGGGGCGTACGCGGCGAAATGCTTCTCGTGCGCTGCACCGATATTAAAATTTTGCGTCCAATTCGTCTTCTTCATCCACGGTTTCCTCTCTATATTGTACCTCGACAAGATAATATTTTTATGATTGGTGCAACAATGATTGAAAGTGACTTTGATGGTGCAATCTCAGTGAGATCAATGATGGAACTGCTCAACGCGGCTTATACTTTACATCCTGCTTTTGCTGAAGCAGAAATTATTGAATCTGGCGTTGGTGTTCGTCCATGTTATCCTGATAACTTCCCTTCTGTGCATAAAGATGGTAATTGTATTTCTATTAATGGATTTTATAGACATGGTTTTCTTTTGTCTCCAGAAATGGCAAAACGAGCAATGAAATTGGCATTGGAATAAAGCATGCAAATATTTGTTAATGGTGAAACAGTCCAAACAGAAGTTATGACTCTCGGTCTCTTACTTGAAGAATTGGGGTATGAAGGAAATTGGCTTGCAACCGCTGTTAACGCTGAAGTTGTTTCCATAGATGCACGAAACCAATTTGTCTTGCATGAAGGAGATAAAATTGAAATTTTAAGCCCAATGCAAGGAGGCTAAAATTATGCTGAATCTTTATGGACGACAATTCTCTTCCCGTCTTCTATTAGGTACAGCGCAATATCCTTCACCAACAATTCTTCGTGATGCTATTCATAAATCGAATACGGAAATTGTGACTGTTTCCTTGCGTCGTGAAACGGCAGGTGGAAAACAAGGTGGACAATTTTGGCAATTTCTTCAAGAACTTGGAGTAACAGTGCTTCCTAATACTGCTGGTTGTTATACTGTTAAAGAGGCCGTAACCACAGCGCAATTAGCAAGAGATCTCTTTAAAACAGCTTGGATTAAACTCGAAGTGATAGGAAACCCAGACACCTTACAGCCAAATATTTTTTCCTTAATCGAAGCAGCACAAATTTTAAACAATGAAGGTTTCAAAATTTTTGCTTACACAACGGATGATCTCATTGTTGCTGAAAAACTTTTCGACATTGGTTGCCGTGTTATTATGCCTTGGTGTGCTCCTATTGGTTCTGCCAAAGGACCTCATAATACTGATGGACTGCGTTCTATCCGTGCTTACCTTCCTGACGCTACTCTTGTTATTGATGCCGGCATTGGACGCCCATCACATGCCGCCATTGCGATGGAACTCGGTTATGATGCAGTACTGCTTAATACCGCAGTTGCTAAAGCAGGTGATCCTGTCTTAATGGCTGAAGCATTTTCTAAAGCTGTTCAAGCAGGACGTATGGGATATAAAGCTGGCATGATCGAAGCACGCAATGTAGCAGTCCCTTCAACGCCAGTCATTGGAAAAGCAGTATTTTCATGAAACTGGATCCATTTTACCTCATCGTTGATAACGCTGATTGGATTGAACGTTTGCTCCCTCTTGGCATCAAGCTCGTACAATTGCGTATGAAACATGAAAATCAACAAATAATCCGTCAACATATCAAGCGCGCAAAAAACATATGCAATAAATTGGAAGCACAATTAATTATTAATGATCATTGGGAAATAGCAATTGATGAAAAGTGCAATTTTATTCATCTGGGACAAGAAGACCTAAGCAATGCTGATCTTCACGCAATTCGTAAAAGTGGTATAAAAGTTGGTCTTAGTACACATGATGAACATGAATTGGATATCGCACTCTCTGTTAATCCTGAGTATATTGCACTTGGTCCTATTTATCCGACAATCTTAAAAAAAATGAAATGGATGCCGCAAGGACTAGAAAAAATCAAACAATGGAGAAAGCGGATTGGTGCTTTACCTTTGGTGGGTATTGGTGGTTTAACACCAGAACGCGCAGTTGATGTTTTAAAAGCAGGAGCAAATAGTGCTGCTGTTGTGACTGATATTATCCTCCATAAAAAACCTGAAGAGCGTGTCCAGCAGTGGATAAAAGTGACACAAACATGGCGTTGATACCTTCCATTCTTATTGTTGCGGGCACGGATCCTACAGGAGGTGCCGGTATTGTTTGTGATATAGAAACCGCTGCACATTTTCAAATAAAAGCAAATTTAGCAATCACTTGTGTTAACGTACAAGATGATAATCGCGTTGCCGAAATCATTCCAATGCGTGGAGATCTCGTCGCTGCGCAAATGCGTGCTGCCCTAGAAGCAAATCCAATAAGCGCAATAAAAATCGGTATGACGGGGACAAAAGCAATTATAGCAGCAATCTGTAACGTACTCAAAGACTATCCCCATGTTCCAGTTATTCTGGACCCTGTACTTGTCGCTTCATCAGGAGGAAAACTAACAACGGAAACAATCATCGACACTATGATCGATAAACTGCTTCCTCATGTTACTCTTTTAACACCGAATAGAGAAGAACTTGCTCTTCTTAGCCAAAGTCCATTGGCATCTCATGATGAGCAAGCAATACAACAAGCAAAAAAACTTTTGTCATTGGGAGCTCGATCTATTTTAGTAAAAGGGGGACATGCAGAGGGTCCTCTTGCAATTGATAGCTTCATTGACAAAACTGAAGTCATAAATATTTCTACGCCACGTTTAAAAGGAACAATGCGAGGAACAGGTTGCATTCTCTCAAGCGCTATTGCTACGCATTTAGCATTAAATGAACCTCTCATTTCAGCTGTAAAAAAAGCAAAAGCATATATCTACACATTGCTTTCAACCCATTGTAAAAACAGTTTGTAAAGTCTTAGTATTTTCTCATATATCTAATATTTTCTCATATAAAAGTAATATTTATATATCTCATTCATATATTTAATATTTTTAATAAAAATTATTAAAAAAAAGATAAAAGTATAATAATAAAAAATTTATACTTAATTTTACAAATAAAATACTATAAAAGTCACTTTCATTAATTATTAAATATAGAATATAATGATCAAAAATGTTATCATACCACTTGCATTCAGTAGAGAATTCTTTTATTATAAAGAGCTTAGTCTGTTTAAAAATTTAAAATAGCGTAATTTAAACAAAATGTACATTTAAAGATGTATATAATCGCGAACACTCGCATTTTACGATTTGCCTTTTTTGTGAAAAGAGAGAATCCTATCAGCGTTCTTGTACATTAATGGCTAGCGAATACATTTATAAAACTTGAAGGATAATTTTGTTTGATCTATAGTTGCTAGATCATTAGAAAAAATAAAATGTTAAATCAAACGCCGTGCTCAATTTCCTATGAAGAACTCTTAAACTTTTATAAAGAAAGTGGTGCGGATGCTGTTCTGACAAATTTCCCTATTAATCGTTTTAAGCAGTCTGCTTGTTCAGAGAGCAAATTAATATCTGTCGTGAACATTTCTCATAATCAACAAACATCTCCCACCGTAAAATCAGATCATCGTCCGCTGCATAACTCTAGGGGGGCTATACAAAATGAACCCACAGCTATAGAGAGTGCAAACAATGCAAAAACACTTGATGAATTAAAATCTGCGCTCCTCGCATTTAATGGCTGTTCACTAAAATTGACAGCAAAAAATACCTGCTTTTCAGATGGAACAGCAGGAAGCCCCCTGATGCTTATAGGCGAAGCACCAGGACGAGAAGAGGATATACAAGGAATTCCTTTTGTGGGAAAAGCAGGGATGTTGCTTAATAAAATCCTCGCATCAATTGGCTTAACAAGAAATAATGTTTACATTGCCAACACTATTCCTTGGCGTCCACCAGGAAATCGTACACCAACACCAAGAGAAGTTGCCTTGTGCCGTCCTTTTATTGAACGGCACATTCATTTAGCGCGTCCTCGTGTACTTATAGCACTGGGAGGCATTGCTGCACAGCTTCTTACGGGATCTCAAAATGGGATTATCCGAACACGAGGGAAATGGCATATTTATGAAAGTGAGGATAATATTAAAATACCTGTTATGCCAACTTTCCACCCTGCCTACCTTCTCCGAACCCCTAGTCAAAAAAAACTTACATGGATAGACTTCTTAGAAGTAAAAAATCGCCTCGATAGCCTTTTGTAATTCTGTAATCTTCTTTGACTCTAAAATTAAACACCTTCTTTAACTCTTAAAATACGAATGGGAAAAACTATGGAACAGCCAACAACATCTATTTATCGTTTGGAAGACTATCAGCCAACCCCTTACGCTATCCCTAAAACACAACTTTCCTTCCAATTGGCACCAACAAAAACCTATGTTACAGCCATATTGTCTATTGAACCCCGTCACAATACAAAAGAATTAACACCTCTTGTTCTTTCTGGTGATGATCTTACTTTAATTTCCGTTTCTATCAATGGTGAGACGTTAGCCCCAAACACTTATAAAGTGACGCCTTCACGTTTAGAAATTACAAACCCACCAGCGGCTCTTTTTACATTGAAATTGGTTACGGAACTGAATCCTGAAAGCAACCGCCAACTTATGGGCCTTTATCTTTCAAATGGTGTTTATTGCACACAATGCGAATCGGAAGGCTTTCGTCGTATTACTTATTTTTACGACCGCCCAGATGTTCTTTCTACCTATAGAGTGAAAATTGAAGCAGATTCCCAAACAATCCCAATCTTGCTTTCAAATGGTAATCTAGTGGAAACAGGAACTTTAGAGAATAATCGCCATTTTGCCATTTGGGAAGATCCTTATCCCAAACCATCTTATCTCTTTGCTTTAGTAGGTGGAGATCTTGATAAGTTAGAAGATCATTTTACAACTGTATCTGGACGACGTATCGAGCTTGGTATCTATGTGGAAAAAGGAAAAACCAAACGCGCAACCTATGCAATGGATGCTCTTAAACGTTCCATGCGTTGGGATGAACAATGTTTTGGGCGCGAATATGATCTTGATGTTTTCAATATTGTTGCTGTGTCCGACTTTAACATGGGAGCAATGGAAAACAAGGGACTTAACGTTTTTAATGATAAATATGTTCTCGCAGATCCTGAAACAGCAACCGATCAAGATTATAGAAATGTTGAACGTGTCATTGCACATGAATATTTCCATAATTGGAGCGGTAATCGTATTACCTGTCGCGATTGGTTTCAACTCTGTTTAAAAGAAGGATTCACTGTTTATCGTGATCAGGAATTTTCATCAGATCAAAATGTACGCAGCCTACAGCGAATTGAAAATATAAAAACATTAAAAGCTACTCAATTTGCCGAAGACGCTGGTCCCCTCGCTCATCCTGTACGTCCTCGTCAATATAGCCAAATTAACAATTTTTACACCACAACTGTTTATGAAAAAGGTGCTGAGGTTGTTCGCATGATACGGACTATTTTAGGACCCTCTCTGTTTCGTAAAGGTACTGATCTTTATTTTCAACGTCATGATGGACAAGCTTGTACAATTGAAGATTTTATCACCTGTTTTGCTGAAGTATCTGGTCAAGACTTTTCCCAATTCATGTTGTGGTATGAACAAGCTGGAACACCAAATGTAAAAATCGATAGTCATTATAGCGATGGTGTTTTAACAATTCATGCAAAGCAACATATTCCGGCAACCCCACAACAAAATACAAAAAAGCCCATGCTTATCCCTATATTATTTGGCTTGTTAGGACCTAATGGAGAAAACCTCACCTATGAAGCGGATACAGATATTCAATCAAACGTTATGCTTTTATCCAAGGAAAACCAAACGTTTACATTAAAGGGTCTGCGTGAAAAACCTGTTTTATCACTGCTTAGAGACTTCTCTGCGCCAATCAATCTACAAACTCCATTCAATGAAAGCGAACTTATTTTTCTTGCACAACATGATGACAATCACATCAATCGCTGGCAATCTCTTAATCATTTAATGACGCAAGCTTTGATTCAAAGCATTCAAGATGAAACAAAAGCAAAAGAGGGGATGCCCTCTGCTTTGATAAAATTGATTGAAGCTATCATTACAGATGAAAGTCTTGAACCTGAGTTTCGTGCATTTTGTTTAAGTTTACCGAGCGAAGTTGAACTTGCCCATACACTTGGTAAAAATGTTGACCCAGAGCGTATTCATCATGTGCGCAATCAGTTTTTAGCTTCGCTCGCACATACACATCAAGGGCTCTTCACAAAATTTTATGGGCAAATGCAAACCAAAGAGCCCTATTCATCAAACACTGTACAAGCTGGAAAGCGAGCATTAAAGAATATAATACTGGATTATCTTTCCATTACTGAGGCCAATCCAAATCGTGCTGCCGCACAATATGCAACAGCTGATAATATGACTGACCGTATGGCTAGTATCGCTGTTCTCGTGAAGCGTTTTAATGAAAGTGAGCAGGCGCAAAATGCCTTAAATGATTTTGAAAACCGCTATCACCATGATCCTTTGGTCATGGATAAATGGTTCTCCATTCAAGCAATGGTTGCAGGAGCATCAACGCTCAAGGATGTTCAAAAGCTCATGCAACACCCGCTATTTTCAAAAGACAATCCCAATCGTGTGCGTTCCCTAATCGGTGTCTTTGCCTTTAACAATCTCACGGGCTTTAACAGGATAGATGGAGCATCTTATCATTTTCTTTGCCAAATCATTTTGGAAATTGACAAAAAAAATCCACAGCTCGCTTCACGATTATTAACGACGATGCGCTCTTGGCGACAATTAGAACCCATTCGACAACAAAAACTTGAAACTGAATTAAAAACAATTGCTGCTGCGCCAAAATTATCAAGCGATGTCGCTGATATCATCAACCGTCTGCTCACTTGAAACAAAAAATTATTTTAAATCAATATTCTATAATATTTTTTAAATAAATTCTACAGACTATTCGATCATCATTAAATCTATAAACAGGCAATCTAAGCCTGTTTATAGATCATATTTAAAGTGCCTTTTCCTTTTCATATTCCAAGTTCATAGAAGTAAAATTATTTTTTTAAAAAAAAGACTGGACAGAAGACTCCTGTTTTGATTCATTGCACTCGATGGGGTTACTATGAATATCGAAGCAGTTTTTAAATCACATTATTCTGTAATTAAAGGAACAAGAGATGGCTAAATTGGACGCATATAATGCGCCAAGGGAGATATATGCTGATTCAAAATCGAGCGCTCCAAGTCATAAAGCGCAGAAAAAACGTATTCATCTGCTTTCTGGCTCCGCCTATCAAAAGCTTCTCTTTATTGAACCTTGGTTGCGTCGCTCACTTCCGTTTGTCATTTTAGCATTTCTTATTGTACTTGCATCAATTCGTTTTGTATCACTCTATGATTGGCGTAACACGATTGATAAGAACACGCGTTCTACCATCACTCTCTTAGCTTCTCATATTACCAATACAATTAATCATGACTTACTGGCTGTCTCTCAGAAAGGAAAAGTCTCTGCCCTTTCTCATAGTCATTTGCAAAATATCCTCACCACTTTTCGTAATCAAGATCTTATTAATCCTAGCACTCTAATCGCCATTATTGATCAAAAAGGAAATGTCTTAGCTTCATCCAGTTCAGAGATTGCTTTAGGAAAACCTTTGCAAAATTTTATCTCTGACAGTATTGCTTTACAATCTCTTGGACAGCACGTTGGAATTATGAAAATCACAATAGGAAAAGATGCCCCTGCTCTTGCTTCATTTCAGCAAACAGAAAATGGGCAATATGGCGTATTCATTAGCGAAAAAATGCAAGATAGCGCCATGCAATGGCGGAAAATTCTCTCGTTAAATATAACCCTATTCATTGGAACTAGTGGCGTTATCCTCGCTCTTCTTTATGCTTATTACAACCAAATTGTACGAGCACGCAAAACGGATCTTGTCTCAGAAAAAATTCAAAACCGTATTGATATGGCAATGATGCGTGGACGCTGTGGACTATGGGATTGGAATATGGCAAGTGGACGCGTCTACTGGTCACGAGCAATGTATGAAATGCTGGGCTATGTCCCTCAAGATGCACTGCTATCAATTTCCCAAATTAGCGCCATTATCAATCCAAATGATGCGAATTTTTTTGATCTTGCTCAGGAATTAATGAGCGGTAAAAAAAAGCATATCGATATTAATGTTCCCATGCGCCATGCCGATGGCCATTATGTCTGGATGCGGATTCGTGCTGAAGTTACTGAAGAAGAAGAACCCCATTTGGTTGGTATTTCCTTCGATATTAGTGAACAGCAACAATTGGCTGAACAAACAGCGCAAGCTGACCTTCGTATTCGTGATGCTATTGAAAATATTTCAGAATCTTTCGTCTTGTGGGATTCAGAAGGACGTTTAGTCATGTCCAACAGCAAATTTTGCGAATATGCTGCTATTCCTAAACAAATTCTACAATCCGGTATCCAACGTGCAACCGTCGAAGCCATGGCACGCCCTGCACTCAGTGAATATCCCCTTAAAGATGATGGTACTGGTAACTTAACCAGTATTCGCCAAACGGCAGATGGTTGTTGGCTCAAAATTAACGAACGGCGAACCCAAGACGGAGGATTGGTTTGTATTGGTACTGACATTTCTGAGCTTAAACAACAACAGGAAAAATTTGAAGACAGTGAAAGGCGTCTTTTTTCTTTCATTCAAGAACTCAAACGTGCTCGAGGAAGTGCTCAACAACGCGCAACAGAAGTTGAAAAACTTAATAAAAGTTTGAAAGCAGAAAAAGAACGCGCCGAAAGTGCTAATAAGGCTAAATCAGAATTTTTAGCCAATATGTCTCATGAATTGCGCACGCCACTGAATGCTATTCTCGGTTTTTCAGATATCATGTTGCAATCGACTTTTGGCCCTCTTGGTTCACAACGCTATAAGGAATATATGCATGATATTTACAATTCAGGAACCCATCTTCTAACCCTTATCAATGACATCCTTGATATGTCAAAAATTGAAGCTGGAAGATTTACGCTTGATTGTAAAAATACCGATCTTGAGCCTATCATTAGTGAAGCAGTACGAACACTCACGCCTCAAGCTCAAGAAAAAAATATTGTTGTTACAACAAACATTACCCCAGAACTTCATGCTGAAGTTGATGGTCGTGCAATGAAACAGATTTTCCTTAATCTCATCTCTAATGCCGTTAAATTTACGCCTTCTGGCGGAAATATTGATGTCTGCGCTTTCAAGAAAAAAAATAACCTTATTTTTAAAATTACAGATACAGGTGTTGGTATTCCCCAATCAGCAATTAAAAAACTTGGGCAACCTTTTGAACAAGTCGAAAATCAGCTTACTAAATCTCACACGGGCTCAGGTCTTGGCTTAGCCATTTCACGCTCCTTGCTAGAACTTCACAAAGGAAAACTTGAAATTACTTCAAAAGAAATGAAAGGCACAACTGTAACGATTATAATGCCCATCACACAAAGTTAAATTTCTCCATTTTGTTCTCGTTGTAGCAAAATCTGTTTCCGTTTGGCGCCCCAACGATACCCTGAAATAAAACCATTTTTACGCACAACACGATGACAAGGAATGATAACAGCCAGTTCGTTACGTGCACACGCATTAGCAACGGCACGAAAAGCGTTCGGTATACCAATATGGCACGCTAAGACTTCATATAAAATAGTTTCACCACATGGTATACTACATAATACTGCCCATACTTGTCGTTGAAAAACTGTACCATTTATATCTAAGGGAAAATTATATTTTTTTACCAACTTAGGTGTTTCTATCATGGCTATAATATGAGCAACTTCTCTCTTAAATGTATTGTCACCTACAACTTGTTGTGCATTGCCAAAGCGTATCGTAAACTCCTGTAATAATTGCTCTATAGTGTCTCCTAACGCTATATGACAAATTCCTTTTTGAGACCTAGCCACCAAAAGCTTTCCTATTGATACATCTTTCAGGCAGAATATCTTCGTTTGAGAAATGTTCAGCATTTTAGCCTTCTTTATATTTTAAAAAGTTTTGAACATCATCCATAAAGTAAAGGGAGAGTATTTACTATCTTTTAACAACAAACAAAATCATTCTGAAATTATCTCCTTAGCCATTGTATTAAAATACACTCTCACTCTTTTATGAAAGGGAAATATACATAGATTGACTTTCTTCCTACCCTAAAACAAAAACTTCGACCAGAGCCGATCTATCAACAATCTTGCTTTTTATCTGACAGATTCTAACTGAGACCATTTCATATGATTTATTTCATAAGCTCCCTACAGACAAATACTGCCCTGAATTCTATCATATACTCTAACAAAAAATACCTTAATGTGGTAAATTTTCATACCTTATATCACAGCTCTAAACGGCAGTATTTTACGGAACAACAAGATAAACTTCCCATTTCATTTTACAAAACCCCATCGAACCATCAATAGTGGCTTATGTTTTACAAGCAACAGAAAAAACACGCGCCCTCTTAGACAAACAACGTCATAAAACACAAAATGTGCCGACAATGGATTGGAAAGATGTTCCAGCTTTTATTATTTTTTATCAAAGGCCATACTTTTGATATACTGACGAGATGACTCAGCTCAAAAAAATTATCTTCAATTTTATGAAAAAAAGCATGGAAAAGGTATTTTAGTGCTTACTTTCTTTGTCACTTAACTTATAAAATGACTGTAGCCTCAGAACTGAAATATTTTACCCGCAACAATCGTGCACAGATATTTGTCATAGGAAAAAGCCATGCCCAAACGCACAGATATAAAATCTATTCTTATCATCGGAGCAGGACCTATTATCATTGGTCAGGCATGTGAATTTGATTATTCAGGCACACAAGCCTGTAAAGCATTAAAAGAAGAAGGTTATCGAATTATTTTGGTAAATTCTAATCCTGCCACGATTATGACAGATCCAGATCTAGCTGATGCAACGTATATAGAGCCCATTACGCCTGAAATAGTTGCTAAAATTATTGCCCATGAACGTCCCGATGCCCTTTTGCCCACTATGGGAGGACAAACAGCCCTCAACACTGCTTTATCATTAAAGCGTATGGGTATTTTAGACCGCTATCATGTTGAAATGATAGGGGCAAATGCTGATGCTATTGATAAAGCTGAAGATCGTGCTTTATTCCGCCAAGCAATGGCAAAAATCGGTTTGGAAACGCCACGCTCTATGTTAGCCAATGCAACAGAACTAAAAGAAGAAAATCGCCGACAGCACGCAAAAACGCGTGCTGAACTTAAAGCAAAACTTTCTAGTGCTGCACTTGACAAAGCACTCGAAGAACTTGAGCGCAACTGGCAACATACCGAAACTGATCGCAAACAACATTATATCGCCCATGCAACAGCAAAAGCAGTTCAAGCTCTTGATGTTGTTGGACTTCCAGCTATTATTCGTCCTTCATTTACCCTTGGTGGAACCGGTGGTGGAATCGCTTACAATCGTTCTGAATTTTATGAAATTATCGAACGCGGTCTTGAAGCTTCGCCTACAACTGAAGTTTTAATTGAAGAAAGTGTTTTAGGGTGGAAAGAATATGAGATGGAAGTTGTTCGTGATAAAAACGACAACTGTATCATTGTTTGTTCTATTGAAAACATTGATCCAATGGGGATTCATACCGGTGATTCGATTACTGTAGCACCTGCTCTTACCTTAACAGATAAAGAATATCAATGTATGCGTAATGCTTCGATTGCTGTTTTGCGTGAAATTGGTGTTGAAACGGGGGGATCCAATGTACAGTTTGCTGTCAATCCTGAAAATGGGCGCCTCATTGTTATTGAAATGAATCCGCGTGTTTCTCGCTCTTCAGCGCTTGCCTCAAAAGCAACGGGGTTTCCCATTGCCAAAGTAGCGGCTAAACTGGCTGTTGGTTATACTCTTGATGAATTAAAAAATGATATCACGGGCGGTGCAACACCAGCATCATTTGA
Organism: Bartonella sp. MR30HLJHH; assembly: GCF_042194195.1. NCBI lineage: Bacteria > Pseudomonadati > Pseudomonadota > Alphaproteobacteria > Hyphomicrobiales > Bartonellaceae > Bartonella > Bartonella sp. MR30HLJHH. The sequence goes on along the minus strand of NZ_JBHIMO010000003.1, from coordinate 101,651 downwards.
ACCTTCTATTGACTATATTGTGACAAAAATTCCTCGTTTTGCTTTCGAAAAATTTCCCGGTTCATCACCTGTCCTCACAACTGCGATGAAATCTGTAGGAGAAGTCATGGCAATTGGACGCACTTTTCAAGAATCGTTACAAAAAGCACTCCGTGGGCTTGAAACAGGACTTACGGGTCTTGATGAAATTGTAATTCCAGAGCATGCTGAAGGTGATGAAAAAAGTTCTATACGCTCCGCCATTGCAATACCAAGTCCTGATCGTCTACGCTATATTGCTCAAGCCATGCGCACAGGCTTACCCTTAAATGAGATTCACCAAATTAGCAAAATTGATCCGTGGTTTTTAGAACAAATAGCTTCCATCATTGAAATGGAGCAGCGTATCCGCGTTCATGGATTACCCCAAGACGCAGATAACTTACGTATGTTAAAAGCTATGGGATTTTCAGATGCGCGATTAGCCTCCCTTACTGGAAAAGAACCCGATGATATCGCAGCTTTACGCAGATCACTGAATGTTAAACACGTCTTCAAACGAATTGACACTTGTGCCGCTGAATTTTCTTCTCCTACAGCCTATATGTATTCAACATATGAAGTTCCCTTTGCAGGTGTAGAGCACTCGGAAGCACACGTTTCTGAACGCAAAAAAATTGCCATTTTAGGCGGTGGACCAAACCGCATTGGTCAAGGTATTGAATTTGATTACTGTTGCTGCCACGCTGCTTTTGCACTGCGTGATGCAGGCTTTGAAGCGATTATGATTAACTGTAATCCTGAAACAGTTTCAACCGACTATGATACCTCTGATCGCCTTTACTTTGAATCTTTAACAACAGAAGATGTTATCGCTATTCTAGAAGCAGAACAGGAAAAAGGAGATTTAGTTGGAGTCATCGTCCAATTTGGCGGACAAACACCCTTGAAACTGGCAAGCGCTCTAGAAAAACACAACATTCCCATCTTGGGTACTTCACCTGACGCTATCGACTTAGCAGAAGATAGAGATCGCTTTCAAAAACTGTTATTTAAACTTAACTTAACACAACCTCAAAATGGTATTGCTCACTCCATCGAACAAGCACGCCTCATTGCCCATGAACTAGGCTTCCCATTGGTTGTACGTCCCTCTTATGTTTTAGGAGGACGTGCTATGCAAATTATCCGTGATGAACGTAGCTTACAAAATTATTTACTTGAGAGTGTTCCTGAATTAATTTCAGAAGATATCAAAGTCCGTTATCCTAACAACACAACAGGACAAATCAATATATTGCTTGGTAAAAATCCGCTTCTCTTTGATACCTATTTAACCGAAGCAATTGAAGTAGACGTTGATTGTCTATGTGATGGCAACGAAACACTGATTGTTGGTATTATGGAACACATTGAAGAAGCTGGTATCCACTCTGGTGATTCAGCATGTTCTTTACCAGTCCGTACGCTCTCAAATAAAATAGTTACTGAATTAGAGCGCCAAACCAAAGCATTAGCACAAGCACTTCATGTTCGCGGTTTAATGAATGTACAATATGCTATAAAAGATGACACTATTTATGTCTTAGAAGTCAATCCCCGTGCTTCACGTACTGTCCCATTTGTTGCAAAAACGATTGGTCGCCCTATTGCTAAAATGGCTGCACGTATTATGGCAGGAGAAACACTTCATGATGCTCTTCAAGCTTATGGTGGATTACCTTCTTTGCAGGAAAAACAACATATTGCCGTCAAGGAAGCAGTGTTTCCTTTTGCTCGTTTTTCAGGTGTTGATACACTTCTTGGTCCAGAAATGCGCTCAACTGGTGAAGTTATGGGACTTGACTATGAATTTTCGCTTGCTTTTGCTAAAGCCCAACTTGGAGCTGGTGTAAAACTCCCTAAAGAGGGAACTTTGTTCGTTTCTGTAAGAGATGAAGATAAAAAACGCATCTTAAATCCTGTAAAACTTTTAGGTGAGCTTGGCTTTTCTGTTGTCGCCACAAGTGGAACACATAAATTTCTTACCGAACATAATATTGAGGCAAAAAAAATCAATAAAGTCCTCGAAGGGCATCCTCATATTGAAGATGCCATTCGTAATCGAAAAATTCAATTGATTTTTAATACAACTAGCACTGCCAGTGCCATCTCAGACTCAAAATCATTACGTTATGCAGCACTCATGCAAAACGTTCCCTATTATACAACAATAGCTGGAGCCGAAGCCGTCGTAGAAGCGATCAAAGCACTCAAAAAAAGGCGCCTTGAAGTACGTTCACTACAAAGTTATTTCAGTTGAATTTTTTCTACTCAGCAAAATGTACACTGTTTTCTTATTTTTTCTTTATATAAAAATTGATTAAGACTTGCTTTTTGTTCTAAAGACTTTTATAGAGGTCTCATCGAATTTTCGGTTACGTGACTTTCTTTCCTGTGCAATCTGCACTTTTGACGAAACTTCTACCACCTAATTTCGATCTACAACCGTATTGAAGGAATGAAAGCTTCAATACTTAATATAATTATATATTCTAAGGAGTTTCCTATGTCTACAGGAACAGTTAAGTGGTTTAATACAACAAAAGGTTTTGGATTCATTCAGCCTAGTGATGGTAGTGCAGATGTATTTGTACACATTTCTGCCGTTGAGCGTTCTGGTCTAAACAGTCTTAATGAAGGGCAAAAAATTTCTTATGATGTTCTTCAAGATCGTCGTTCAGGAAAATTTGCCGCTGGCAACCTTGCAGCCCTTTAAAATTTAAACTTTGCAATATTTTATTTAAAAGTCTTTGTCTGTAACGACGAGGACTTTTTTATTTTGTATAAAGCATCATTTTACCTTGTTAAAATAAAAGACTGCTTATCTCCTTTGCACAATTTATCAAACCTCCCTTATGCTTCCTCAAAAATTTTCATAAAATTTAAGAAGAGATTATCTTGTAAAAATCTCAAAAAAGAAGAATGTAAAGCCCGTGTAAGAGTATTTTGGAAATTTTTTATTGCATACAATATAATCTCTTATAGAATATCCTTAAAGCAATAACCATTTGTTGATATAATATAAGGATTTAAAATTATGGCTTTTATTGCCGATAAACTGTCTCGTATCAAACCTTCTGCAACAATTGCTGCTTCCCAAAAAGCCCGTCATTTAAAAACATTAGGGCGCAACGTTATTGCTTTAAGCGCTGGAGAGCCAGACTTTGATACCCCAGACAACATCAAAAACGCGGCCATTGAAGCTATTCGAAGAGGGGAAACAAAATACCCTCCCATATCTGGAATTCCAGAATTGCGCCAAGCAATTTCTGCAAAGTTTAAAAGAGAAAATAATCTCAATTATGAACCAGAGCAAATTATTGTTGGAACTGGCGGTAAACAGATTCTCTTTAATGCATTCATGGCAACTTTGAATAAAGGAGATGAGGTCATCATTCCATCCCCTTATTGGGTTAGTTATCCAGAAATGGTCGCACTCAACGATGGTACGCCTGTCTTTTTAAAAACAAAAAACGAATTTTCTTATAAACTCCAACCACAAGAGCTAGAAGCTGCCATTACTCCCAAAACCAAATGGTTCATCTTTAACTCTCCTTCAAATCCATCAGGTGCCGCTTATACGCATCATGAATTGAAAAAACTCACAGATGTTTTAGTAAAATATCCTCATGTTTATATTCTTTCCGATGATATATATGAACATCTCACATATGAGGGTTTTACCTTTGTTACTCCAGCTCAAGTAGAACCAGCGCTTTATGAGCGTACACTCACAATGAATGGTGTTTCCAAAGCCTATGCGATGACGGGATGGAGAATCGGCTATGCAGGCGGACCACAAGAATTAATTAAAGCTATGGATACCATTCAAGGTCAGCAAACATCTGGAACAAGTGTCATTTCACAATGGGCTGCTGTTGAAGCACTCAATGGGCCACAAGACTTTATCGCTAAAAATAAAAGTATTTTTCAAGCACGTCGTGATCTCGTTGTTTCCATGCTAAACCAAGCTCCTGGCATTCACTGTCCAACGCCCGAAGGTGCTTTTTATGTTTATCCTTCTTGCACAGAACTTATTGGAAAGAAAACACCCAACGGTCAATGCATTACGAATGATGAAGACTTTGCCATAGCGCTTCTAGAAACAGAAGCTGTTGCTGTCGTCCAAGGATCTGCTTTTGGACTTGAATCAGCTTTTCGTATTTCTTATGCAACATCAGAAGAATTACTTGAAGAAGCTTGTATACGTATACAGCGCTTTTGCAACAGTTTAATTTAAAATCTTTAATATCATCTCTTGTGATCATTTTTTTGCCGAATGTCATTATATCCGAGAAAATATCGGAAACTGTATCATGGTCTGAATCAATCGATTCAGCAAAAATATTCATGAATAAACACAACAATAGAGGTTGTAGATAAAGATCAAAAAATCTAGCGATTAAATAAATGAATCGGTTTATTATCATAAGAGATGAAAAAACTATTCTGATTTCTCTATTCAATTCATAACTCTAAAAAAGATCGAGCACTTTTAAACACAATTGCCCTTATAATCAAGAGCCCTTACAATCAAATCTTTTCTATTTCTCGGCTTCTTCTTCGTCCTAAAATGAAGAAGAATCCACCTCCCCTCGTTATGTAAACAATCCAGTTTCCTTTAAGTTCTATCTAATAACGACTTGATTTACTTCATAGGCTTTATGAACAAGACCTGCCTTAAATATTCACCTCACACTCTAATAAAAAGCACTTCAAGTATAAAGTTTTAACTATTTTATATCACGCCTCTAAAAGACAGACTTTTATGCTACAACAGAATAAATCTTTCTCAAACTCCTTATTGAATTTTAGTATTCTTAAAAAATTGTTGGATATCCACAAGTTTCGAATTTTTTTCTTATCATCTTCCCATATATTGCAATTTCTAGGGGCTCTTTCAAAAATAAAAAAAAGCCGGACATATGCCCGGCAAATTTGGAAAATCCTCAGAGATAAAATCAATCTGATAGATCTTCGTAAGGGAACACTCAAGAAAATGTACTGGGAGGCAACATAATCAAGAGATAGTATTCTATGTCATTTTATAAGAAAAAGTACAATAAAGACTTAAGCGTATCTGCTATGCAATAAACACATAGCTTTAAATTTATCTCCATCATGTACCACTCTCTTTTTAATTAAATATAAAAATGTAAGCTACACCATCACACGATTGTCCAGTTTCAATATATAATAACCCTCACATTTGCTAGCATTCATAAAAAACATTTATCTCTTTTTTCAAAAGTATTTATCCACACGGACTCCCTCCACTTTTAATGTGCAACGAATAGTTTTAATTGATTCAATATGGGCAAATTTGAAACGAAAGAATATTAGGGGAGTCTCAAATTGCAAAACAGTTAATTATCCCTTATAAATTAAGGCACTAATCTTAAAAAGACCACTGACGGGCTTTTAAAAAAATATAATCTCGAAAAGCATTTAACCTTGCCAAATTCTTTAAATTATAATGATAACAAAAAAAAGTATCAAAAGAAGGAATATCAACCATATCAGGGAAAAGACGCACCAAATGCTCATCATTATTGACGATATAATCAGGTAGCACAGCAATCCCAAGGTCACGCATAAGCGCATTCTTTATTGAGATGATATTGTTGATTTGTAGAACTGAAACGCGTAATGATCCATCACTTCTACCAGCCTTTTCCAACCAATTTAAACCAGACAAATAAGGTGGGACAGGTTCACCGAACGAAATAATACGATGCTCATCGAGATCAGACAATTTTTCCGGCTTTCCATAATTTGCAATATACTTTTCCGAAGCATAAACATGCATATGAATTGTAAAGAGTTTTCTTTGTATAAGATCAGGTTGTTGGGGTTGATGTAAGCGAACAGCACAATCTGCATGACACATTGTCAAATCAAGCTCTTCATCGGAAAGCAAAAGCTGAACCTGCATATCAGGATAAAGACTAAGAAATTCTGGCATACGCTCTGCAATCCACCCTGCCCCCATTCCAAAGGTCGAGGTCACACGCAAGTGCCCCGTTGGCTTTGCATAGCTTTCACTTAATTGCAAACGTACACTTTCAAGCTTCATCAAAACATCATGAGCTGTACGATAAAGAGTTTCTCCCTGTTCTGTAAGAATCAAACCACGCGCATGACGTTGAAATAAGGATACCCCAACCTCTTGTTCTAAAGCCGAAACCTGTCGTGAAACGGCTGATTGAGATAAATGAAGTTTTTGAGCAGCATGCGTAAAAGATCCCGCTTCTGCTGCAGCGTGAAAAACCCTTAACTTATCCCAATCCAACGGTGGCGTCACAATTAATTCTACCTCTAGATTCTCTATGTTCTCAATGAGTTGCTAACGCTTAGGTATATCCAAAAACCGTTCTGCTTCCAACGCTGCCATACATCCTCTTCCCGCAGCTGTTACAGCTTGGCGGAATGTTTCATCTGTTACATCCCCAGCAGCAAAAACGCCAGCAATGCTTGTTGCTGTTGAGTCCGGTGCTGTCCATAAATAGCCGCCTCGTTTTTGTTTCAGCTGTCCTTCAAACAGAGAAACAGCAGGATCATGCCCGATGGCAATAAATATGCCCTCTGCATTCACTGTCATCTCGTGACCTGTCTTAACATTTTTCAGACGTGCCCCTGTTACAACAGCGCCCATTGCTCCCTGTGCTGGCAACCCCACAATTTCTTCCACCACATGATCCCAAATGATACGTACGTTCTTGCAAGCAAGCAACCTATCTTGCAAAATTTTTTCTGCCCGAAACTGCCCTCGCCTGTGAACCACGCTTACACTTTTAGCCAAATGCGATAAATAAAGTGCTTCTTCAACAGCGGTATTTCCTCCTCCCACGACAATAACGTCCTTATCACGGTAAAAAAAGCCATCACATGTAGCACAAGCGGAAACACCACCGCCCATAAAGGTCTGTTCACTTTCTAAACCAAGCCAGCGCGCTTGAGCTCCTGTTGTAATAATCAGTGCATCAGAAGAATATTGTGTTCCTGAATCCCCATATAAGACAAAAGGATACTTCAACAAATCAGCCTTTATAATTGTATCATAGACAATTTTTGTCCCCATATTCTCAGCTTGTTTCGCCATTTGTTCCATCAACCACGGTCCTTGAATGGGATCTGCAAAACCTGGATAATTCTCAACATCAGTTGTAATTGTCAATTGTCCACCCTGCTGCAAGCCCGTCACCAAAACCGGCTTAAGCATTGCTCTTGCTGCATAGATCGCCGCTGTATAACCAGCCGGACCTGAGCCAATAATCAGCAGACGAATATGTGATTGTATCATTAAATCCCCTTCACTTTATTCTAACTTAATTATTCTATAAATAATAACGGAATGCAGCCTTTTAAAAAAATATTTTTCAAGAGCATCAATTATGTTATACATGCTTCTTTTCAAGTTTTATGAAAAGGTCTGATTACCAATTAATCAAGGTATGCTAATGTTAAGAATTAATCTTTATCCTATAAAGAGAAAAACGTAAATTCTTATGAGCACAAAACCATAATAAAAAGAGATACAAAGATAGGGAACGGTCATTTTTCAGTTTATTATCAATGTCTGTGCACGTTTTGCGTTAATCATGGCAGGAGCAATGCTTTTGCCAATTTTTGTGGATCTGCACGACAACAATCGTAATTGGATAACCTTTCTCTATTCTTATGCCATAATCACCATGTTAGCAACGCTGATTCTTTTAGCAACTAAGGGAGCTACTTGTCGTTTTTCAGCACGGCTTGGCTTTATGCTCACTGTTTGTCTTTGGTTAACAGGAAGCATCGTAGGTGCCTTACCTCTTTATCTTTCTCCTCTTCCCATTTCTCTAGCAGGAGCCATTTTTGAATCTGTTTCTGGAATTACAACAACAGGCTCCACAGTCCTTTCTGATCTTGATAATTTATCGCGAAGTATTTTGTTATGGCGTTCTCTTATATGCTGGATTGGAGGCATTGGTTTTATCGGTTTAGCCCTCTTACTTTTGCCTTCACTGCGTGTGGGTGGCGTCCGACTTTTTCATATGGAATCATCTGATAAATCTGAAAAAATATTGCCTCGCATCAACCAGATTGCCAATGGAATTATCATAGCTTATGTTGGACTCACATTGGCTTGTATGCTTTCTTATTTTGCTGCAGGCATGAATTTATTTGATGCCATTAACCATGCAATGAGTACAGTAGCAACAGCTGGTTTTTCAACGCATGATGCTTCTTTTGGTTATTTTTCTGATACACCAGCCATCTTAATTATTTCAACAATCTTTATGTTGCTTTCTGCTTTGCCCTTCGTACTTTATGTTAAATTAGTCCTTCCTGGACACTCCAAACGCTTCCTTGACCCACAAGTGATTGTTTTTCTCCATATTGTTCTCCTTTTCAGCTTTGCTTTAGCGGCATGGCTACGGTTTTATGATCATCGCGCGTTCCACTTGATTTTCCTTGATGTCATTTTTCACCTTTCATCCATTATTAGCACCACAGGTTACAGCGCTGAAGATTATCAACTTTGGGGACCGTTTGCGCTTGGAATTTTCTTCATTGTTTCTTTTACAGGCGGATGTGCTGGTTCTACTTCTGGTGGCATGAAAATCAATCGCCTCATTATTCTTTGGCGTATTACACAAACAAATATAGAAAAACTTCTTTCTCCTAATGTCGTTGTAAAGGCACGCTACGATCACTCAAATATATCAAACGATGTTGCACAAGCCGTTTTGTTTTTTGTCTGTCTTTATATGTTTTGCCTTATTATCGGCACTGCACTTTTGCTTACAACCGGTCTTGACTTTACTTCTGCCTTTACGGGGGTCTTAACCGCACTTTCAAATGTTGGTCCAGGCTTTGGAGATATTATTGGCCCCACTGGTAATTTCTCTACAATCAACGATAATGCTTTATGGATTTTAAGTTTTCTAATGTTAGCTGGACGCCTTGAAATCATAACAATATTCGTCCTTTTTATTCCCGCTTTCTGGCGTGAACAATTCTAATGCATAAAGCATTTTATTCTACCATGATAAAAAATTTACAAGATAAAAAGGTGTGAACAGTATGAGTCATAATATTCACCCCTCACTTAATCCACTGAAGATTTCCTAAAATTTCATACAAATCATCATATCAACGATATAAAACAGGCACCATCATTTTTACTTAAATAATAATAAGGTGCCAGCCGGTACCACAAAATAAGATATAAATTAGTGCCACCATATTATTTTCTTTCTGTTAATGTCGTAACAACCTGCATTTCAGACAATTTATAAGAAATCTCTTTACACCCTGTCTTCAATAGTTTTTATCCACCACATGCCTTCTTCCAATTATGATGTGCAAGAGGATAGCTTTTATTCAAATTAAAAAGGTAAATTATCTATAGAAATCATATATATATATTGATCTTAGATCCATCTTATTATGAACTTATTGACAATATGTACGACTATTTTACCCATGGAGACACCATCAATACCTTTTTTGAGACAAGAAAACGTTTTTTTGCTATCTATTTAAGTCTTACAAAACGAACAATATCAGTACGACACCGTATATCTAGACTTGAGTTAAAGCATTATTTTCTTAATCTAAAATATCACTGAATAAAAATAGCTTTCCTCTCTCCTAGTATGCTTTATCATAAACCACATATCGCTCTCAAGCGTATACATTTTTAATCTTTTATCCAAAATTTTTAGAACTTCTTATAGCGTTCTACTAAAGACAATATAAATTTTGTAAAATAACATTTATATCATTGAGCTGTTTTCTTGATGACTATGAAAAACCTTTAAGGAAAATACTTTTTATCATTCCTCAAGAAGATTTTTGATATCATATCAAAGTGTTTTTTCCGCAAACAGTTCTTTGTAAACACGCTCAATCTCGGTTGTCTCCTTTTCCAAAGGAAAGTGTGTACGAACATGGGTTAAAGCTTTCTTTCCGGCTACCAATGTTTTTTCTACATCAGCAAAATAAGGTTCAATTGCTGCTGTTAAAGCCGCTCCATCTCCTGCTTTTACAACTGTTCCTGTTCCCTCAACCACCAATTCTTTATAAGCTCCTGCATCACTCGTTACAACCGCAACCTGTGATGCCATTGCTTCTAATGGTGTTAAACCGAAACCTTCTGTACGAGAAGGTGCAACATAAAGTGATAAACGACGATACCACAAAGGGATATCCAAAATCTCACCAAGAAAAATAATGCGATCATCCAGACCAGCCTTAGCAATCTTTTGGTGTAATTCTTTTTCAAAATGATAATATTGCTCTGTCGTACGACCAGCGATAAGTGCTGTCCATTCAGGATAGTCAGGCAATAACGCTATCATGGCATCAACAAACAAATCTGTTCCCTTTGAGTAACGCAGACGCCCAAAACACCCTACCGCATATTTTCCTGGAAATCCTGTCGAAAAAAAGCAATCATCAAGAGTCTGTGGTGGAGTAAAACGCTTCACATCCACCCCATGCATAATAACCTTATGAGGCACTTCTAGATAAGCGCCCGTATGTGTACTGGTAGCGATAACCCTATCCATACAGCGAATCAACCATTTGGTAAAAGGCTTATGATGGCGTTGTGAAGCCGATGTAAAGATAAGTTTCAGCTTCATTTTCAAAATATCGCGCAAAAAGATCCCAAAAAGCATCTCAATATTGCGTCGTGCATGCCAAATACGAAATGGCTTCCCTTTCGGACTTTTCCAAAGTCCGAAAAGGTCCTTAAAAGCAAGAGCCGGCAAAGTTTGTGGTAAACCAAACCCCAAAGTGGATATACGCATACCCTGTTCGCGTTGCAGTGGAATAAGCTGAATAATCGTAGATGTTACTCCCGATAAACGCCTTTTAAAGTGAGGCGCAATAATCTCAGTTTCATCCAAAGATACACGCATAATAATCCATATGTTATTTAGATGTACTGAACCTTAATGATCTCGTAATTATGCGCACCACCGGGTGCATTCACCTCAATCACATCACCTTCTTGCTTGCCAATAAGTGCACGTGCAATAGGCGAAGAAATAGAGATTTTACCAACCTTTACATCAGCTTCTTGATCTCCTACGATCTGATACACTTTTTTTTCTTCAGTATCCTCATCCAAGAGTTTAATGGTTGCTCCAAATTTTATTTTGTCGCCTGAAAGACGCGTGACATCTATAACTTCTGCTCGTGCGATATAATCTTCAAGCTCATTTATACGCCCCTCATTATGGCTTTGCGCTTCTTTAGCTGCATGATATTCAGCATTTTCTGATAAATCACCATGTGCACGCGCCTCAGAAATTGCTTCAATAATTCGCGGACGCTCCTGTTGTTGACGCCAACGCAACTCTTCTTTAAGACTCTCAAAACCAGCTGTAGTCATCGGAACTTTTTCCATAATCCGTCCCTTTCTATTACACGGAAGGTTTAATAAAAATACAAAAAACGGCTTCCAAAATTACTTTTGGAATCCGAAAACTACGATCTTTTTTATTATATAGTACAGTATCGCTATTTTCCATACAAAAATAAATAAAGGAAACAAAACATGCACAAATAGTGATTAAAACATCTCATTTTGGTGTTTAAACCGTTAAACTTCACTCTTCTCTTTAAAGTCTCCTAAAGAAGAAAGAATTGTATTTTTTTCTGTTTTATCATAATCTAGCAAAAAAAATCATATGGGATACAATAGAGAGAAGGATAGAAAATCTCTAAAGAAATTCTTTACAGAAGAATGAAAAAAATCGTCATTTTTTTTATGTTTGGCTCTTTCTTTTTCGCCACAATAGCATCTGAAGCTGCGGATGCTTTTGTTACGAGGAATCTTAATTTTAGAACAGGTCCCAGCACTCAGTATGCACTTTGCGGCTTAATCTCTGCTGGAGAATTGGTTTTTGTTAAAAACTGTGAAGGAAATTGGTGCCATATTCGATATAACACTCAAACAGGTTGGGTGTCATCTCGTTATCTTTCATTTAAAGATGGAAATGATCTTTATCACACATACACAATGTCTTTAGTGCCCAAACGTACCGATTATTCTCCATAATAGCCATAACAACTTATGCCATCTTGAATATCATCATGGCAAAAATGCAATAGTATCCATGAACAACCACAAATATGCCCCTCCAAAGAAACACTTCGAAGAATTCGTCTCATAGAAAAAACTTGATCAATATCCTAATGAAAGCTCCAATAAACCAAAGTAAATCTGTTCAATAACGTTTTGCTGTTGGCGTAATGAAATTGTAAAAATTAGTATTTTCTTTAAAATCACTAGCACTTTTCTATCAAAGGATACAACAATGAAAAATGGTGTTACAGCAACGGTTGAGGCTCTTTCTGCTCTGATTGCCTCAGGCAACCCTCTTTTTAAGAATGGCGCGTTATGGACACCCCACCGCCCTGTTCGTCCTGAAAAGTCTGAAGGTGGCATTCCATTTCAACTCGAAACACCCTTTGAACCTGCGGGAGATCAACCTACAGCCATTAAAACTCTGGTTGAGGGAATTCAAAAAGATGAGCGTACACAAGTGCTTTTGGGTGTTACCGGCTCAGGAAAAACCTATACAATGGCCAAAATCATTGAAGAAACACAGCGTCCAGCTTTAATCTTAGCACCAAATAAAACTCTAGCAGCGCAGCTTTATGGGGAATTTAAAAGTTTTTTTCCCCACAATGCCGTTGAATATTTTGTTTCCTATTATGACTATTATCAGCCAGAAGCCTACGTTGCCCGCTCTGATACCTATATTGAAAAAGAATCCTCAATTAATGAACAAATCGACCGTATGCGCCATGCTGCAACACGTGCTGTCCTTGAACGTGATGACGTCATTATTGTCGCATCTGTATCCTGTATCTACGGGATTGGTTCAGTAGAAACTTATACTGCTATGACCTTCAAAATAGAAAAAGGTGATAAACTCAATCAACGGCAATTATTGGCCGATTTAGTTGCCCAACACTATCATCGGCAAGATATTAATTTCATCCGTGGTTCCTTTCGTGTTCGAGGGGATACAATCGAAATTTTCCCTGCCCACCTCGAAGATCGTGCTTGGCGTATTTCGCTCTTTGGCGATGAAGTGGAAACAATTACGGAATTTGATCCTCTAACGGGTCAAAAAACAGGCAACCTTCAATCGATTAAAATTTATGCCAACTCACACTACGTAACACCACGCCCAACACTCAATCAAGCGATGAAATCGATCAAAATGGAACTCGTTCAACGCCTTGATGAGTTGAATGCAGCTGGACGTCTTTTAGAAGCACAACGTTTAGAACAACGTACAATTTTTGATTTGGAAATGTTGGAAACCACCGGCTCATGCTCTGGAATCGAAAATTATTCACGCTATTTAACAGGGCGAAAACCCGGGGAACCACCACCAACCTTGTTCGAATACATTCCAAACGATGCTCTTGTTTTTATCGATGAAAGTCACGTAACTATTCCCCAAATTGGAGGCATGTACCGAGGTGACTTTCGAAGAAAAGCAACCCTAGCAGAATATGGGTTTCGCCTACCTTCCTGTATGGACAATCGCCCTTTACGCTTTGAAGAATGGGATGCCATGCGCCCACAAACTATTGCTGTCTCTGCAACACCAGGACGCTGGGAAATAGAACAATCTCACGGCACTTTTGCAGAACAAATTATTCGTCCAACAGGGCTCATTGATCCGCCAACAGAGGTTCGTCCAGCCAGCAATCAAGTCGATGATGTTGTGAATGAAATTCGTAAAACAATTCAAAAAGGCTACCGTACATTGGTGACAGTTCTCACAAAGCGTATGGCAGAGGACTTAACTGAATATCTCCACGAACAAGATATTCGTGTACGCTATATGCATTCTGACATTGATACATTAGAACGCATTGAAATTCTACGCGATCTGCGGCTTGGCACCTTTGATGTCCTCATTGGTATCAACTTGCTCCGAGAAGGCTTAGATATTCCAGAATGTGGCTTTGTTGCCGTTCTAGATGCCGATAAAGAGGGCTTTTTGCGCTCTGAAACTTCCCTCATACAAACAATCGGACGTGCTGCACGTAATGTGGATGGCCACGTTATCCTCTATGCAGATACAATCACCGGCTCCATAGAACGAGCCTTACAGGAGACACAAAGACGTCGACAAAAACAAATAGCCTATAATGAAGAACACCATATCACACCGAAAAGTATCAAAAAAAATATCGGAGATATTCTCAATTCAGGCTATGAAAACAACCATATTCGCACAAATATCCCTGATATCATCGAGAAAAAAAATATGGTTGGCAACAATTTAGCATCTCATATAAAACACCTTGAAAAATTAATGCATGAAGCGGCTGCTGATCTCAACTTTGAAGAAGCAGCACGCCTTCGCGATGAAATCAAACAATTACAAAAGATAGAACTAGAAATCGCTGAGAACCCCTTAACACATCATAGCGAACAATCCACCCATGAGCCCGTGTTACAACCAAGTCTTTTCTCCAAACCAGACCTTGCACACATGGGACCAACCATGGACACTGGTATTCTGGAAAATCGAAAAGGAAAATCTGGTAAAAACACCCCTAATCAAGCAACAATAAAACGAAAAAAAACACAATCAACAAAGGAGCAAGAAATTTCAAACAGCCTAAAATAATCTCCAGTTCTTCTAAAAAACGACTAAAGCTCAAAAGCAAACAGCATTATCCGCAAAATAGACAACCCCAAACATCAAGGGAGCTCCAATTTATCTAAAACACCATGAGAGAGAATATTTTACAAAAAATGCCTAAAATTTATTGACTTTTTAAGCAATTTTTCTTGTTAAACTGCGTTATAAAAAATCCCTAAAAATGTAAAAAACTTATAAACTATAAAAAAGCAGACAAATTTAAAGGGAATGTCTTATATATATCAAAAAATTACTCACAATATATTATCTTTATACAATTATACTCTGATATCGAACTCAAATATTATTTAGCCTTACAAGAGAATATTCAAACAGGACACTGTTCTATAACACAAATAAAGTAAAAAAAGACTTTATCATAGCACAATAAGCTTATGATAAAAAATGATAACTTTTATTCATACACCTATTATTCAATTCATATTGTATCAAGTGATACAAAAAGTATCCATAAATAAAGAGTTTATATTCCATAGTAAAAAATCGGGTACTCTCAATACAAACTTATTAATTAACCTCAAGCAGAATACATTAATTGAAATCAAAATTCTGTCATGATTTTATTTTATTGTATCTGCGATAGGTTTAACTAAATGAATTTTCATTTGTTTTATCACAATAAAGTCCAAAATTATTCAGGCTCTATTCAGTTTGAAACGTGTAGGATGTAAAAAATACGAATTTACACAAGGAGCATCATTATGAAAAAGGTGATCAAGCTAGCGGTATTATCAGTAGTGTCAACTGCAGCCGTTTTCATGCCGCTAAATGCAACGCTTGCGGATATGGCATGGGATGTTACTCACCCTCTCACGAAAGAAATAGATGATATGAGGAGGAAGATGCGTAAAGAAAGAGATGATGCGACAAGGGAAATTGATAAGAAAATTGATGATATCTGGCGTTCCCGTTTTTCTAGCTCCCATTGTTCTGATAGAAAAAATGTCTGTCATTCTGATGATTTCCAAAAGTTTGTTGATGATTTCCGCAAGCTTTCTGAAGAAAACTCTAGAAGATTTAAAGCCAAACGTAATAGGACGGAACAACAACAACATCATTATCATCATCATTATCATCATCATTATCATCATCATTATCATCATGTTGAAAACAAAACATATCATCACATTGAGCGTAAAAAGACAAAACACAGTAATATTCATATAGACAACTCAGGAGATGCTTTAGCAGTGGGTGTTCTTGGTACAATTTTAAAAAAACCAGAACAGCCACAAGTGGTTTATCAAATAGTACCACAAAATCAGGTAATTTATCAAAAAGTTCCGCAAAATCAAAGAGTTTATCAGGTGCAGCAAACGGCGGAATATGAGCCACTCCAGCAATCATTAGAATCTAATTGGCTTAACTATTGCAAGAAAAAATACCGTTCCTTCAACCCTAAAACAGGGACTTTTCGAGACCGTAATGGTTTGGAACACATTTGTTATGCCCCAATAAATTAACTTCTGTTCTACTAAAAAAGTCTTAAATGGCACAAAAAAACGCTTCAAAGCGTTTTTTTGTTTGCTCATATATTAAAATCTTGAAGAAAAGGATTATTTTGACGCTCATAGCCTATGCTACTTTTAGGACCATGCCCACAGATAAAACAAACATCATCGCCTAAGGGTAAAACTTTTTCTCGAAGAGAGTGCATCAATTTTTCATGAGAACAGAAGGGGAAATCAGTGCGTCCAATAGAACCACGAAAGAGCACATCACCCAAGAGAGCTAGGCGTTCTTTTTCATTGAAATAAATAACATGACCAGGAGAATGTCCTGGGGTGTGAAAAACCTTAAACACATGTCCAGCAAAATGAACGCGTTCACCATCTTCTAACCATTGGTCAGGAATACAGATGCAAGCATCAGTGATGCCGTAATTTCTTGCGCTTTCGCTCACGGCATCCATTACAGGCTTATCATCGCGATGTGAACCGATAATTTTTACATTAAGCGCTTCTTTCGCTTGCATTGCTGCTCCCACATGATCAAAATGACCATGTGTTATCCAAATAGCCTCAACGATAACGCCTTTCTTTTCGATTACGTCTTGAATCCGCGGCCAATCACCACCAGGATCAACGAGAACCCCCGTTTTACATTCACTATCAAAAAGCAAAGTGCAATTTTGTTGGAATGTCGTAACTGGAATAATATGTGCACTAAGATTCCCCATGACGTCCTTTTCAAAAGTAAAATTTTACTAAGTTTATAAGGAGCATTACTCTTCCTCTACAAAAAACAGCCTGCTCGACAGCTTTATACAACTTATGTAAACTTGCATCTTGTGTAAACTAAATTTTTATCAAGGTTTTTAAGAATGACCAATCACGTTCAAGTTTTGTGTGACGATGCCCCTCACCTTCTTGTAATTGATGATGATACTCGCATTCGCAATCTTTTATTTCAATTTCTCATTAAAAATGGATTTCGTGTTTCAGTTTCAGCCAATGCTAATGAAGCAAGACGACTGTTGGCAAGTTTAGATTTTGATCTTCTTATTGTTGATGTCATGATGCCTGGTGAAAACGGTATTGATCTTACTCATTCACTCCGCCAAACAAAAGATGTTCCCATTCTCATGCTCACAGCTTTATCAGAAATAGACAATCGTATCCATGGCTTAGAAGCGGGTGCAGATGATTATCTTGCTAAGCCGTTTGATCCTCGTGAACTTCTCCTTCGTATCAATGCCATTTTACGGCGTGGCTTTCCCCCTCACCAACCCAAAATTGAACAGATCGTTTTTGGACCTTATATATTTTCAATTTCACGACGCGAACTCAAAAAAGGAGGAGAAATTATTAAATTAACAGATAAAGAACAAGAAATGATGGTCATTTTTGCCGAAAATGCAGGCGATACAATTCCGCGCCATAAATTCGCAACCGATGACAGCAATATAAGTGAACGTGCCATTGATGTACAGATCAACCGCCTTCGTCGTAAGATCGAAAAAAACCCAGCACTGCCTATATGGCTCCAAACCGTGCGAGGAATAGGGTATAAACTCTCAATTGAATAGGCACAAGAATGACCAAACCTTTAAGATTTTTTCTTCGATGGTTAACGAAAAAAATGCCTAAACGGCTTTATGCTCGCTCTTTGATCATTATTATCGCTCCCATGGTGCTTCTGCAAACGGTCATTGCTTATGTCTTTATGGAACGCCATTGGCAAATGGTAACCGAGCGTCTTTCAACAGCTGTCGTGCATGATATTTCAGCCATTATTGATATTCTTGAAACATATCCACAACAAGATAACTATGAAGATATCAAGCGTATTGCACAACAACGTATGGGATTAAACATTTCTATTCTATCTCCTACCTCCTTACCCCCTCCAGGACCTAAACCATTTTTTGCCATCCTTGACTATTTTTTAAGTGAAGAAATCACCCGCCAAATTAACCGTCCCTTCTGGATCGATACCGTAGGAGATTCTGATCTTGTTGAAATCCGTATCCACCTTGGTCACAACATCTTACGCGTCTTTGCTCCACGCAGCCAAGCCTATGCTTCCAATACTGCTATTTTTTTAAGCTGGATGGTAGGAACAGCTCTTGTTTTATTACTGATAGCAATTTACTTTTTGCGCAATCAAATCAAACCCATTCAACAATTGGCTGAAGCAGCAGAAAGCTTTGGACGCGGTCGTCCTTTACCAAAAGGATTTCAACCACAAGGAGCTGATGAAGTCCGTCGTGCAGGCATCGCTTTTTTACGCATGCGTGAACGTATTGAACGCCAAATTGAACAACGTACCATGATGCTCTCAGGAGTAAGTCATGATTTAAGAACCATTCTTACACGCTTTAAACTTCAGCTAGCGTTAGCAAATACTGACTTTGATATTAAACCGCTTGAGCAAGATGTAAGTGACATGCAAAATATGTTAGAAGATTACCTTGCTTTCGCCCGTGGCGAGGGGAATGAAAGTGTTAAAAGCTTTGATTTAAATGCTCTTATGCAAAAATTCTCCGCCGATGCTCATCTTCACAAACGTCAATTTTCCTATACCATTGAAGGCCCTATAGAAATACAAGTACGTCCCCGTGCTTTCACACGCTTGGTCAACAATCTTGTATCAAATGCATTTTGTTACGGCACAACCGTTAAACTAACAGCTAACTCTCAACAAGAATCTTTTATATTGATAATCGATGATAATGGACCTGGAATTCATGAAAATATGCGCACAGAAGTTTTTAAGCCATTCTTTCGACTTGATAAAGCGCGAAATCAAGATGCAAGTGGAACAGGACTTGGTCTTTCTATTGCTCAAGACATAGCACGCAGCCATGGTGGCAATATACAATTAGATGAGAGCCCACTCGGGGGATTACGCGCTATTCTTGACATCCCCCTATGAGCAATATTTCAGCAAACTGTCTGTAAAAATAACAGACTGTATATTTTAGGCATTCCCTACAGTTTCAAACAAAGTGTACTGCAGTGCCTTGTAAGCACTTTCTCCCGACAAAGCAACCATCTGAAATGCAACATAATGGCTTTCACAGGCTTTAAGTGCATGTATCAACAATGTTTCAACCTGTATATGAGAAGGATGCATCCCACCAGCCAAAAGAAGACCTTGCCGATAAATAACTGAATTATTCCTTTGCCAGTAATCAAAATGTCCCAACAACAACTTTTCATTAATTGCTAGCAATAATCGCTGTATTTCAGCTGTTCGAGCATTTTTAATAGAGAGATTAAACGAACAAGCCAAATGAAGTGCTTCATGCTCTTCCATCCATGAAAAAGCAAGACGATAGTTTGCGCGTTTTCCTTCCACACAAACGCTAATTTCATCTTGTGCATCCCGCTCAAACGACCAATCATATTCACAGGCAATCTGTTCGATAAAGTCAACAGGGTGCTCTTTTCTTTCTGTGGCGCAAAATGCAAGCCTCATCACAATCCTCAATCATCATAAAACATCGTCAACAGAATATAAACCGTCTAAACTGTAACAATATTTTGCTACAATCAGAACCTTTACACCAAACAAATACACATAAAAACATTGACAGTACACAAACACCCAAAACACAATCGCGTTGTTTAGGGCAACCTGATAGTCATAAAACGAATCACCAAGTCTTTTCAGTGTATTGATACAATTTCATAGCGCCAGCCCCCTGATTCAAAAAAATGTATTTTACCCCCAAAAAAAAATCAAAAATAAACAAATGCTCCGCTCTAACAGACTCAAGATTAAGCATTTTTTAGTTTCACGCATCATATTGAAAAATTGGGGATATTTTTTTGAAGATTCTTTTTGAAAGAAACTATCTTACTTTTTGTGTCTGCGTTTTTTTAATCATCTTTTTTAAAATCATCAAGGCGTCTTTTCAAATCAGCATTATCAGCATGGATTTTCAGTACCATCTCCTTAAAGGTCTCAAACTCTTCGCGAGAAACAAGATCAAGTTTGTTTGCTATCTTTTCAGCCTGCACACGAAAAGCTGTTCCAGCTTCACGTCGTATGCCTTGCGCGACGTCAGCAGCATCTGTTGCTAATTTTGCCAATTCATCAAGAATACGGTTTGATCCATTACGCATAACATTTTTCCTTAAATTTTAATTATTGACGCACGCATTATAGCGTATTCTCATAACATTTAGATACTGTAATTTGTTCCTTTTACCCTATATTTTACATGCTGTGCAGATTTTTCATGACGATTTTGTTTAAGATTTTTTAATATTTCTTTTATCACCATATTTTTTTTACTGCGATAAATCAGTGGAAATCTATCCCCCTTTCTGACTAGCCTCCCTACCGACTTGACCATTGTGCATTCATCTGTCATTTCTGATCATCAGAGTCACTTCATATTCATCTCGTATAATGTAAGATACTTAATTCATGAATAATCTGTCTTGTCCAGCCATTGCTTTTCCGTCTTTTCTTGATCCTGTCATTATCCAGTTAGGTCCCATAGCACTTCATTGGTATGGACTTGGTTACGTGGTGGGTATTCTTTTTGCTTGGTGGTATGCGCAAAAATTATTAAAAAAAACATCTCTATGGTATAGAGACCACCCTCCTATGGATAAAGAAAAAATCGGAGATTTTGTTGTCTGGTCTGCCATAAGTGTTGTTGTCGGAGGGCGTTTAGGACAAGTTCTTGTATGGGATCCTATTTACTATTTCAGCCATCCAAGCGCTATCATCGCAGTGTGGGATGGGGGAATGTCCTTCCATGGCGGGCTTATTGGTATTATCATTGCTATGATCTGGTTTGCCCGTAAAAATCATATTAACATACGAGCCATGTTTGATATCATTGCTGCAGGTGCCCCTATTGGCATCGGTATTGTGCGAATATGCAACTTCATCAACCAAGAATTATGGGGCAATATGACCACACAACCTTGGGCTGTTTGCTTCCCTCAAGATCCTTATTATTTACCGCGCCATCCAAGTCAACTCTACGAAGCTTTCATGGAAGGATTTCTTCTCTTCATCATCTTATGCCTTATCATTGTTGCCTTCAAAGCATTAAAGCGCCCTGGAGCTGTCGCAGGAACATTTATTATAGGCTACGCAATAGCACGGAGCATTTCAGAAATTTACCGTGCTCCTCAAGAAGATCCAGAATGGTTTTCCACCCTTTTTCATTCTACTGGTTTTACCTATGGCATGGCTTTATCTCTTCCCATGTTTCTTTTAGGGTTTTATCTTCTTCTCCACGCCTTTAAATATAAATCGACAGAAAATGACCAATCTAAAAGAAAAAATTAAAGAAATTATTACACGCAATGGACCAATCACTGTTAGCCAATATATGGCGTTGGCACTCACTGATCCTCAATTTGGCTATTATCAAACACAAAATCCCTTTGGGCGTACCGGTGATTTCATTACCGCACCTGAAATAAGCCAATTATTTGGAGAGATGATTGGGATTTGGACTCTCGCAAGCTGGAACGCTCATGGTTGTCCTCGCCCTTTCATTCTAGCTGAAATAGGTCCAGGACGTGGAACTCTCATGGATGATGTTTTGCGTACCATTCAAAAATTATCCACGACAGCATTTGAATCTGCTGAAGTTTTTCTCCTTGAAATAAGTAAAAAACTCGCAAAAGAACAAAAAAAGAGTCTTTCCTCTTATCAAAAACAAATTCATAGCATTGAAAGTTTTGATCAAATCCCCTCAAAACCACTCTTCTTAATAGCTAATGAATTTCTCGATACACTCCCCATCAACCAATATATTAAAATTAAGGGAGAATGGAGAGAACGCCGCATTACAATCGATCAAAATGGAAAGTTTACATTTATCGCTGACCCGCGTAAATTTCCTTCTTCTTGCTTACAATCCTACAGTTCTAATGTCCCTGATGGAACAATTTTTGAACATGCGCCCTCACGGCATCAATTTATACAACACATCAGCAACCGCTTAGTACAAGGAAAAGGTTCTGCTTTACTCATTGATTATGGTGCTGCTGATCTTGCATTTGGTGATACACTGCAAGCACTGTCAAAACACAGATTCCGTGATATTTTTGATGCTCCTGGTGAACAGGATTTAACATCACATGTTGGTTTTTTCTTTTTAAAAAAAATAGCCCATAAACAAGGTTGTTTTTCTGAAATCTTCGAGCAAGGAGATTTTCTTTTAAGAATGGGGCTACTGGAACGCGCAAAACAGCTTGGAGCGGGTAAAAGTGCTACACTGCAAGACAAAATCCGCCAAGATATCGAACGACTAGCCGGACCAGATCAAATGGGAAAATTATTTAAAGTCTTGCATGTTTGTGATAAAAATATCTCCATTCCTCCCCAATTTTGATGATCGGCGCTTTTGTCAATAAGCACATCATTATCTGAAATATTTATTGACAAATATGAACATCTCCACCCTCACTTCAAATAATCTCCATAAGGAACGTTTATGAAATCTATCCCTCATCCCATTCTTGCAAAAAATCTTTCTACTTTACACACCCATGAGATAAAACATGGTTTTTTTACACGTCAAGGTGGTGTTTCAAAAAGTCTTTATCAAAGCCTTAATGTCTGCCAAAGCTCAAATGATCACCCTAAACATATTGCACAAAACCGCATTTTGGTCGCTCATTATTTTGATGTTGAGGTACAAAATTTAGTCACTGTTAATCAGATACACTCTTGTGGCGTCGTTGTCGTTGATAAAGCTTTTATCGGCTCCCCTCCTAAAGCCGATGCTCTCGTTACCACCACACAAGAACTCGTAATCGGCATTCTTACAGCAGATTGCGGCCCCATTCTGTTTGCTGATCCACAAGCTGGGGTCATCGCTGCAACTCATGCTGGCTGGCGAGGGAGTCTAAATGGCATTGTAGAAAAAACAATTTCCATTATGGAAGAACAAGGAGCTAAACGACAATCAATAACAGCGGTCCTTGGACCTTGTATTGGTCCTTGTCACTATGAAGTAACAAGTGAATTTTACGACCAATTTATTGATTGCCACAGTAAATACCAAAAATATTTTATAAAAACAGACAAAATAAATCACTTTTACTTTAATCTATGGGCATTCATTATGCATCAACTCATAAGAGCAGGCGTTAATGCTTCTTGTGTAGAGCTTTGCACCTACAAAGACGAAAAGCGTTTTTTCTCCTATCGCCGTGCAATACACCGCAACGAACCTGATTACGGACGGCAAATTTCTGCTATTATGCTGAAAAATAAAAAATGAACCCCTTTGATACTTTAGAACAATACCAAAACTGCAAAGCTAAACTTTTTACCCAAATGTAAAAATAAATTCCATTGTACTTTGCTTTTTTTACAAAATCATCTACCAGCCCATAAAATATGATAGCTTTTGCTCTGAATTATTTTCAATATTTGGTTATAACAATTGAAAGCAAGACGATACTCTTTTTATTTACTCACCTTCATTCATCTTAAATATAAAACATTCCCATATTGAAAGCATTTTTTTATAAAGTAATAACCAAAAAGCTTAATCAATACGTATTTCTTTGCCGCATGGAGAAAAAACTTTGCTCTAAAAGAAACAAACTTTTGGAAAAAGAGAAAACATACCGCATAGCTCTTTAACAATAATCGATAAAATTGTAAGGCTTTTGTAATTGTTCTCTTGCAATTTAATAAAAAGAAATTAAAAACCGTGTCGCATTCCCACCATGATGATTCAGAGGTTCTACTATGAAACTTTTCTGCGGAAATTCTAATCCACGCCTAGCTGAAGATGTTGCAACTTATTTGAACATCCCCTTAGGCAAAGCCACCGTAAAACGTTTCGCTGATCAAGAGATTTTCGTAGAATTGCATGAAAATGTGCGTGGACAGGACGTGTTTGTTTTGCAATCTACATCCTATCCAGCCAATGATCATTTGATGGAATTACTCATCATGATTGATGCGCTTCGCCGTTCTTCGGCACGTCGCATCACAGCTGTTATCCCTTATTTTGGTTACGCCCGCCAAGACCGTAAACCTGGTCCGCGTACTCCCATTTCCGCAAAACTTGTTGCCAACCTGATTACTGAAGCAGGGGCCCATCGTGTTTTAACATTGGACCTTCATGCAGGACAAATTCAAGGTTTTTTTGATATCCCTACGGATAATCTCTATGCTGTTCCTGTTATTTCTCGCGATGTCAAAGTGCATTATTCTCTTGAAAATGTTATCGTTGTTTCACCTGATGTGGGTGGTGTCGTACGCGCGCGCGCGCTCGCCAAGCGTTTGAACAGTTTGCTTGCTATTGTGGATAAACGTCGTGAACGTCCCGGTGAATCAGAGGTTATGAATATCATTGGAGATGTATCGGGAAAAGATTGCCTTTTGCTTGATGATATTGTTGATTCAGGTGGAACTTTATGCAATGCAGCAAGTGCTCTGCTTAAACATGGTGCCAATAGTGTCACGGCTTATATCACGCACGGTGTTCTTTCTGGTAATGCAATCGAACGAATAACCAATTCAGAGATGAAAGAATTGGTTATTACAGATTCAATTATGCCAATACAAGCTATTGAGAAAGCCCACAATATTCGTGTTTTGCCCATTGCCGACCTTATTGGAGAAGCAATAGCAAGGACAGCAGCAGAACAATCGGTTTCCAGCTTATTTGGTTAAAGTGGTTCCTTGGGGTCTCCTGGTGCTGTTTCAACACCAAGATCAGGAAATGCAACAATACGTTGACCACTAAAATGCGTATGAATGACAATAAGACCACGCTCTTCAAAGTAGGTTAAAAGTCGGCGTGCACGGCTTAAAGAATGAGTCCCATAAAGACGTGCTAAAAATGCATCGGATGGACAGGGCTTTCCCCCTAATGCGGCCTGTGCTACATTTAAGAAGACTCCTTGGACATCTTCTTCTAAACTTTCTGATATCTGCAAAATATGTTTCCAATGTTCACTGACAACCGTTTGTTCATCAACAAAAGCCTGGGCAATAGCCAATTTACGCCGAAATTGTGAAAGATTAAAAGGAACCTTTGACATACCATGGATACGACACCGAACTGAAAAATCTTGATAAAGCACCGCTGTTGAACGATAAAAAGCCTCAGAATCCTCAAGAATTTCCCGAATAATATGTTCTGCTTGTCCATCACGCTCATCATCAGAAAGTTCAGGAAATAAACTCGGGGTTTCTTCCAACAACTCTTGTTTTTTATGTACTACCTCCTCTAACATTTCGTGCATTGATTTTTCCCTTATCGGCTCTCGTGTTTGTTTAAATGGCGTTAAAATTTCCTCTGGTGAAGCCGTAAAAACGAGCTCTTGCACATCATCCCGCTCTGTTGGAAGTGGCATTAATTTAGGGCTAGAAGAGCGTGCCAAAGTTTCAACAGAACCGATAATGATTGGTAAGGGACGTCGTGATAAAGCGGGACCTAAAGCTATAAAATTCCCCCGCTCAAGATCTCTAAACATTTCCGCTTGGCGACGCTCCATTCCCAAAAGATCAGCAGCGCGCACCATATCAATATCTAAAAAAGTCCGCCCTATTAAAAAGTTTGAAGCTTCAGCAGCAACATTTTTGGCCAACTTAGCCAATCGTTGTGTCGCAATAACACCAGCAAGACCACGTTTACGCCCTCGACACATAAGATTGGTCATAGCACTAAGAGAAATCTTACGTGCTTCATCAGAAACTTCTCCTGCCGCAGTTGGAGCAAACAATTGTGCTTCATCGACAACGACAAGCATAGGATACCAATAATCACGTTCCACATCAAACAGTGCCCCAAGGAAAGCCCCTACAGCACGCATCTGTTGTTCAGTATCCAAACCTTCAAGATTAAATACCACTGAAACCCGATGTTGTCGAATGCGATGGGCAATACGAGTCAATTCTAATTCACTACGTTGAGCCTCTACAATAACATGACCAAATTTATCTGCCAAAGTTATAAAATCGCCTTCTGGATCAATTACACAATGCTGAACCCACTTAGCACTTTGCTCCAAAAGACGGCGTAAAAGATGTGATTTCCCTGAACCGGAATTACCTTGTACAAGAAGACGTGTCGCCAATAACTCTTCCAGATCAAGAAGTGCTGGCATCGATTTATGCAAAGCACGACTCTCTGACATCTCACCCAAGGCAATCTCAACCTTCATAACATCTCCAGTGTTTGATTTTGAACATATCAGTGCCAGCGCATATTGTCTGATTCTCCATCCACACCGTAATTTGTAACATTTCCTCCTTTTTAACGGTAGAAATCATCGATTTTTCCCACAACTCTTGCATCTATGAATAGTTTGAATTATAGAACAAACTTCTGTGTAGACACCCTTGGAGGCAACGCAGAATGGAGCGATCGCTGTTGGTTAGCGCATATCTTCATATCCATGCAAAAACTATTACTGTTTTTGAAGGATCTCCAATCATGTAAAAAGGACTTAAATTATGAGCAAAAGCTACACTCTTAAGGCCGAAAAACGCGAGCGGGTTGGTAAGGGGTCCTCCCGTGAACTTCGCCGCAACGGTCTTATTCCTGCTGTCATTTATGGTGAAAAACAACCTCCTTTGGCAATAACAGTTCCCTATAAAGAAATTTTCTATAAAATTCATGCCGGTGGCTTTCGTACCACCATTGCAACGATTATTCTTGACAAGCAAAAAATTATGGTTTTGCCGAAAGATTATCAACTCGATCCCGTGCGTGACTTTCCCCTCCACGTAGATTTCTTACGCATTTCAGCAAAATCCGTTGTAGAAGTGAATATTCCTGTCCATTTCCTCAATGAAGATACAGCACCTGGACTTAAAAAGGGTGGTGTTCTCAATGTTGTTCGGCACGAAATTGAATGTACGGCTCCAGCAAGTGCTATTCCTGAAGCTATTGAAATTGATCTCTCCAGCTACTCTATTGGTGATTCTATTCACATTTCAGCAGTGCAACTGCCAAAAGACGTGACTCCCATCATCCAAGATCGAGATTTTACCATTGCAACCATTGCAGCTCCTGCTGGCATGGATGTCAGCGATGAGACTTCTGAACAAGAAAATGATGAAGAAGACACGCAAACTTCATAAAACTCAAAAGGCGGGAATTTTTTCCGCCTTAATTTATGAGACATTACCCTTACTCATACTTTGACTGAAGATACACATGTGGCTTATTGCTGGTCTTGGCAATCCTGGTTTACAATATCAAAATAACCGCCATAATATCGGTTTTATGGCTGTTGATGCCATTTATCAGTCCTTCTCTTTTTCTCCATGGTCGAAGAAGTTTCAAGCAGAAATCTCCAATGGTTTCATAAATAATGAGAAAATTTTTCTTATAAAACCACAAACTTTCATGAATCTCTCTGGTCAAGCTATCGGTGAAGCTTTGCGATTTTATAAATTAGATCTGAAGAATTTGATCATCATTTGTGATGAGTTAGACCTGTCACCGGGAAAAGTTCGTATAAAAATTGGTGGAGGAAATAATGGGCATAATGGTATTAAGTCTATTGATGCCCATTGTGGTACTGATTATTGTCGTATACGCATAGGAATTGGTCATCCTGGAAGCAAAGAACTTGTTCATCAGCATGTTCTGGGAAATTTTACCAAATCTGATCAAGAATGGTTATCTCCTCTCTTAGAGACAATTGCAAAAAATATCGCTCTCCTTATAAAAGATGACAAATCCCTCTTTATGAATGAAATTTCACAAACGATAAAAAACAATCAAAACCATTGACTTGCGTGTCACAGTCGCATGAAGCATATGGATAAAAACTCTTGAAAAAAATGTCTCTTATACACGTTCTCAAAGGCAAAATCTGTTGGCAACCTGAGAAGCTAGAAAATAAAATAAGAATACAAGCTTGTACACACTTTTGAAAAAGAAAAGCTTATATTCTCTTTTGAGAGAAAGAGAAGATTGAACAGCAAACCAAAATACTCAAACGGCTCTCTCCAGTCTTCTCCCCCAAATTAAAAAAATTCATTTGGCTGAATGGTCGACTGTAGCGGATCGTAGCCATTTGACTGTTGGCTATAAACTGTAGGAATATTCCTATTGTTTTGTAATACTACAACACGCGAACCAACGGGAACACGATCATAAAGATCAATAATATCTTGATTAAGTAAACGAATACACCCACTTGAAATAGCACGCCCAATTGACCACGATTCGTGTGAACCATGAATACGGAAAAGTGTATCTTTCCCATTTTTGAACAAATAAAGTGCCCGCGCACCTAATGGATTATCGGGTCCTGGTGGCATTCCTTTCCCAAGATGACCATAACGTTCTGGTTCTCGAGCCATCATAGCTGCAGTAGGAGCCCAATTTGGCCACCGACGCTTGCGCTGTACAACCCCTTCACCTTCAAATGCTAAACCTTCCTTACCAACCCCAATCCCATAACGTAAAGCTTTTCCATTTTCACCAATAAGGTAAAGAAAACACTCTTGCGTATCTACAACCAATGTTCCAGGAGGATAAGATGTATAATAAATCACTTCTTGTCGCCAAAACTTTGGATCAATTGTCGCAAGATCAACAGCAGGTAACAAATAGGTCTCATTCGTTACAGGACCGTACAAAGCCTGTATTTCTGGTGGAATGTATCGAACTTGTTGAAAAGGAACCGATGACATATCTGACTGATGTGTAGCACATCCAGCTAAAGCCAAAAGTGCTGCAATTAAAAAGGCACAACGAGATAACACTCTTCTATTTTCTCCGATTAATTATTTATGCAGATTTGCATACCATGAAAAACTTAGCACACTATTAACATTAATTCGAAGTTTTCTTATCCTTGAGATTAAGGAGAGCATTAAGATAAGAAGAACTAAGGTAAAAAAAGCAGATTATCTGTTACTTTAAACTTTTTTCTCACTTATCGCAACACAAAGACTATAACTCTTCTAAAAATATGCTATAAAAAAGAAGCTTTATCTTGACTATAAAACCAAAAGAAAAGAAAGACTCTCATGGGCTTTAAATGCGGTATTGTTGGATTACCTAATGTTGGGAAATCAACCCTTTTTAATGCATTAACAAAAACAGCCACTGCACAGGCTGCCAATTATCCTTTTTGTACCATTGAACCCAATACCGGTGAAGTTGCTGTTCCAGATTTACGAATGGAAAAAATTGCATCAATCGCTGGTTCACAAGAAATAATTCCTACACGCATTAACTTCGTCGATATTGCGGGGCTTGTACGAGGAGCTTCAAAAGGCGAAGGTTTAGGAAACAAATTTTTAGCCAATATTCGCGAAGTCGATGCCATTGTCCACGTTTTACGCTGTTTTCAAAATGAAGATATTACCCATGTAGAAGGACGTATTGATCCTGTTTCTGATGCCACAACCGTTGAAACCGAACTCATGCTTGCCGATCTTGAGAGCCTTGAGCGACGAATCGTACAAATCCGTAAACGTGCGACCGGAAAAGACAAAGAAGCCCTCACAATTTTACCCATTATGGAAAAAGCATTAAACATACTGCAACAGGGAAACCCTGTCCGGTTATTACTCAAAGATATCTCTTCCGATGAACACCATATTCTTAAGAGTTTGAATCTTTTAACCTCCAAGCCTGTACTTTATGTTTGTAACGTAAGCGAAAATGACGCCGCTCATGGAAATAGCTTTACCCAAACAGTTGAAAAAATGGCAACAGAGCAAAATGCGCAAAGCATTATCATTTCTGCTTCTATCGAAGCGGAAATCACACAACTGAGTGATACTGAAGCATCAGAATATCTCAATACTCTAGGACTCTTTGAACCAAGTTTAAATCGCCTTATTCGCGCTGGTTACCATTTACTTGATCTCATTAC
Source organism: Bartonella sp. MR30HLJHH (assembly GCF_042194195.1). Lineage (NCBI taxonomy): Bacteria > Pseudomonadati > Pseudomonadota > Alphaproteobacteria > Hyphomicrobiales > Bartonellaceae > Bartonella > Bartonella sp. MR30HLJHH. The sequence continues at coordinate 71,641 of NZ_JBHIMO010000003.1, read as the reverse complement.
TTACTTCACCTGTGGGCCTAAGGAAACACGAGCATGGACAATTACGCGTGGTACAAAAGCTCCCCAAGCAGCTGGCGTTATTCACTCAGATTTTGAGCGCGGTTTCATTCGTGCCCAAACCATCAGCTACAATGACTATATTGCTCTGGGTGGAGAAAGCGGTGCAAAAGAAGCAGGAAAAGCTCGCGATGAAGGAAAAGAATACATTGTGCAAGATGGCGATGTCATGTTATTTAAACATAATACTTAAATCTTCACTCTGTCTTAATAGTTTATCTTGAAAACTTTGTAATAGGTTCTTGGAATCTTGTCGCAAAAGCTCCCAAGATTTTTTGAACAAAAAAAACGTTGCTAGCATATTATTATGATAGCAACGGTTTTATCCATTAAAGAATGGAAATATAAAATTAGCGCGTCCAACGCCCTTCGTATTTAAATGTTGGAGCGTCCTTTAAAGAATCCTTTGTCGCATTTGTAATGAGTTTCCATTTACCATAATCATTTGTCATCTGGATTGTTTCTGGAGAAACGACCACATAACTCTCGCCTATACCAAGAAAACCACCAACAGCAACAACAAACCCTGCAATATTATTTTCACGTAAAATAATATCTTTTACTTCACCAATATTTTCATCTTCTATATTATATACATTGGCGCCTATAAGGCTGGAAGCAACAAAATCCGTTGCTAAAGGTGTCACATAACGCACAGACTTATCTACCCCCACCTGTACAATACCCGTCGAAGAGATCATTTCAGGTTTTGAAGGCACTTTAAAAGACTGGGCGTAAGTACTAGAAACCATCAAAATTGACATAAGAGTAGTACATGCAATTTTTTTCATTTTAACATCTCCGTTTTTACTTTGCTTTTACTTTATAAAACCTCAATGCATCATAAACAGATTTGTTCCTTATGCTCTTTAATACTCTATACTCTTTCAAGCCTTGTCATTTTACCATTTTCTCTTTATTTCGTCTTTTGTTTCTTTCTCTAACTCTTCTTCTAAACCACACCAAATACGATTTTTTAAAATATAAACAAGCCCTGCAAAAATGATTAAAAATAAAATAACACGAAAACCGGTTTTTTTACGAATTTCCATATGAGGATCGGCAGCCCACATCAAAAAAGCAGAAACATCGCGCGCGTAATGTTCAATGATTTCTGGGGTTCCATCTTCATAAGCAACCATACCATCACTCAAAGGAGGAGCCATAGTTAAAGAATTACCGGCAATAAAATAAGGATTATACCAATAACCATCCGCAATTTTTATCTCCTTCGGTGCCTTCTGATATCCTGTTAAAAGAGCTGTAATATAATCTGGACTAGCTGTATCATAATGAGCCAATGCATCAGTAATTAAAGCAGGAAACGGCAAAGATACACCACGTGCACGTGCCATCAATGACAAATCTGGAGGATAAGCACTATTTAAAATAAATCTTGCTTCTTCTTCATGTGCAAAGGGAGAAGGAAAATAATCCGTTGCAACCCCAGCACGTTTAAAAAATTTTCCTTCTCGATTAGGACCATCGCGCACTTCATATTGCCGTGCCAAAGCTTTAATCTGTTCTTGATCATACCCAAGAGCTTTTAAATTGCGAAAAGCCACATATTTTAGCCCATGGCAGCTGGAACAAACTTGTTTATAAACCTTTAATCCACGCCTCAATTGCGCCTTATCATAAAGCCCAAATGGACCTGAAAAACTCCATTCTTGTTTTTTAGGAATCCTTAAAGGAAAAGAAATAAATTCCTCCTCCTGATCAGAGGCATCCCCCGCTAAACTCTGAGCAGAAAAGCTCATAGCAACGATAACAATCAGTCCGACAAAAACATTTACCATAGTCTCTTTTTTTTCTGTTTTAAATCTTGCATAATTGAAGAAGGAAGAGAACAATTTTTTTCAAACGCTGGCAAAGTCGGCAAAATAACCAAAAAAAATATAAAATAATAAACCGTAGCCAATTGCGTCCATAAAAGGATTTTGTCATTTATTTCTCTTGATCCCAACCAACCAAGGAAAACGACATCAATAACCAACGCCCAAAAGAAAATTTTATAAACAGGTCGATATCTTGCTGAACATATTTTAGAGCGGTCTAACCATGGCACAAAAATTAAAATGCAAATCGAACTGACGAATAAAACAAAGCCCACAAAAGTTGAAGGGAAAATACCAATATCAAAAGTTATAGCACGAAGTATCGCATAAAAAGGCAAAAAATACCATTCTGGAACCACACGAAGAGGTGCTTTTAAAGGATCTGCCACATTATAATTTTCAGCCTGCCCCATATAATCGGGCATATAAAACAAAAACCAGGCAAAGAAGATCAGAAAAACAGTAATAGCAAAAATATCTTTGATAAGCGCATAAGGTGCAAATGGAACCGTTTCCTTATCTGATTGTATAGCAAGACCCGTTGGATTACCTTGCCCGACACAATGGATTGCCCAAATATGCAGCCCCACAAAAAGAAGCAAAACAAATGATAAAACATAATGGAAAACATAAAAACGATTCAACGTTGGTTGTCCTACGCCATAATCACCCAGAAGTGTCTCATGTAACCATGTCCCCATCAAAGGTATTGTTTTTAAAAGCCCTGCAATCACTGAAGCCGCTGAAATAGACATCATCCCCCAAACAAGCACATAACCAAAAAATGCTATTGCCATCATGATGATATAAATAAAAATACCTGTAACCCACACCATTTCTCGCATATTTTTATAAGAACCATAATAAAGTCCACGTGCCAAATGGATATAAACAGCAATAAAAAAAAACGAAGAGCCTACAGAATGCCATGGACGAAAAAGCCAACCAAACTGCCCTTCACGCCGAAATCGTTCACTAGTTTCAAAAGCCAAATGAATATCTGGAACATAATGCATAGCCAAGACAATGCCAGTCAAGAGCTGTGATAAAAGCATAATGGTCAAAATACCGCCAAATGTGTAAAAGTAATTAAGATTACGCGGAACAGGAAAAATCACAAATGTATTATAAAAAAAACGAGGAAGAGGAAAACGCTTATCAAACCAACGAGCAAGAGCATTTTTAGGATAATAAGGAGGAAACCTTGTCATAACCTTATCCTATTTTGAGCAAAGTATCAGAAAGAAATTGGTAAGGTGGAATAGCCAAATTATAGTTAGCTGGACCTGACCGCACTCTTCCAGCGGTATCATAAACAGACCCATGACAGGGACACAACCAGCCTCCAAATTTACCCGACTTCCCAAGTGTTACACAGCCTAGATGAGTACAAAGATTAATAACAATAAGCCAATTTTCACGTCCTTTACCTGCTGAACGCGCAAAATCTGTTGCTTCTTTTTCACCTTCAAGATTAGGATTGCGCGCTTGACGATCTTTTAGAAGACTCAATTCAGTAGCGCGCGCATCAGCAATTTCTTTTGTCGTACGATTTCGAATAACAACAGGCTGTCCTCGCCACTTTACCGTCACCGACATCCCCTCTTCAATACCAGAAAGATCAACCTCAACAGAGGAAGATGCCAAAACAGCTTCATCTGGACGCAACTGACGGATAAAAGGCCACGCAACCGCTCCCATTCCAACTGCTCCTGCAACAGCTGTTACCAAAAACAGAAAATCCCGCCTCGTTTGCTCACCCATGGCCTTAACTTAAAGAGACTATTTGCTAAAACATTCTTCTACCATACCCTCTCCCATTGTACAATGCTTGATCACTCAGTTGCATCAACCATAAAAACATCCCCGTAAAAAAACTTCTGCCATTTGTATGGTCTATACAAAAAACTGTTTTATAATGATAATTCATCGTTTTACAGAGTGTAATAAAATCCTGAAACACCGTAAGTTTCTTTCATTTCAAACCTATTTTCATATTAATCAATCAAAATTACTCTCCCGCCTGTAAAAAACGGAAATAGCGTGTAAATAAACACTCCTAAAGAAAGAAACATAGTCTTATTATGACCAGATCTCAGTAAATAAGTTGAGCTTATCGGTTATTTCTTTAACACATTTACAGCATCTCTCCCTCCCTCAATTCCAACTGGTTGAATGAGTATTTTTTCCGCTTCTGCTTTTGCATAAAAAGCATATTTTGTTGATTTTCATTAAAATGGATGATCTAACCTCATTAAATATCCCACTTTTCAACATAATGAGCCAATCCATTTTATGTATCGCTCAATATAAAGGAAGTCCCTAATAGGGAGATTCTCTCTTATCCCAAACAAACCTGTGTACATAAATTTTTCCCTGAAATTTAAAGTGAATAAAAATTAAACGTAAAAAAATATGTATTTCTCAAAGCATATTTTTCGAATAAATTGTAACGCTTCTTTACAAAGTTGAAAGAAAAATCATATTACAGAGAACATGACACTTCATATAGCTCTTTTCCAACCTGATATTGCTGGTAATACTGGAACGATTTTACGTCTTAGCGCTTGTTTTGGTTTACATGTGCACATTATTGAACCCGCAGGCTTTAATCTGTCGGATCGTAATCTCAAACGCGCAGGATTGGATTATCTCGAATATGCTTCCTTAGAACGACACATTGATTGGCAACATTTTATAAGCTCCATGAAACACTTTAACCGCCGTCTGTTGCTTTTAAGTACAAAAGCAAAAACATGCTATACGCAGATATGCTATCAAAAAAATGATGTTTTACTTTTTGGTCGTGAAACAGCTGGGGTTCCCGATTATGTTCATGAAGCTGCCGATTACACATTGAAAATTCCCATGCAACCACAGGCACGCTCTCTAAATCTCGCCATGTGCGTAGCCATAACAACGGGAGAAGCATTACGCCAAATTGGTTATCATGAAAGAAACTGTAATCTATAAAAACACAACAATTCCATTAAAATAATTAATAAAACAATAAAAATGCATGAAATATGGTTTTAAATAATTAAAAAAATCTTTTTTATAGAATATAATGAGTAATTAAAAGCGCATAAAGTTCACTAATACTTTTGGAATAACTTACAGAATGCCTATAAAAACTCATAAATTATCACGAAAAACAATATACAACATATAAAGAATAGTTAGAGCGTATAACACTTATCATTTTCCAACAATCAGGTGCTGATAAAATAAACATTTCTTAGTGCCCATCACATCCATTTCATATCACTTCATATCACCACCTATGAATGATTAAATACTCCTCATAGTAAAAATCCATTGGACACCCCCCTCTTTATGCTCATACAAAGTGCAAACTGCTATCATTATTCTCTTTATCCGTTTTCACTTTCGAGAATCCTTATCTTTGAGATGGTTCATAAGAGACATTTTTTCTCTCTGTAATCATTTTTCCTCACACGGCTTCCCCCACTTGTAACGTGTAAGGCTATAATTTGGATTTATGTAATATGAACAGGTTTGAAATAACCTCACAATATTCGGAGCTCTTGTTTCACATGACGAATAATGAATTATTATTATAAATCAATTTTTTCTAATAATGCATGACGATCCATTAAAAATCCGCTTTCGACCCATATCATTTCTAACTCTTTAAGCTTTTTTCCTAAAAGCACACCTTTAGCAAAACCTTTCTTTATTAAATCGTTACCATTAATGGGAAAAGTTGGAATCTGCCATTTTTTGGCAAGCTGATGAAGCTTGGCATAATCCTCTGCTCTTTGCAAAGCATCACTTTTTTCCAGATTATCGAGATGTGATGCAGCGACAGACAACGATAATTGATCTAAAACTGGCTGTCGTCCATGAAAATAAATCAGTTTTTGCACAAAATGATCAGAACAGTTTTGGTTTATTATTTCTAACTCTGCCCATTCTTTTAATCGTGTTGTTTCTTTATGGGAAAAATGCAAGCGCTGTGCCATTTCATGAAGACGTATGGGGTCAGGAGGAAGAAGGCTTTCTAGCCGTAACAATGGATCAACTTTCCAACCAAGAGCCTGTTCTGTCTTCACCAATGCGTGAATTGCATCAATACCCCATCGTTCTGTTTCAGGAAAAATGAGTGCCAAAATTCTGCTTTGTCGCATCCATAAAAGAGCACGCGTTGGATCAAACGCTGCAAGAAGCTTTTTCATTTCTGCCCAAATACGTTCAGAAGAAAGTTTTTTTAAACCGTGTTTTAAACTAACACATGCCTTCAATCCTTGTACATCAGGTCGCCCTGCTCCATACCATGCAAAAAAGCGAAAAAAACGTAAAATACGCAAATAATCTTCGCAAATACGATCTTCTGCAATCCCAATAAAACGAACTGTTTGGCTAGCAATATCACTCAAACCTCCCACATCATCATAAAGATTGCCAGCAGCATCACAATAAAGCGCATTTATCGTGAAATCCCGCCGTTCAGCATCTTTTTTCCAATCACGACCAAATGCCACTTTTGCATGACGACCATCTGTTTCAATATCGCAGCGAAGCGTTGTAACCTCATAAGAACATGAATGAGCAACTACTGTTATTGTACCAAAAGCAATCCCTGTAAGAATAGCTTTAAATCCTGCTTCTTCTACACGTGCAATAACCTGTTGTGGCAAACAGGTTGTTGCAATATCAATATCACTAATAGGCTGCCCTAGCAGTTGATTGCGCACTGCTCCCCCTACAATACGCGCCTCTTCTCCCTCCAAAGACAAAACACGAAGAAGTGTTTGGATATCCCTTTGTTGTAACCACGCAACCTGTTTGAAGTCCTGTCTTATATTCACCCTTTAACCTTTCAAAAAAGTTGTCTTCATTGCTTTAAAGAACTCTCTTCATAAAACAAAATTTTTAAGACATCCCTTATAAAACACGTCTATTCCTTCCAAAAAAACTTTTCTCTTCTTGTATACGAATATGAAAAAAATGGCATATGATACTTCATTTCTTCTCATTTTCTGTTACAAACAATAAAATATCCATTATCATGCAGAGAAAATTACCATTTTTGCGACAAACGCCTTAAGGAAGAAATATGAGTCAACATGATCTATCATCCAATTCTGTAAAAAAGGTCAATATCAATCATGAGGCTCAAGTCATTATTGATGATATTGATATGGCACACAAAGAATTGGATATTTTACAACAAGAAATTGACAAAGTTATTTTTGGGCAAAGTCAGGTAATCGAATATGCTTTAATCGCTATTTTTGCTGGTGGTCACGCCCTTCTTGTCGGTGCTCCAGGACTTGCAAAAACACGTCTTGTTGAAACATTGGGAACAGTCTTAGGACTTGATGAAAAACGCATCCAATTTACTCCTGACTTAATGCCATCGGATATTATTGGTTCTGAAATTATGGATTCCGATAAAGACGGTAAACGTTCTTTTCGATACATTCAAGGTCCTATTTTCACGCAACTTCTCATGGCCGATGAAATCAATCGTGCTTCTCCACGGACACAGTCAGCCCTTTTACAAGCTATGCAAGAATATCATGTTACTGTTGCAGGTAACCGTTATGATTTGCCAAAACCTTTTCATGTTCTTGCAACGCAAAATCCTCTCGAACAAGAAGGGACCTATCCACTTCCTGAAGCACAACTGGATCGCTTTTTGATGCAAATCGATATTGACTATCCTGACCTCACAACAGAGCGACGGATCATTTTAGAAACAACAAAAGAAAAGAAATCAAATGCAAAACCAATTTTGTCCGCCAAAAAATTGCAAAAAATTCAAAATATCGTTCGCAAAATGCCTCTTTCAGAAAATGTGATCGAAGCTATTTTAAAAATTGTCCGCTCAACTCGCCCTCATAAAGACAATAGCCTTGCTAATACTTATGTTTCTTGGGGACCTGGTCCACGGGCATCACAAGCCCTTTCACTTTGTGTTCGCGCCCGTGCTCTTTATTATGGACGCTTAGCCCCCTCACTTGATGATGTTGAAGCATTGGCCTATCCCGTATTACAACACCGCATGGCTCTTAATTTTTCTGCCCGTGCTGAAGATGTAACTGTAAAAGATATTATCAATAACCTTGTGAAAGATGTTCTTTGAATGGCTATTGGCAAAAAAGTTTTACAAAAGCCTCCATTGTCACTGGCAAATGAACTGCATAAGGATACTGGCAAAATGCCATATTTCCTTTTACAAGCACGTCATATCGCTAATACACTGATAACCGGATGGCATGGACAACGCAAACGCGGTAATGGGGAAAACTTTTGGCAATTTCGTCCCTATGTTGAAGGAGAATCCATTACCCGCATTGATTGGCGTCGCTCAGCGCGTGATGAAAATACATATCTCCGCGAACACGAATGGCAAATGACACAAACCGTTTGGCTCTGTCCTGATCAAAGCGCGTCAATGCATTACTGTTCGCGCTTTTCTAAAATCTCTAAAGGTAATCATGCCATTATTCTTACCCTTACCCTAGCATCACTTCTTGCTCGCAGTGGCGAACATATTGCTATTCCAAACTTAATGTCCCCCACAATGACATCCAATGTCGTAGAGCGAATAGCCTTTGCTTTAGAAAATCATTCAGATGAAAATTCATTTCTGGATTTTTCAACGATTACACGCTTTTCACATGTCGTTATAATGAGTGATTTTCTCGACTATCCTGAAAAAATCATCCAACATTTAACCGTTTTAACTACAAAACAGGTGACAGCTCATTTAATTGAAATTTCTGATCCCGCAGAAGAAAGCTTTCCCTACGCAGGTCACACAGAATTTTTTGATCCTGAAACGAAAGAGAAACATGTTTCTACAAAAGCAGAAGATCTTCGTAAGAGCTATTGTAAACTATATCACGCAAGGCGACAAGAGTTGGCAAATTTTTGCGCACGTCAAGGATGGTCTTATCACGTTAGTAAAACGGATCAACCTTTAACAGAGACCATTTTTCATCTTGCAAATACAATGGGCGACTCTCCATTGCAAAAAAGGAGGGCCCTTTGAGTTTTGCTGCTCCCTTTCTGTTACTAGGGCTTTTGTTCCTACCGGTCATTTGGTGGCTGTTGCGGATAACTCCTCCATCTCCGCGTAAAGAGCTTTTTCCTCCGTTACGCTTCTTACCCAAACCAACTCATCAGCAGGAAACAGCAAAACATACACCTTGGTGGTTGCTCTTGTTGCGTTTAACCATAGCGGCACTTGTTATCATAGCGTTAGCACGCCCCACGTGGGATCAAAAACCAATCAGCTTTTCCGGATCTCAACCCCTTGCACTCATTATTGATAATGGTTGGGCTTCTGTAAAAGAATGGAAAAAGCGCATCTCTATCGCTGAAATGCTCCTTGCTCAGGCAGAAAAACAGCAAAAAAATATTTATCTTATTGCAACAGCTGAAAATGATATCTCCAATATAGAGCCGCAACCCGCCAAGATTATAAAACAGCATTTAATGCATTTGCAACCGCGTCCTTGGCCTGTCAACCGTGTGCACGCACTGAAAAAACTCATAAAAATAACCAAAGGAAAACCTCTTGATGTTGCTTATTTAAGTGATGGATTACAAACAAATGAAGATGAGCAGGCTTTTGCTTTGCTTGAAGAATTAAAACCTGAAAAACTCTTATGGTATTTGGCTGATATTTCCGATTTAATCGGCATAACATCCGTAGAAAATAACGATGGAAGCATGGTCGCGCGTATTATCCGCTCAACAACACACGGCAAAACTTCCGCTACACTCAACCTCTACGATTCAAACAATCAACTTCTCGGTCAATTTACGAAAAATTTCTCTGAAGGAGAAACAACAGCTCTTGTTCCTTTTGATGTACCACTTGAACTACGCAATGATATCGCTTGGATAAAAATGAATAATCAAAACCATGCTGCTGCAACTTTCTTGGTAGACAGCCATAACAAGATAAGCCGTGTTGCTCTTCTATCACCCGATACCAATGAAATGGCACAGCCTTTACTTTCTCCATTTTATTACATTATCAAAGCATTACAGGAATATACACAGCTTATAACCGCCGGTGGAAGAGAGCTTTCAACGGATATTGATTATTTGCTTAAACAAAATCCATCTGTTTTCATTATGAGCGACATGGTTAACATGCCTGAAAAAGCAGAAAAAAAACTTTCTAATTTTGTGAATAAAGGGGGAACACTCATCCGCTTTGCAGGAGAAAAACTCAGTAGTGCAGAACATTATGATAGTCTCCTTCCGATACCGCTACGTCAGGGGCAACGTTTCCTTGGAAGTATTATGTCTTGGACGAAACCACAAAAGCTTGCCCCTTTTGCAAAAAATAGCTTTTTCTTTGATCTTCCTTTTCCAGAAGATGTCACTGTCTCGCGCCAAATCCTCGCAGAACCAACCCCAGATCTTTTTGAAAAAACGTGGCTTAGCCTTTCGGATGGAACCCCTCTTATTACCGCAGCAAAACGTGGTAAAGGAACCCTCATTCTCATTCATGTTGCTCCTGACCCCACATGGTCTAATCTTCCTCTTTCTGGCTTTTTTGCACAAATGTTGCAAAAACTAATCACATTAGGGTCTAACGAAAACACAAACCTAACACACAGAGAAAAAAGAACAATGGTACAAAACCCGTGGCGAACCATAACCGCTGACGGACAATTACAAGTACCGACCTCTCATGTTGTTCCACTGGTCTTTGACTCTCAAAATCCACCCCATCCTTCCTATAATACTCCCCCAGGACTTTATGGTGTCAAAAGCGATTTTTATGCACTCAATCTCTTAACTCATTCGTCGCACTTGATGAAACAATCATCATTGCCAACTTCTCTTAATAAAAGCCCTTTATCTTACGATACAAAAGAAAAAAATCTTATCGGTCCACTTTTAGGATTAGCCATCTTATTATTCGCCTTTGACAATTTTCTCATTTTATGGATGGGAGATATTTTTTCTTTCATGAAACGGCGTAATATGTTTCTCCTCCCTTTTATAAGTCTTATTGCCTTGTTTTCATATGATCCAACTCTTCATGCACAAACGAAAGAAAATCATCATGATAGTGTACAAGCTGCTGGTGCAACACATCTTGCCTATGTTATAACCAATAATCATGAGATTGATACAACGAGTAAACGTGGTCTAGAAGCGTTAAGTCAATTTATTGCAGAGCGCACAATGCTTACCCCAGGCTCTGTTACAGCACTTGATCTCGATAAAGATGAACTCTCTTTTTATCCTCTTATTTACTGGCCAATTGATGTTAAGAGTCCTATACCTACCCCCAAAAGTCTTGAAAAAATAAATAACTTTATGAAACATGGGGGAACAATTTTATTTGACACACGCGATCAGATAAAGAGTAATCTTAATCTTGAAGGAGATGCCACTCCAGAAACGCAACGATTACGAGATATCTTAAAAGAGTTAAATATTCCATCCATTGAGCCAGCATCAACGGATCATGTTGTTGCACGTTCTTTTTATATTATGCCAGATTTTCCTGGTCTCTACCGTGGTTCACCTTTATGGATTGAATCCTCATCAACAAACAAAAAAAATAAAAATTCTCTTGCTAGCGGTGATAATGTAAGTTCTCTTCTCATCACCGCCAATAACTTTGCCGGTGCTTGGGCACTCGATGAAAAAGGGGCATGGAAATATCCCCTTGTTCCCAATGATCCAATGCAACGTCTATGGGCATTTCGTGCAGGTTTAAATATTGTCCTTTATGTTCTTACAGGAAACTATAAAGCGGACCAAGTTCATGTTCCAGCACTCTTGGAACGCTTTAAAAGAGAAAGAAGGCAATGATATCATTTTTCACTTTTCAGCCTTTTTTACCACTCATTTGGATTCTGTTCTTAAGTGGAATATCGATGCTTTTTGTCGTTGTTGGTCTTGTTACGCAACGTCAAGGTTCTTTATTTCGTCTAATGGCATTAAGCGCCCTCATCCTTGCTTTGCTCAATCCAATGATCATAAAAGAACAGCGCGAACCACTGAAAAGCACAGTAGGTATTGTCATTGACCGCAGCAAAAGCCAAACATTTGGAACACGTACAAACGACAGTGATGAAGCGCGCGCGCAATTAACGCAAGCATTGGCGCATTATCCACAATTTGAACCACGCTTTATTGAAGCTGGAAAACTTGCTGATAATCAGTATGCGCCCTCAACGAATTTATTTGATGCTTTAACACAAGCAGTATCTGATGTGCCGCCCTCTCGTTATGCAGGAACCATTTTTATCACCGATGGGCAAGTACATGACATCCCTTCCTTTTCAGACCTTCATCATAAAGCACCTCTCAATGCTCTGATTACAGGACACTCAGATGAATTTGATCGCCAAATCAAGTTTATTTCTCCTCCACGCTTTGCCCTTGTCAACAAACCACAAACGCTCTCCATTTTGGTAGAAGATAAAGGCCCCGCCAAAAAAACAATACCACAGAAAGCAAATATTACGCTAAGCGTCAATGGACAAGACATTGGCCATTATTCTGTAACTCCTGGCGTGATTTTTCAAACTGAAATTACCCTTCCTCATGCTGAAAAAAATATTATCCAAGTGATAACCGATCCACACAAAGGTGAACTAAGCTTTGAAAACAACCGCGCCATAACAATCATTGAAGGAATCAGAGAAAATTTACGCGTTCTTCTTATTTCAGGTGCTCCTTATAATGGAGAACGGACATGGCGAGACCTTTTGAAAGGTGACTCCAATATTGATCTTGTTCACTTTACTATTTTGCGTCCTCCCACCAAAGCAGATAATACGCCCTTAAGCCAATTATCCTTGGTGGTCTTTCCGACTAGAAAACTCTTTGTTGAAGAGATTAATAACTTTGATCTCATCATCCTTGATGGCTACCAGCACTCTGCTGCTCTACCCTTAATCTATTATGATTATATCGCCCAATATGTACAAAAGGGGGGTGCATTGCTGATGGTAACAGGACCTGAATTTACAAAAAACAACTCACTTGCGAAAACACCTTTAATAAGCATTCTACCGGCATTGCCCAATGGAACTATTATTGAAAAGCCTTTTCGCCCCACATTAACCAAAGAAGGTGAGCGCCATCCTGTCACAAGGGGCCTTGCAACACTTAACCTTCCAGCTTCTCAATGGGGAAAATGGTTGCGACAAATTGCTATTCAAAACATAAATAACGGAATCGCTCTCATGAAAGGAGCCGATGAACAACCTCTTTTACTTCTCGCTCATGTTGATAAAGGACGTGTAGGCATGTTGCTCTCCGATGAAAGTTGGCTTTGGGCACGAGGTTTCGAAGGCGGCGGTCCTTATGCAGCTCTTTATCGTCGTATTGCCCATTGGCTCATGAAAGAACCAGAGCTTGAGGAAGAAAAATTAAGTGCAACCAGCAGCCATCATCATTTAACAATTCGCCGCCAAACTCTAAAAAACCATCCAGAACCCGCTGAAATAACCTTTCCCTCTGGAAAAAAAGAACATATCACTCTCACCAAAGAGCAAGAAGGTCTCTTCAGCGCAACTGTGATCACTGATGAAACAGGGATTTTTACCATTAAAAATGGCGATTTAACAATACTTTCTTCTGTAGGGATGCTCGATAATCTTGAATTGTTTGACTTAATTTCAACACAAGAAAAACTAGCCCCTATTATTAAGCACACCGGTGGTTACATCGGACGGTTGTACCCTGAGGGAAAAGAAAACATTCATCTTCCTCCATTCAAGCTGATTCAATCAAAAATAAACCCGTCTTCTTCCTCAGCACATTCAATTATTCTGAAAGAAGCGGCAGAAACCCGTTTAATTAATACCTTTTATTTTTCGATATTTTCTGGTTTCTTAGCAATGCTTGCTTGTCTTTTACTGTTGAGCAGCATGTGGCATCGTGAAAGCCGTTGAAAAATCTGAAATTTCGTATAATAGTCTTAAAACTCAGCTTATTTTCTTGTCTTTTACAATTAGATAAAAACATTGATCTATAATGATAATTTATCATTATTGTCATATTGAGTCATTATTCCCAGTAGGATTTTTTTTGTAATACTTTCTATATTAAATTAATTAAAATCACTCGCTTGCGCATCATTAAAAGAGGTCTGTATGAATAAACACCATTGAAGAAGAGAGTAAAGTACCTCTTATGAATCCTCTTAAAGCAAGGATTTTCACAAAATTGGGAGGGAATAGTATGATAGTTTTACTTTGTACCTTGTATAAATGTAAAATAGTAGCGCATAATAAGCCTTATAAACGAGGCTTTTCGTAGCATTGAGAACTTTCATGAAATGGGATCACGCGAACTGGGAAATACCTCTTCAAAAAAAATATATAAATGTACAACACAATGATATTCTATTTCGGAATATTTCTCTTGAAACCTTCTGTTTTGTGTGAAAAAATCTCTCATTCAAAGCAATACATGGCAGCGCAAAACCGTAAAAATTCCTGATAAATACAATACATTCTTTTGCATTTTACACTGAATAATTAGACTTTTTATGATAATGTGTGGTCGTATAAAACTGTTTAAAAGTCTTAAAATTTTAAGACCATCATTTTAAAGTTTATCCCATTATACAAAAGACATATCGGTTGCCAAGAATGATATGTTGTATTACGCTGCCTTTTTTCATAAAGAATACAATACAGCGTTAATTCTTCAAAGAATTTTCTCATACTTTCAAAAAGCTATTTTTCATTTTACAATCCTTCTTGCCTTTAAGTATCAACTTATCTTATGTTTATTTTTTAAATCTTTTTTAATACCCTACGAGCTTTTATGTTTTATCTTGCCCATATATCGGATGTACATCTTTCCCCTCTCCCGCAACCTTCCCTTTTTGAACTTTCTGGAAAGCGTCTTACCGGTTATCTGAATTGGCAAAGAAAACGTAAGAATCAAATGGCAACAAATGTCCTAGAAACTTTAATAGATGCCTTGAACAAAAAAAAGCCTGATCATCTTGTGATCTCTGGTGATCTTGTGAATCTTGCTCTAGATAAAGAATTTGAACAAGCACATCGTTGGCTACTTAACTTAGGACAACCTCAAGATATTTCCTTGACATTTGGAAATCATGACGCCTATGTCCGCGGTGCTTTTCAAAAAGCATGTACCCTTTTTAAACCTTGGATCACAGGTGACGTCCCTCAAAAAAGCGCCTTTCTTTTTCCTTACATGCGCATTCGCGAAAATGTTGCCATCATAGCAACTTCTTCAGCCATCGCGACACCACCTTTTCAAGCTTCTGGTTATTTTGGTAAAATGCAAGCGCAAACTTTACCGCTCTTTTTAAAGGAAGCAGCACAGCGTAACCTTTTTCGTGTCGTCATGATTCACCATCCCCCCTTTCCCAAGGCAACATCTTGGCATAAAAAACTACGAGATATAAAACGTTTTCTAGACGTTATCAAATATCACGGTTGCGAACTTATTCTTCACGGACATACTCATTTACCCACATTGAATTACATTGAAGGACCAATTAAAAAAATTCCTATTGTTGGTGTTCCTTCCGCATCACAAGCTTTTGGTGATAAAAAACCACCCGCAGGCTTTAATTTATTCTCCATTAAACGCCTACACAATCAATGGCACTGCCAATTGCAACGTTATAGCATTATCAACCCCCAAAATGAGATTGCATGTACTGAAACAATTAATCTTTAAACATCTTCATAGTTGCCAAAACAACCAAAAACAAAAATGTTTTTATTTCATATCCCTTTGGAAATCATAATTCTTATTTCCCTTTTTCTCCTTAAAAGACAAAGCTTCACTTTCTCTGTCGATAAATTAATTTCTCTCAGAGAATTCCATCTGCTACCCTCTTATATGACTGGCTTTACAAACTCATTGGTTTACTTCCTTCCCGTCTTAGAGAACGAAAATTCCTACCTCACCTGATCTATAAATAATCTAGATTCTTGTCGCACGGGTTCCACCTGCTAATTGTGCATGTGATTTACTTCACAAAGCTCTACACACAAATCCTGCCTTGAATTTCATCATACACTCCTCCAAAAGCATCTAATGCCTAAAATCCTTATACCACTATAGTGATGATATTTTATAAAATAATCGAGAAGCTCATTCAGCTTCTATACCTGAAAATCAATGACTAAAAAAGCCCAATAATAACTAAAGTATATAATTCCAATAACCCAACCTACTTGTAATTCATAAACAAACGACGCTGATTGATTTATCGTCAATAGATTTGAAGTTATCCCCTCCTATTTCACTCGACATTTACTATCGTACATTTAAAAGATTTATAAAAAATAATAGATTCTATTTCGATAACAGGCATGTAATAATGTTTTTTATATCTCGATAAATTCCTAATTTGCTATCTATTTTTCCTATAAATCACTTTATAATACTCTTTATAATTATTTTATTACTATAAATTATTATTTATAATATCACATAAAATATCTAATAATAATAAAAATTATAATATGAATTTTCATTATTATTGAGTTATATTGCGGATGTAATTTTACGTGCTTTAGAATTTTTTTGCGATCTTTTTGTTATTAAATAAAATATTTTACGATACCGCAAAACAGAAAAGTTGATTGTATGAGAGATCTTTCAAATAAGGTAAAATGCCATTAGCTTGCCAATTCACATGTTGGTTTAAAAAAGCATCTTTTAAAGCACCCAACCCCATTTCCCGACGACACCTATGAATTAGGTAATGATAAGTCCATTTAGAAGCTACCATCTTTACATTATGAAAAAGAAAGCTAGTACCAAATCTCACACTTTGCTACCCCCCCCCAATCTAGCGACAGCCTTTGGCACTTGAGATGGTTCATAAGAGGCATTTTTATTTTTTCTTCAATGTTTTTTATCTCACGGCTCTCCCTCCTTTGACGTACAAAAACATGGTATAGATTTAAAATGAGAAAATCTTATGATACTTAGGGCTCTCACTCAACATGAAAAAAGCAAATTATATTTACAAATCAAAGTATTGTTCAAATAAAATAGTAGATCTTTTGAGTAAAGGATATTTACCAGCACATATCTAAAAAATAAAAGCCTCATTTGAAAATGAGACTTTTGAATTATTAATTCTGCAAAAATTCAAAATTTATAAGCTACACCCACGCGGAAATCGTTTGTCTTGTAGCCCATTTCAAATTTATCATACACGAACTTCTTTTTACCAAAATCTGAATAACGGTATTCTGCACGCACAATAAGATTATCAGCCATTGCAAAATCAACACCACCTCCGAGGGTATAACCAATCATGGTCTTTTTTTCATCATGCAACCAATCAGAAAAATTAACTGATCTGTTGTTGCTATCAGCAACTAACCCAAAAATATTCTGAAGCTGCGTATAGGCAATCCCTCCAGAAACATAAGGCATCACACGCTCAACTGCAAAACCAACTTTCACCCGCGTAGCACCAGCCCATTTTTGTTTTAAAGTATGGCGTACAGCTCCAATAGGTGTTGTTGAATCCTCCTCATGAGAATCTCTTGTTAGATTTTTTTCTTCTGAAGAAGCTTCTTCAGTTTGACTTTTTTTTGATCGATTAATATCTTTTGTACTCTTTTTATCAGACCACATAATATCCGTATCAATACCTATAATAAAACCATTATCGATATCAATATTAGAACCTGCATAAACTCCCCCTATAAAACCAGAAAGTTTAGGTAAATCCTCCTTTTCAATTGGATTCCATATCCCTGTCTCATCTTTTAAATAACTTGCAGTTGTTTTACCTGAAAAGCTACCAATCTGTCCTCCAAGATAAAATCCTGTCCAAGAAAAAGTAGGAGCTGCAATAACAGGAACAGGCTGTTCAGGAATAATGACATCCGCCGCCTGTACTACAGAAATTGAAATTAAAGAAACGATAGATGTTGAGACTAAATACTTTGTAATCATAATTGCTCCCCTAAAAGCTAATGTGATACATAAATAATAGTAAATCGTTTCACAGTTTTTTTAAAAAATCTATAGCAAAACTGACACAGTTACAAAAAAAATAAAATTAGTTTTAATAAATAATATTATAAAACAAATTTAAATATGCTTTATATTTCTATTAATTATTACATATTATCTTTTATATCTTCATATTAATCATTACTATACAAAATTATATAAATAATTATAATGTAAATTTTAAAAAAATGAGATATGTAATCAATAAAGATTTTTATCATATTAATAATATTTTGGTATTATTAGTGTAATGAGACATAATCTCTATAAGTTTTTATTAAATATGTACGATAAAAACACTCTTGCAATATATTTTTGTGTTGAATATCTCTTAATTCATAAATGTATCTGGTATACTACTGCTTAGTAAATGGCCCATATGCTTTTATCATACACATGAGATAAGGCTCATAAAGAATATCATTCACTGAACTCGTCACTCATCGCTTTTTGTATAAAGAATGACACCTAGAATGGCACATTTAACAGAGAAATTTTTTCATCACACTTGAGAAACCATTAGAGAATTTTACTCTAACCCTTTCAAGGGTGTAATGAAATAAAAGACAAAAATTAATATATAAAAATGGAATTAATAATTTTTATTATTCTTATAGAATTATTCTAATGTTTCATGATTTTTGTAAAAATTGAACAGACCAATTGCCCAGTTTCTGCAATTAATTTTTCAACACGAAGCAAATCAGGTTCCCCAACACTACTTAACAAAAGGTCACTTAATCCAGGTGGCATATCATTGGGATCAAGAGAATCATTTAAGCAAAGTCGTATAATTTGACTCAAATTTGTATAAAGACGATAGGCATAATGTAAATCAGCAATACATGACTGATTAAGAAAACTGTTTGGTAAGTGATCTAAAATATCAGCTGTCGTTGCTCCAATTTGAAACTCAATGACATGCGTAATAAGAGAAAATTGAGCAATAAACTCCAAATCTATAATGCCACCAGACATCGTTTTTAAATCCCATTGATTTTTTGGCGGCTTTTCTTTTGCAATCAAGGAACGCATTTCACATACTTCTCTTGCAACTTCCTTCTTATCACGAGAAATAGCAATAATTGCACACACTTCATTTTCTAGCTTTTGTAAAAAATCAGGATCTCCTGCAATGCCTCGAGCCCTTGTTAAAGCAAGATATTCCCATATCCATGCTTCTTGGCGATAATACTTTTTAAAAAATGGAAAAGAAACAGCGACAGGTCCTTTATTGCCTAATGGCCGTAACCTTAAATCAACGACATAAAGAACACCTTGGCTTGTAAGAGTGGATAAAGCAGAAATGAGGCGCTGTGCTAAACGCGTATAATATTGAGAGATATAAAGAGGCTTTTCTCCATCAGATATTTCTGCATCATCATCGTGTTCATAAAGCAAAACGAGGTCAACGTCGGAATCTGCCGTTAATTCGCGACTTCCAAGCTTCCCCATACCCAATATGCCAACACGCCCCCCTTTAACACTACCATGAAGACGAGAAAATTCCTCTTGAACAGCTCCAAATGTTTTTGTAATCATAAGATCAGCAAGCGCAGTAAAAGCAAAACCCGCTCTTTCTCCTGTAATTCCACCATTCAAAATCCGAATACCAATCAAAAAACGTTGTTCATCTGCAAAAATTCTTAAATGGTCAAGAATTTCCTCATAAGGAAGAATATTTTCAAGAAAATATTCAAGCCGTTTTTCTAAATACGTTTTTGTTGGTAACTCTGAAAAAATATTCGGATCTAACATTCCATCAAAAACATGAGATCTGCGTGTAATAATTTCTGCAAGACGTGGAGCAGCACCCATAATAAGGACAAGCATATCCAGAAGAGAGGGATTAGACTGCAAAAGACTAAAAAGTTGAATTCCTGAAGGTAAGCCCTGTAAAAAACTATCAAAACGTAACATCGCTTCATCAGCTCGTTTTGTCCCACCAAAAGCTTTCAAAAGAGCTGGTGTTAATTCCGTTAATCTCTCGCGTGCTTCGGCTGATTGCGTTGCTTTATAACGACCACAATGGAGAGTGCGCATAATACGACAAATATCACTTGCTCTTTCAAAGCCTAAACGGCTTAACGTTATTAATGTCTCCGGATCATCTTCTTCACCTGTAAAAACTAAATTACCAATTTCTAAACCAAGTTCTTGCTCATTCTCAAACAGTGCTGCATAATGTTTTTCAACAACCTGAAGTGTTTTTAATAAATCACGGATAAAGCTGCTACTGTCTTGATAACCCATTAAATAGGCAACACTCGTGAATTGAGCAATATCATTTGGAAGAAGGTGTGTTTGTTCATCGAAAAGCATTTGAATCCGATGTTCCACATTTCGAAGAAAAGCATAACTTTTTATAAGGCTATTTCTTGTTTTCTCACTGATCCAACCAAGCGTGTGAAGTTCTGCTAACATTGCAACTGTCTGACGTCCACGTAATTGAGGAAAACGCCCACCAGCAATGAGCTGTTGTGTCTGAACAAAAAACTCAATCTCACGAATACCACCACGACCTAACTTTATATTATGCCCATAAGCTGCAATTTGACCGTAATTTTTATGCGCGTGAATTTGACGTTTGATCGAATGAATATCAGCAATAGCAGCGTAATCTAAATATTTCCGCCACACATAGGGAAAAAGCTCTTTAAGAAAGTTAAAACCTGCCCTCTTATCGCCAGCAACTGGACGTGCTTTAATCATGGCTGCTCGTTCCCAATTTTGCCCACGCCCTTCGTAATACCGCAAGGCAGTCCTTACTGGTAAAGCCAAAGGAGTTGATCCTGGATCTGGACGAAGCCGAAAATCAAGACGAAAAACATATCCTTCCGCAGTGCGTTCTTGAATGATACGGATTAATCGGCGTACCATTTTAGAAAATACGTCAACACTTTCAGAAAGATTACCAATATGAGGTGATGTTTCATCAATGAAAACAATAAGATCAATATCAGAAGAATAATTAAGTTCCCCTGCTCCTAATTTTCCCATCCCTAAAATAATTAAACCACAGTCTTTTTCTGGATTCTCGCGGCTTAATAAATTGATCTTACCATGATCATGCGCTTCTCTTAATAGAAAACGCAGCGCTACACTTAATGCTGCTTCGCCAAAACCTGTCAACCAAGCACATGAAACTTCGTAAGTAAAAACACCACTCAAATCAGCTAAAGCAATGAGAACATGCGCTTCTCGTTTTTTGCGCCTTAAAGCAGACATCAATGAAGTTTCATTTATAGATTCATCCTTATCAATAGCCGTAATATCATCTATAATTTCGCTCAGCCTTGTTTCTATATCAACATTTAATAAAGCACTAAGATATGATGGATTGGCAATTAAAACCTCACGCAAAAAAGGAGATAAGGTCATAACCGAACTGATAAAATCAATCTGCGTTCCACTTTCTGAAATAAGGGAAACAAGTGATTCTAAACCTTCTTTCCTTGCTTGTTCTTCCATGTCTTTTAACCATTGGAAACCACTTTTATCGAGAGGGCATAAAGGGGAAAGCTGTGTTTTTAAAAAAGCCTGTTTCGTCTGCGCTCCCTTGAAAAGCATTTTGCCTTCCTTTCTATTGCTTTATACTTTTAAAATAGTTGTTACGTATGAAAAGAGAAAAGTGAAGAAAAATATCTTTAAGGAAATAACAAAACAGCCCTAAGCCCTGGATTTGCATTTTCAAGTAACAATTCACCCCCGTGAAGCTTCATAACTGCTTTTGCTATACTTAAACCAATCCCAAATCCAGGTTGTGTGCGGCTTTCTTCAAGACGAACAAATCGTTCTGTCACTTTTTCAAGTTTATCCTCTGCTATTCCTGGTCCATTATCGCTCACAACAACTAATAAATGTTCATCACGATATTCCATTGATAAGCAAACCTCCGCTTTCCCTTCACCTTTAGAAGCATATTTAATGGCATTATCTATAAGGTTAAAAATTGATTGTGCAACAAGCTCACGATTCAACTTAAGCTCTTTATCAAATATATTTCCCAACCGAAGTAAAACACCTGACTCTTCAGCAAAAGGTTCGTAAATCTCAACAGCATCTTCAAGGATCAGTTTCATATTCATCATTTCAAGATGCTCAATTGCACTGCTGGCCTCAATACGTGAAATCATTAAAATCGCATTGAACGTACAAATAAGTTGATCTGATTCTGCAATAACCCTATCAAGGACCTGACGATATTCAAGCTTTGTCTTATTTCCTGAAAGCGCCTCTTCAGCGCAATTTCTAAGACGCGTTAACGGCGTTTTCAGATCATGAGCGATATTATCTGATACTTGACGTAAACCAATATTTAACTCTTCAATGCGGTCTAACATAACATTAAGATTAGTTGACAATCGATCAAACTCATCCCCTACTCCAGAAACAGGTAAACGCCCACTGAAATCACCATCCATCAGGCGCTGTGATGCAGCCGTTACATGATCAATCCTTTGTAGGGCTCTCCTTCCAACAAAAAACCATATGAGTAAAGCGCCTCCAACCATTGCAGCAAGTGCAATGATCACAGCTTTACGAATAACCACTGCAAAACGTTCTGGCTCATCCAAATCGCGTCCTATAAGAATCTTCATAGCATTCGGTAAATCAACAATAACCGCCAAAGCGCGATGTTCACTTGTTTTGCCATGTTCTCCAAAACGGGAATACAAAAAAGAGGTAGAAATAAAACCACTCTGATTCAAAAGACCTAATTCAATACGTGCTACATTTCCTGCCAAAATACGCCCCATAGAATCCGTGACAAGATAAAGAAATGCTCCTGGTTGTCTTGAACGATAATCAATAGTGCGCATTAATAAGGATAATCCCCCATAATTATAAGCATTTTCAATATACTTTAATTCTTCATGTAAAGCTTGTTCAGTTTGCTCTGTTAACAATGAAGCAGAAAATGCCGTCATGTAAATAGAAAGCCCTGTTGCTACCAATCCAAACAATAAAATGTAAAGTGCTGAAAGCCTTAGCGCCGTCGTGCGCATTATATTAATCAAACGATTCATGCTTTGTTATCTGGTGCTTTCAGCATATATCCAGCTCCACGCACGGTATGGAGAAGGGGAACATCAAAATCTTTTTCAATTTTAGCTCTCAAACGGGAGATATGGACATCAATGACATTCGTTTGTGGATCAAAATGGTAATCCCAAACATTTTCCAAAAGCATAGTGCGTGTAACAACCTGCCCCGCATAGCGCATCAAATATTCAAGTAAACGAAACTCTCGTGGTTGCAATAAGATGTTTCTACCACCCCGTTTTACCGTATGTGCTAGCCGATCAAGCTCAAGATTACCTACACAATAAACAGTTTCTGCTTCTTTAGGATTTTTCCGCCTTTGTAAAACTTCAACACGCGCAAGAAGTTCAGAAAAAGCATAAGGCTTTGTCAAATAATCATCTCCCCCTGCGCGCAACCCCGTTACACGATCATTAACTTGCCCTAAAGCCGACAGGATAAGAACCGGTGTTTCATTGCCTTTAGCGCGCAATTCAGCAATAATAGAAAGACCATCACGATGCAAAAGCATTCGGTCAACAACCATAACGTCATAATTTTCCGTGGTCGCTAAAGCGTATCCCGTATCCCCATCATAAGCAACATCAACAGAATGCCCTACTTCCAAAAAAGCTTTTTCGAGATAATGCCCCGTCTCATGATCATCTTCAATAACGAGTATCTTCATAAAACGTATCTCCATTATTTTATTATGTTGTAGGACAAACATTTAATAAACATTTGTCCTACAACTAAAGCCTTATTTTTTCAAAATTGGAAGAGCAACAAAACGATTTTGATCATTGGTTCGCACTTGTAAGAGTATAGCCTTTCGTCCTAACTGCTGAGCATTTTTGATTGTGCTAATAATATCAGAGACTTTTTTAACCGGTTTATTATTTACTGTCACAATGATATCACCAGGGCGTATCCCTTTATCTGCAGCATCTGAATCGGTATCGACATCCGTTACGACAACCCCTACACCATCATCAGAAGGCATAACAATCAGACCATAATCTTCCAATGTTTCATCTAAATCACCCCGTTCATTTGAATGTTTTGAAGCCTCTTTCTTACTTTCATCTTCAGACATTGATGCGAGTTTAACCTTGATACTCTCCTCCTTACCTGATCTCCAAATCCCTATGGTTACCGTTTCTCCTGGTTTAATATTTGCAATACGTTTCGCCAGCTCACGCGCATCAGCAACCTTTTCATTATTCACTGAAATAATTACATCACCCGCTTTAATACCAGCCTTTTCTGCCGGTCCTTTTAACGGATCAGTGACCAAAGCACCTTTGGCTTCTTTCAAACCTATTGAATCGGAAATCTCCTTTGTTACCGGCTGAATCTGAACACCTAACCAACCACGTTGAACTGAACCTTTTTCAATAAGTTGTTGTACAACCTGTTTTACAGTCGCTGCCGGAATAGCAAAAGCAATCCCAACATTTCCTCCAGAAGGAGAAAAAATTGCTGTATTAACCCCAACAACCTTTCCATTAAGATCAAATGTTGGGCCACCAGAGTTTCCTCGATTAACAGCAGCATCAATCTGAATAAAATCATCGTACACACCAGTGCCAATATCACGTCCACGTGCAGAAACAATACCTGCTGTCACAGTTCCACCAAGGCCAAATGGATTCCCAATGGCAACAACCCAATCCCCAACACGAAGCTTTGAATCATCGCCAAAATCAACATAGGAAAATTTTCTTTTATCACTCACTTTTAATACGGCAAGGTCGGTTTTGGGGTCTTTCCCAATGAGCTTTGCGTTCAATTCTGTACCATCATCAAGAACAACAGTATAACTTGTTCCGTCAGAAATCACATGATCGTTGGTCACAATGTAACCATCAGACGAAATAAAAAAACCCGATCCAAAAGCAACAGGACGGAGTCTCCGTGATTGGTGGGGAAATTTATTTTTAGGTTTATCAAAATCATAAAACTCTTTAAAAAATCTTTTCAAAGGATGCTGGTCTGGTAATTGATCAAACCCTGGACCACTAAAAAAGTTGCTAAAGAACCTATCTTCTTTCTTTTTATTGCTCTTTACTTGTACTGCTACAACTGCTGGTTTCACTTGAGCAACAATATCGGCAAATCCCTGTTGTTGCATTAACGAAGTAAATACAGAACTTGCATGAGCCTTTGTCATCAACAAGCTTGATGTACATCCACTAAAAAACAGTGCACTTTCCAATATCGCAGAAAAACTCACTGCGACAAACGTTTTAAAGAAAGCCTTTTTAACCATTTACTCTATGCTCCTATTCAATCATACCTTTATTCCAATTGCGATCACTTATAAAATACTAGACCTTACCGTTTTCTGTCTAAATTATTAAAGTTTTGTAAGGTTTCAGTATACCCTAATATAATTATAATAAGATTGTATGCTCATTGCAGATGAGCCGATTTTTTTTATGTAATATCTTTTTTAATGCAATGGCATTTTTGACTATTCTTTTCCATTCAGATAACTCGTTATTTTCTCATGATTATTCCGTTTTAAGTGAAAAAATATGATATTTGCGCCAATGATGATAATGATCAAAGGCGAAAACCATAAAAACCAAGTTATTTTATTCAATGGTGGTTTCAAGAGAATAAATTCACCATATCGTTCAACAAGAAAGTCAGTGACTTGCTGATTACTATAGCCCATTTTTAGCCTTTCCCGAATTAAAAGCCGTAAATCACGTGCTAGAGCAGCATCTGAATCATCAATTGATTGATTTTGACAAACCGGACAACGTAAATGTGATGAAATATGGCGTGCTCTCGCTTCAAGAACCTTATCCTTTAAAATCTCATCCGGCTCTACTGCTATTGCTAATCGAAAAGGAAATGTTGCAATTAAAAAAAATAAAATCCAAAGATTTTTTTTCATCTCAATGTTTTTTCCAAAAATTTAAAGCAAGCAGTACCCTATTGTACATGCCAATGCGAAACCAATACCCCAGAAGAGAAAGACATCCGCCTACAGCCATCATGAATGCCCCTAACCAAATACATATTACATAAGGCTTCCACCATATGTGTACAACAAGACCCCGATTATCGGTATGTCCTGGTACAATATATAGCTGCGATAAGCCATAATTTTGAAGACCAACTTCTGTTGTTGATGTATTTTGGCTTGAATAAAATCGCTTTGAGGCTGTTACATGACCCACAATGTTTTTATTTTCATATATTTTAAAATAAAACTCCATTGCCGAATAATTCGAACCAACACCATCATACACTGCATCAAAATGGAGCGTTTTATCCGCTATCGTCACCCTATCCCCTACGTTCATGATTAAAATACGTTCTTGCCCAAAACTTGCCACACAAACAATACCAAATAATGTAACGCCTAATCCCATATGTGCTATTGCTGCACCAAAAGTAGACCATGGCAATCCAAGAAATCTCTTAACGCGTACTGAAAAAGCTCTCTTGCCATATCCACTCTTTCCCCATAGATCCACTAAACTTCCTAGAAAAACAAACGCTGAAAGCCCAATCCCTAAAACTGCAAAAATATCACGCAAAGATGTCGCATAAAATATTATAAAACAGACGATACCAGCCAATACAAAAACAAACCATAACCGTTCAAAAACTGCAAGAAAATCACCGCGTTTCCATGCCATCATTGTCCCAAACGGAACAAACAACAACAGAAAAACCATTAGCGGTCCACAGGTAAGGTTAAAAAAAGCAGCCCCTACAGAAATTTTTTGTCCTGTTAATATCTCAATAAAATAAGGATAAAGCGTACCAATCAATACTGTTGCTGTTATTGTTGTAAGTAACAAGTTATTTAAAACAATAAACCCTTCACGTGAAATTGGTTGAAAAAAAATTCCTGTTTTTAAAATAGGAGTGCGCAAAGCAAAAAGAAGAAAAGCCGCTCCCGTAAAAAAAAATAAAAGCGCAAGAATTGCTTGCCCCCGTGCTGGATCAACAGCAAAACTATGAACAGAAACTAAAAGCCCCGAACGCACAAGAAAAGTTCCCATCAGAGAAAGGGAAAAAGTAAGCAGCGCTAAAAACAAAGTCCAACTTTTCAATATTTCTCGTTTTTCGAGAACAAGAGCAGAATGTAAAAGAGCCGTTCCTGAAAGCCAAGGCATAAACGAAACATTTTCAACAGGATCCCAAAACCAATAGCCCCCCCATCCTAGCTCATAATAAGCCCAATAGGAGCCAACCATAATACCCAATGTCAAAAAACACCAAGAAAGTAAAAGCCATGGACGAATCCCACGCGCCCAAATTCTATCAACATGTCCCATAATCAATGCCGCAACGGCAAAAGAAAAACAAAGTGAAAAACCGACATAACCTAAATAAAGTAGCGGTGGATGAATTGCTAATGCAATATCTTGTAAAAGAGGATTGAGACCATTTCCCTGTAATGCTGGTGGATTCACACGTAAAAATGGGTTGGATACAAAAAGAATAAACAAAAGAAAAGCACTTGTAATCCAACTTTGGCAAATTAAAACAAGCGTCTTAAAATCTTCTGGAAAATGTTGGCTAAAAAAGGCCATCAATGCACTAAAAAAAGCAAGACTTAAAACCCATAACAACATAGAGCCTTCGTGGTTGCTCCAAACACCTGTAATTTTATAGAGCATCGGTTTTTCTGAATGAGAATTTTCAACAACGTTCAAAACAGAAAAATCAGATACGACATAAGCATAAATTATCACTAAAAAAGATAAAAGCAGTAATGTAAAAGTGATATATGCTAGAGGAACAGCTGTTTGCATTAACAAACGCTCTCTCCACCAAACACCTAAAGCAGGTAAGAACGCCCCTAATAAGCTTACTGAAAATGCTGCAGCTAAAAAAATATGACCCAGTTCGACAAGCACAATCGAATTATTTCTCCATACCGTAATGTTTTTTCAAACGATCAGCTGTTTCTTTAGGCATATAAGTTTCATCATGTTTTGCTAAAATACGTGTCCCTATAAAAAAACCCTGTTCATCGAAATGCCCTTCTACAATCACCCCCTGACCTTCACGAAAAAGATCCGGTAAGGCACCATTGAAAACCACTTTTTCATGTTTTTTATTATCCGTTACAAAAAAAATAACGCCTCTCTCTCCAATATATTGAACAGTTTCCTTTTCAACAAAGCCACCCAAACGCAAAGGGCGCCCTGTTAAAATATCTTCTCTTGTAATTTCAGAGGGCATTCTAAAAAAACTGACCGCATGACGCATTGCATATACTATAAGACTTGCTGCAATTGTCATAACCAAACAACATAATAATATGATCAGCAAGCGCCTTTTTTTTCGCTGCTCTAAAATAACCTTCAACGAAGAAGAATTCTTTAAAGATTGACTTTTCATAGACACTCTACGAAAAAAATTTAAATACGTTATAATTAAGTATCAATATTTTATTTTTTTTAAGAGCTTTGCACATCTTCTACATAGGTGCAACTTTTTATCCAATACCTCACCTTTGCTAACAAACTTATCAATATCTTTCTTCCTTTTTAGCTTTACAACCAATTTTTATTTAACCTATAACCACTTATATCGCGCTCTTTACATTCTTCATTTCTATTCCTCAATCTTCTTCATAAACACCTACTTCTAAGAGATTACTTCTCTTGTCTTTCTAAACAGCATTTCTCTTTATATTTCATCATCTCAATTGGCGACGATTGCTTTTCTTTGTATGCTCACTCGATAAATCACGTAACTGAATCATCATTTTTTTAACACGTGATTGTCCTGAAAAATTTTCAGGCATTGTATCAAGAAAGCTTTGTAAAAATTGCACTGCCTGCGCAGTTTTTCCTGCTTGATGCAGTGCATCGGCCAACAATAAACGTGGATAAAAATCTGTTGGCGCTAAATCTGCTGCTTTTTGAAAAGCATTTTGTGCTTCTTGTGTTATCACTCCCCCTTCATAACCAACCAATGCTAAACCATATCCTACAAGCCTTGGAGCTGTTTCTCCATTCAAACGAAGTGCATCTAAATAAGTATTCACAGCCTCTTGAAAAAGGCTTTCTTCGAGATACCCTACCGCTAACGCATCTGCTAGCTTGCCATCATGAGGTGCACGGAAAAAAAGCACTTGTAAACGAATAAGCTTTTCTTGCTTACTAAGAGTTTTAGGATCCTTATCCATTAATTCGCTAAAAAAATAACTTTTCACTTCTGGACTGCCTGTCAGACCATAAATATTCCATGTCATAAGAAGAACAAATAAAATACTTAAAGCCTTAAGAATATTTCTTTTTTTATAATGCATATAAAGCTTGTTAAACTCAATCGTATGCTTATGACTTCTATAGCCATCCACGGTTTGAACTTTCCATTCTTTTTTTATATCATCGTCAAAACGTAGTGAAAGAAAAAGAATACTTGCCAGAAAAATCAGAAAAAATGCTGCAAAAATTAATAAAAGCATATCATTTTTTTCCAATACGCACAGAGAATGACTCGCTTACATTTTACCCTCTTCATGAGAAGAGTGATGTGAATTGATAAAAATTCACTTTTTCATGGAAAATATTATAAAATCTATTGTCCATTTTTCTTATATATATCAATTAAACAAAGGAACTAAAAACAATGTTTCCCTACTTTTTATGTATTATCTGAAAATACTGCTTTACAAACTTTATAGACATTTCTTGCTTAAGGCGAAAATATGTTATTCTCCCATCTTAGGTAATAAAACTTTTGCATACAACCCACCCAAATCAGAACGTGATAAAAAGAGCTTGCCACCATATTCACCGACCATATCTGAAACAATTGCTAGCCCTAAGCCTGCCCCTAGTTTACTTTCATTAAACCGCTGCCCTCTTTTTAATGCTTCCTCCATTTTGTCTTCTGTTAAACCAGGACCATCATCTTCTACAAAGATACTAAAATATTCTGTTTCTTCAACATTTTCTTCTAAACAACAAGAGATCAAAACCTTTGCTCGAGACCATTGAGTAGCATTTTCAATCAAATTCCCTATAATTTCTTCTAAATCTTCCTTCTCTCCAGAAAAAACAATATCATCAACATCCATAATAAATCGAATTTGTTTTTCAGGATTAAGCTTTTTCATAACCCGCACCAAACGTTCAAGCACACTGCGAACAGACGTATGATAGACAATACTATCGCATTGTGCTGCAATCCGCGCACGCTGAAGATAATGATTGATTTGAGCTTGCATTATTTGCGTTTGCTCTCTCAACATACAAGCCTTTTCTCCGCGCATCTTATCTGTCTCATTCATAATCACGGATAGAGGCGTCTTCAATGAATGCGCGAGATTACCAACCTGTGTGCGAAATCGCTCAATAATACGTTGATTATTATTAATGAGAGCATTCATCTCTTGTACAAGCGGCATCACTTCGCTTATTAAATCCGTATTCACATAGTGAACTCTTCCTTCGCGAATATCATTCAATGCGCGTCGAATAAGCTTCAACGGTTGAAAACTAAAGAAAATAATAGCAATATTAATAAGGACACTGCCGATACCAAAACTCCAAAGAAAAATTTGCAAAGTTCGCTTAAATTCCTTTACTTGGGCATGAGCTTCATCGATATTCCCAACAAGCCGAAAACGTGCAATATGATTTTTATTATCAAGAACAACATCACTCTCAATCACTTGTAGCTTTTGACCATTGTTCCCCTTTATCCGATAAGAGCGAAAGAATTTATTGTCAAAAGGTATATCAACATCACTTGGTGTAAATATCTCACCTGTCCCCAATGAGGGGGATGTCAATCTTCCTTTTAAATTATGAGATATAGCAACAACTTCCCAATACCATCCTGTTGTTGGATCAGAATAACGAATATCATCAATCCCAGCCTCTCCTCTCAAAATACCTTCCGATGACACCGTCACTGTTGCAATAAGACTGTAGAGTTGAGCAGAAAGAATACGCTCTAGGCTTTGTTCAGTTGAACGTTTATAAAATAAAATACTTACTGCAGAAATCGATAAAAGAGAAATAACAACCCATAATGTTGATAAGACCATAACACGTAAACTGAGAGATCGAGTAATTACAAAAAAGAACCTCCTACACCAATTATTCTCTTCGAAAGTATTCATTAATCACCTAGCGTTCTCACGCGATACCCCATTCCTCGAATAGTTTCAATCAAATCCACTCCAAGCTTTTTCCGTAACCGACCTACAAAGACTTCCACCGTATTCGAGTCCTTATCAAAATCCTGATCATAAAGATGTTCAGTAAGCTCTGTTCTTGAAATGACCCTGTCACAATGATGCATGAGATACGAAAGCAGTCTGAATTCATAAGATGTTAGTTTAATCAACTGACCATCCACAAAAACACGAGACGTCTTCGTATCCAACAAAACATTTCCGCAACATAATGCACTTGTCGCATGTCCCGTAGCGCGACGAATTAATGCTCGTAAACGCGCCATCACTTCCTCCAAATGAAATGGCTTCACAACATAATCGTCAGCCCCAGCATCAATACCGTGCACCTTATCAGACCAACGGTCTCGCGCTGTTAGCATTAAAACAGGCATGGAGAGCCCTTCTTGACGCCACTTTTCAACAACACTAATACCATCAATCTGCGGTAAACCTATATCAAGTATCACCGCGTCGTAAGACTCTGTGCTCCCTAAAAAATAAGCCTCTTCACCATCGAAAGCACTATCGGAAACATATCCTGCACGTCTTACAGCTTCTGCTAATTGATGGTGAAGATTCCGATCATCTTCAACAATTAAGATACGCATCACAACACCATCTGCCAAAGACTAATCAGCAGGAACAAAAAACTCAACACGACGTAACTTTTCACCATTACGGGCTGGTATAACAATCACAATTGCACACATGCGCTTTCCATCCTGAACAACTGGGTTTGAACGGACGAGAACCCCGCTCTCTTGCGCGGCAACCTTCTTCCCTACTTCAGCACACCCAGAAGCTAGAACAGAATCTGCTCCTAAAAAAGCTGCTATTATTACGAACAAGAAATTTTTTTTCATCATAAATATTTCAATAACCCACCTCTTCTCTTCCTTAATAAGGATAAAAGAAATAATGGTTTTTTTGGGTCGATCTAAAAATCACAAATGGAAATAATTTATCCTCTATCTTACAGAAGAATGCATTAACACTACTCTAAATTTTTAAAAACTCAAAATAAAATATTTTTAATAATGAGAATAAAATTTATTAGATAAAATAATAAAATCTTAATACACTATCTTACGAAAAATGAATAATTCTAAAATCAACTCTTTCTCTGTTAGCACTATAGCAAAAAAATACTTCTACTCCATATAATTATTGTAGATTTGTTTGGTTGTATTTCTTTGCCATAGGCTCTCTTTAAATGTTTGATTTTTTTAAAAAAAAGAAAGGGCAACATCGTAAGCCATTTCACAGTCCTGCTCTCATTGAATTAGACGCACGATTAGATACAGCGCTTTATCACATTCGTTCTGCTAACAGTTTTTTCTGGAAAAAGGCAAAAATTATCTCACAAAATTTTCATCTTCAAGGATGGAAACGTTTTATCGTTGAAGTTCTCGATGAAATACTGACATTAGGGTTGATGGGCTTTACTCTTTTCACTATTTTGGGCATTTCTGTTTTTGAACTGACCAAAACAGATTGGTCTTCTCCTAAAAACTTTTCCATTCTTTTTCTAGATCGCTATGGAAATTCCATTGGGCACCGTGGTGCACTACCGGCGATCTCTGTCCCCGTTGAAGAAATGCCTGACACTGTCATTAAAGCGGTTCTTGCTACAGAAGACCGTCGTTTTTTCGATCATTGGGGTATTGATTTTCAAGGACTTACACGGGCAATTTCACAAAATATGCAAGCTAAAGGTGTGGTGCAAGGTGGTTCAACTCTCACACAACAATTGGCTAAAAATTTATTCTTAACAAACGAGAGAACCATAACACGTAAAATCAAAGAAGCTTATCTTGCTCTTTGGCTAGAAGCAAATTTTAGCAAAAAACAGATTTTGCAACTTTATCTTGACCGAGCCTATATGGGAGGAAACAATTTTGGTATTGCAGCAGCTGCAAAATTTTATTTTGGAAAAAACATACGTCATGTATCTTTAAGTGAATCTGCTATGTTAGCAGGACTCTTTAAAGCTCCAACAAAATATGCTCCTCATAGTCATCTCTTCGCTGCTCAAACACGCGCCAATGTAGTCCTTTCTAATCTTGTTAATAGTGGCTTTATGACGAAGAGCCAGATTATCAATGCGCATCGCCACCCTGCTAGGGCACTTCCCCAAATAGAAAATAATCAGGCTGATTATTTTCTTGATTGGGCATTCGAGGAAGTCAAAAAAATGCGTAATCAACTTCCAAGCCATAGTTTAATTATTCAAACGACCCTTGATCCGAATATTCAAAAAGCAGCAGAAGAATCAATTGCATATCATTTACATCAATATGGTCAACAATATCGCGTAACACAAGCTGCCACTGTTATACTCGATAATAACGGTGCCGTATGCGCAATTGTTGGAGGATTGGATTATAGTAAAAGCCAATTTAACAGAGCAACACAAGGGGGAAGACAACCCGGTTCTTCATTCAAACCCTATGTTTACGCAACCGCACTGGAACACGGACTGTCTCCCTCAACAATCGTTTTAGATGCTCCCATCAATTGGGGGGGGTGGACACCAAAAAATAATTCTGGTCGTTATTTGGGGAAAATTGATTTAGCAACAGCTTTAGCTTTTTCCATTAATACAGTCCCTGTGTATCTCACCTATCAATATCTTCACCGCGATACCCAACCTATCATAGATCTCATCAAAAATATGGGGATTAACGCGCATATTTTATCACACAAAACGATGGTTCTTGGCACTTCCAACATGACCCCCATGGATCAAGCAACTGGCTTTAATGTCTTTGCGAATGGCGGGATAGCTGGTAATCGTCATGGGTTCATGCAAATCAGAACAATCGATGGACATGAGGTATGGGATTTCGAGCATAACGGAAATAAGTTACACCGAGTTCTCAGCAGACAATCAGCTGCCTATATGAACCAAATGATGGTGGGTGTCACAACACGAGGGTCTGGTAAGCGTGCTGCTCTGCCCATGACTCTTGTCGCTGGAAAAACTGGAACATCACAATCCTATCGTGATGCTTGGTTTGTTGGCTTTACAGGCAATTATACTGGAGCGGTATGGATGGGAAATGATAACTTTTCACCGATGAATCGTGCTTTTGGGGGTGGAGTTCCTGCCATGATATGGCATCGCATCATGCTTGCTGCACATCAAAATATTATGCTCAAACAACTCTATGGTGTTAAAGATTCTCTTCTTCCTTATCATCCCCCAATACTTTCCTCCCATACAGATTCTGAATTTTTTCCCCCAATACCCTCTACGCTTTCTCCTGAAACATTGAATATTGTGCGATTGATTAACAAAGATCTGAAAAAACCATCTGCAATTTCTTTGAAGATGAAAACAACTGGAGATTCAACATTTTGAATTCAAAATATTCTATGATGTTTTTTAATATCACCATTTTCTTTTTTATCTTCGCTTTTTCTATTTTATGTGGAAAATTGAGTGTCGATTATGTACTCAATTCCTCTCATCATTTTGGACTTTTTAGAATTGGAAAATGGAGTGCTTATCCACAAATGGGAACCGCCAATATGGATCCTTATACCAGCGCCCGCACCGCTAAACAAGGCATTGTTTCACTCGGACGTACTGAAGGTATTCAATTCCAGATTTGGCAAGATAACCAAGGGCGTCCACTCCACCCCCGCTGTCATTATTTGCTCAAAGGCACCATCCCTGAAACCCGTCTTTTTACCCTTTATACAGCTGACAAATCCCTAAAGCCCTATACTTCATCCAAAGAAATACCTTTTGAACTCCATACGAACGCTGTTACTTATGAGCATGATGGCTCATTGCACATCAATATTTCACCTACACCGCAAGCCGGCAATTGGCTTGCAACAGTTAGTCAAAAAGAATTCGGGCTTATTCTTACCTTATACGATACCTCAATCATCTCTGCAACGGCATTACAAAAGCTTACAATGCCATCAATAGAACAAATCCCATCAGGACAAATAAATTGTGACTAGATTCATTTATATCGCACTTCTTGCAATCATTGGCGCTATTATCGTTCATATTTGCGTTCTCTTTCTGATCCCCTATTGGGCACAAAATAATATATGGACAGCACTTAAAAAATCCGGAGCCCCTTATCAATTTGTTGCTTTTACTCCCGATAGTCCTATTCAACAATCTGCTGATCCACTCTTTCTTCTTAAAGTCTGCAGATTTAATCTTGAAAATGGACCTGTTCATTTAAAAGCTTTGAAAACACGACAATTTTGGTCATTAGCAGCCTACACACACAACGGAATTATTTTCTATAACCTTAATGACCGAACAGCCCCTAATAATACACTCGATCTTATTATTGGAAAACCAATACAAATAATAGAACTCAAAAAATCAAAACCTAAAAAAAATGCCAATTCAGTTTTGGTTGCTAAAAATTTGAATGAAGGTTTTGTCATTTTACGTATTTTTGCCCCTTCTTCACTTGCAAAAAAGGAAAGTGAATCTTTCCTTTCATCTGCAACCTGCCATATATTTTATGAATAAAAACGGTCTAACCTCTCATTTGTATAACACCTTACTTTCTATACAAAATAAATGAAGCCTATCAAAATGATTATCTTTTTCTTTTATTAATCGAATATTCGAATTCAGGTTTGTCTGATTATAGATCCCTAAATTTTTTATTGAAGTAGTATGAAATCTCTGTTGCACATCATCATATCCTATTTGATACGCATTATCTGACAGAAAACACTCCCCGCAATCAGAAGAGAAAAATCAAAACTCTAAATAAATATGCTACTAACAACCGTAAAACTTGTTATTTGAGTTTATTTCTTTTTATTTACAAACATTCCTATAAAATTCGCATCAATGACATGATAAACTATAGAAGAAATACTGATTACCTTCAATAAAGTGCTAAAACAATCGCTGGAAACTTATAAGACATTACGCATCCTTGACCTCAAAAATAAGTGCTTTATTTTTCTCTTATAAGCAGAAGCTTTTTGTAAGATATGCACTCTGAAAAAACTTGGCTTATAGTTTACAATTGAGGGGAAAAAACTTCATGAAGAAGAGATATGTTCGGTTCGTTTCAAGAGCAGCAGTATGGTCCCCTCGATTTGGTGGATTGGCGTTCTTTGTTTTATTATTTTCAGTCATTTTACAACGTTTTTCCGTCATTAACGTAACCGACTTCATAATTTTGATAGGTATCTCTACTGGCTGTATGATTATTTCTCTTTTTCTTGCTTTAAAAGCACTTTATAGCTTATGGGTCTATGGAGCCCTAGGAGGAATGAAAGCTTTAAAAGGGATCATTTATTCACTCATAACTGCTACACCATTGATGTTATTTTTTGGACTTTGGTTTACCTTACCAGCTCTTTACGATATTTCTACCGATACACAAAGACCACCGGTTTTTTTTCGTACAATACGTCCCAGCGATGCTTTGCCACTTAAAAGTGTTTTGACTGAACAAGCAACATTACAGATGTCACAATGGCCAGAAATGTCGGGGCGCCGTTATGATGGCTCACCTGATCGTATTCGCGAATCTGTTCTCAATGTTTTAGCAGCCTATGATTGGCCTGTTGTGGCTCAACGAGAGTTTAAAGATGAAGAAAATGCGCTTTATATTGAAACAATAGCAAAAACTTTTTACCTTGGGTTTATTTCGGATATCGTGATACGCTTAACTGATGAAGGGGACACAACTTTTGTTGATATGCGCTCTGCTTCACGTTATTTGCCAAGAGATTTGGGGACAAATGCTGTTTTTATTATCGATTTTATGGATGCGCTTGATACAGAAATCTCGTCACTTCCTCTTTCTCAAGATGATGAGTAGAAACTTGTACTTACTTCCAACAGAAAAATCCCTACTAACCTGTCATTTGTTTCCACTATTATTACTTATTACTGAAAGTGCTTTTACTCTTTCAAGACAAAGCTTTTAAACGAAAATATCTCAATCCTAAATTATTTCATAACAAAAATATTGTTTTGTCTCTCATTTGATGTTTTTCTTTAAAATATTTTAAGTATTAAAATATATTAACTATTAATATACTATGTATTAAACAATAAAAATGATTTATTTTATTAAAAAGTAAATTTATAATATTTGACAAAAAATAACAAATTAACTAATAGGTAAGTATTGTAATTAAAATTTTAATTGTTTATTTTTCTTACTTCTAAGCGGGGAAAACATGCGGAGCTTATAAGGGAGGAACAGCTATGTCTAAAAAATCTTTACTCTCCTGTACAGCTGTCGCAGCAATTATGCTTTTTGGCAAAAATCTCAACGTACATGCTGAATCTCTTGAAGTTGATAAAGGAGAAGTAAAAAACGTATCAAACAAGACTTATGAATATATTAAAACAACAAATGGTGGAAAAGTCATCGGTAAAAATTTAACAGTGATCGGAGGTCATCCAATAAACAACGATTTGGATGCTGTAGTCCTTAGAACCAAATCTTCAATTGAGTTATGGGATACAACCATTAAAAGTGCAAACAATACTCAGCTTCATAGTGGTGTTGGAATATGGCATGGTAGTACATTTAAGATGATAGGAGGTGTTATTGCAGCCGATTATGGCGTTATATCAGACACTGATAACAATGGCACAACGATATTAGAAAACGTGAAAATATCAAGCGGTAAAGATGGCTTTCTTATGGGGAAAGGAATAAGTGCTGACAAAGGAAGCACGGTTTCTTTAAATAATGTAACCGTCACAAAAGCAAAACGCAGCATCTATGCAGATAACAAATCTCAAGTAATGGTTTCTAATGGATCTTTTGAGGCAAAAGAAGATGCAATCAATGCTCAAAGCGGTAGTACCATTACTTTGAACAATGAGGCTAAAATCACATCATCTGAGGGTAATGGCCTCCATGCAATTGGTAAGCAATCAAACATTTTTATGACAGGGGGAACTGTTACCGGTAGCAATAGTGTATTATATACAAAAGCTGGTGGATATATTAATGTTAAAGACGTTGCTCTCACAGCAAATGGAAAAGGAACAAAATTCGGCGCATTTGCAAGAGGTTCCAGCACCATTGAATTGAATGGAAACACAACAATTAAAAATGCTACGATCGGTGTTAAAGCCCAAAGTGATAATGCGACAATCAAGATGACAGGAGGATCTATTGAGATCACAGAAGGCGAAGCAGTAGGGGCATTATTCCTTGAAACCACAAGCAAAGAAAACACGCTGAAAGATGTGAAAATATCAAGCGGTAAAGATGGCTTTCTTATGGGGAAAGGAATAAGTGCTGACAAAGGAAGCACGGTTTCTTT
>NZ_JBHIMO010000003.1:0-33165 GCF_042194195.1 Bartonella sp. MR30HLJHH | reverse complement strand
AAATAATGTAACCGTTAAGAATGCAGAAAAAGCTCTCTTGGCTAATGATAATTCCCAAATAACAGTAACGGGCGGAGGTTTCTTTGGTGGAGAAGTACAAACTCTGCAAGGTAGCACAATTACTTTAAATGATAATGTCACAGTAACATCTAAAAATGACGGCCTCCATGTAGATGGTGAAGAAGCCAAAATCACAATGACGGGAGGGAGTGTAAGTGCAAAAGGAGCAGCATTTGTCGTAAAAGATGGCGGACATATTAATGTCACAGATATTTCTGCAAAAGCACAGCGCAATGGGATACGCTTTGATAACTCAAAAAACGATAAAACTTCAGAAATCAACCTGACCAATACAAACCTTCTCATCGAAGATGGAACGGGTATTGTTGCCAACAATTCATCAAATGGTAAACTCAACCTCAAAGATTCAGAAATCAGAGCCGATAGATTATTCGTAGGGATAATCCATGATACACCAAAACCTAATCAAATCTTTTCACTCTCCGCAGACCGTTCTGTCTTACAAGGTGGTGTAAGAAATGACGAAAATGGACAAACAAGCTTTGATCTCAAAAACAATACAACATGGTTTGTGAACACCAGCACAAAAGAAAAAGATGATGCGGGCAAGTTACTTGATACCACTCAAAGATCACGTTCTGATGTTTCTGCACTCAACCTCAATGACAGCAAAATTGTTTTTGAAAAGCCAGTAGAAAACCATTATCACACATTACATATCGGTTCTGGTAAAAAAGATACTCCAGAGATCTATAACGCTTCTGGAAACGCAGAAATCCACTTTAACATGGCATGGAGCGATGGGGTTGCTGTAGATGATCAAAAAACCGATCGCATTCTCATTCATGGCGATGCATCAGGTACAACAACAGTTTATATCAAGAGTGATGTAGGGGATAAAAACAGTGTAGAAAATGCTGCGGCCCCCTCGAATACAGGCGGTATTTCCCTTATCCAAGTCTCTGGAAAAGCGATGGAAGACTCCTTCAAATTAGTCAATGGTTATATCACAAGAGATGGTTTGCCTTATAAATACACACTAACTGCTTATGGACCAGAATCAAGCCATGGCACAGCCAATATTGAGCAAAACCTCTTTGATGAAAAAAATGAAAACTTTTGGGATTTTCGCTTGCATAAAGCATTTCTTGACTCCGGTGGCGGTAGCGGTTCCGGTAGCTCTGTCCCTAGTCAACATGTGGAAGCTGTCGTACCGCAAGTGGCAAGCTATATCGTGATGCCTAACGCTCTCTTCTACGCTGGTTTTACCGACATTACTAAGCAAAGCAAATTGTTAGCTGATGTCCGTACAACACAAAATTATTCTTTCTTCTTTTCACCCTATGGTAGCAATGCTACCTTAACCTCTGAGCGTGGTCCCTTCAAATATGGCTATGGCGCTGATATTCGCTATGCTGCCGTACAAGCAGGTGGTGCATTAGCTGCAATGGAAAGCCAAAATATCACCATGCATTTTGGACTTATGGGAACCTATGGGAAACTCTCTTTCACACCTAAGGATATGGAGGGTGCAAACAAAAGCACACTCAATAAATGGGCCGTTACAGCTTATGGCAGTATACAACACAACAATGGCTTATATGTCGATGTCCTAGCTTCCTATGGTATGATCGATGGAAATATCACTACAGCTGACATCAAGAATGCCGCAAACTTGAAGGGTGCCAAAACCTTGAGCGCTTCGGTTACCATTGGAAAAGAATTTGCTACAGGAATGGCAGGGATAGAGTTTGAGCCACAAGCACAAATTGTTTATCAACAATTGTCGTTTGACACCATGAAAGATGCTGATAATCTAGAAATTGATATGAAAAATCCTTCCCAATGGTTGGTTCGGATTGGCGGACGTTTAACTAAAACTGTTTCTGCCGAAAGTGATCATCCCTTTTCTTTTTATGGAAAAGTGAACTTTCTTAAAACCTTTAGTGATGATGGGAAAATACAGATTGGTAAGGAATTTGACCTTGATCCTGCCGGAACTGCCATTGAAGGCGGTTTGGGCATCAATGCACAACTCTCCCATAATATCGTACTTCATGGTGATGTTAGTTACCAACAAAAGCTGCAAAAAACGGGTATAACAGGAGCGAGCTTTTCTGGTGGAATACGTTATCAGTTCTAAGAAAATGCTGTAAAGTGAGCGTTATTTTCCCATTTTCTTGCATAAAAAGGCTGGACAACTCCATACTGTGTGGCCTTTTTGATTTGCACAAACCTACCGTGGAATACCGGTTATTCTTTTCTTTATAATATACCTACAACACTTCTTGCTGAAAGCAATCCTTTGGATAAAGATTTTGTGACCAAAGGACTTGCCTATCTGCCAGTTCCTCCTTCTGGCAATCAGACTGCAAGAATAGAAGGAGAAATACTCATTAGTATTACCCTTTAATCTCTCCAAGATAAATTAAGAGCGCTAAAAGCACAAGCGGACCGCGTCGAGTGCAGCGGTGCAACATAACATGCGCAATTAGATAGGTTGGAAGATGATCGTCAATTAAGCCAAGGAAAATTAAAAGCTACAAAAAGCCTGATGGAAACAAAAGTCATTAGCCAAGCCGTTTATTTAGAGCGTTTACATGACTTTAAAAATGTCGAGCATGAAATTTTAACCAATCAAAGGCGTTTGGAAGAAAATGCCGCCGAAATAAACACCCTCCGCCAACAACGGAAAAGTCTCATTTCCGATGAAATCGCCCGCCATCGGCAACTTTCGCGTGAAACAGAACTGAATCTTCAAGGATTAAAAGCAAAGCTTGATAGCACTCAATACCGTCTTGACCACTTATCACTTTATGCACCTGTTGATGGACGTATCGATGATTTAAGTATCCATACTTTGGGCGGCTTTGTAGAGGCTAAAAAAACTCTTATGCGTATTATCCCTGGTGCGGGTGGTCTCATTGTTGAAGCATTTTTTGATAATCGAGATATTGGTTTTTTAGAAAAGGGCCAACGTGCTTACATCAAGTTTTCTGCCTTTCCGCCTGAACGTTTCGGTGTTATCCACGGTACAGTCGTTAATGTAGGCGCTACAGCGCGTTATGATAAAGAAATTAATAATGGTGTCTACGCTGTTTTAATCAAAATTGACCAAGATCACATCACTTTGAATAACAAACATCTTAAATTTATCCCTGGCATGACTGTGACAACGGATGTCATTACCTCAAAACGGCGTCTCATTTCTTATTTCTTTGAGCCTATCACCAAAATTTTAGAACAGTCCCTAAAGGAAAGATAATGTCTGTAAATGAAAATTCATCACCTTCACTCATAGATCCTCTTACAGCGTTAGGAGCTATGGTTGTTTTAATGCTTACATCTCCCTTATACCGCCGCTGGCGAATCTGGGATATCGAACGAAATTTAGGACCAGCTTTACAGACTGGGCAATATAAACTCTATAAAAATGAACGTGGAGAATTTTGTGCCTTTATCACTTGGGCTTTTTTAGATGAAAAAAATCATCAATCTATGCTTGAAAAGGGAGAATTTTTACCCGATGCGCATTGGCAAGGCGGAGAATATATGTGGTTTATTGATTGTGTGGCACCCTATGGACATGCTGCTGGTATGGTACGTGACATGCAGCGACATGTGTTTTCTCACCAACATTATTGCTACGCTGTTCGGCGTAATGAAGATGGTGGGGTACGGAAAATCACCCGCTGGTGTTGCTATAGAGCAAAAAATCCAGCTAAATAGTTTTTCTAAAGCAAGTGCGCATAAATCATTTACCCCTCGTCTTATAGAAAAGAATCTTTTAAAAGAGCTCTTTAAGCGACAGCTGTAACAAGAGAATCTTACCATATTTAGAGCTAACCCGCTACAAATGGATATTTTTCAGCTTACCAGACTTGCTATGAATAGAAACAGATGGTTAAGGGGTTTGATCCACTCTCAAGCTGAAATTTGATTAACTAATTTCACTAGAATTGGCTGGGGTACCTGAATTCGAATCTTAAATTTAACTGCAATAAGATATTGATTTTATTTATATTTTTTTAAGGTTAGGGACCGTATAATTAGGTTCGGGAATAGGATTTTCACACTTTCCTTTACAAAGCGCATTCTTTTTGCCAGCTTTCTCTAATAATTTTTTTAATAGTTCTAAATCTTCTTCTGAAATAATGTTTATCAGTCTAGAAAACATACCAACAGCTTCACATCTGAATGTATCAGAAGGCTTTATAGTGAAACTTTTACGACAAGCATCCGATTCTCTTCTCAAAATTTCTGCTACCTCTTGATCTAAAGCATAGAGTTCAATTACCTTTTCCTCCAGTCCTACAGGAACAGACTTTTTGCCAATTTCTACAGATGATAAAAATGCTACAGATATATCTAATTTTTTAGCCATATCTAAAAGGCGTTCTGAATGATCAATGCGAAGTTTGCGTAAGGTTTTACCAAATGGTGTTGGCATCTAAAAAATCCTATTAAAAAAGAAGCTCTCTCGTGATTCTAGCAGAAATTCTTAGGTTTTGGTTAGCTCCTTTTAAAAATTGACTTCCTACCCTCCTTAATACACAAGGTTGTATGGCATGACGGATAAATCTCTTGACATAAGCTTGAAATGTAGTACATTGTAGTACAGTAGTAGGAGATTTAGCAATGGGAAAAATTCAAGCCCGCATACCTGATGAAGTTCAAGAAATTGCGAGTGCAGTTATTAAGTCTACGGGTTTAACTGTATCGGATGCAGTGCGCATGTTTATGACCCGCATTGCTAGAGATAGAGCATTACCGCTTGATCTATTCCAGCCAAATCCGGAAACATTACAAGCTATCGAGGATGCCGAAATGGGACGCGTCGAACGTACATCATTAGACGGCTTAAGGACCATGATACGCTCAGATAGAACCGAAGCGCGTAAATCTGAAAAGCAAACCTAAGTTTGCTATGCGGGAAATTGTCTATACGCGTTCATTCCGCCGTGACCTTAAACGTGAAAGCAAAGGTAAATATGCTAATGCACTAGAGGAGGATTTGCTGCTTGTGGTCCAAGCGTTAGCAGAGAATGAACCGCTAAAGGCGCATTGGAGAGATCATGCACTAACAGGTCAGTGGCGCAATTGTCGTGATTGTCACATAAATCCCGATTTAGTTTTGATCTATCGAAAGCCAGATGCCAAAACACTAGAGCTTTTACGACTTGGTTCCCATTCTGAACTGCGTTTATAATTGGATCTTCAATTCATAGTAAAAAGAATTTTACGCATTTTTTTCTTTTATGACAGTTGTTCAGTTCTTTGAGAACCACTGCTTTAAATGTGCAATGACATTATCTAGCGCATCCATGAGGCGTGCAAAATCAAGGATCAACAAAAAGATAAAAAACGCTATCCATTTCATAAAGCGAGACATCATTTTCACACTTTGGTAGGTAAGTATCATTTCTTGAAGCATTTCTTTTTCTGCTTCTGTAAGCTCTATATCGTCTTGTGTTTTTTTTCTAGCCATGTTTCCACCCACACAAGCGTTGACCCTGCTTGTTATGCTTTAAGATCTCTCTTGCTAAGTTTGAGCTAATGGTGTTCAGATCTTGTCGGCTTAAATAAATAGGTAACCAACCAACACAAGAAGAAACATATTTATTTGTCGCGCAACCAGTGAGAGAGAGCAGCACGCACATCAGCATCACTTTTTTGATTAACTTCACTTTCCACCTCAAGCCGTGTTGTGGCTGCTTTTAAAGCTTTTTCTGTTTGCTTTTGTTGCTCTACTTTTTTCCCAAGAGTAAAAGCTTTTGCTAAGGCAATAAAAAAAGCGGCTAAAGCCGCACCTGTTACCATCAAGTTTCTTTTCATCCATAAGATCATAGGCGGTGC
This sequence comes from Bartonella sp. MR30HLJHH, assembly GCF_042194195.1. Lineage (NCBI taxonomy): Bacteria > Pseudomonadati > Pseudomonadota > Alphaproteobacteria > Hyphomicrobiales > Bartonellaceae > Bartonella > Bartonella sp. MR30HLJHH. Next base: position 27,288 of record NZ_JBHIMO010000003.1, on the reverse strand, counting down.
TCCTGAAAGCGTTTAGCAACAAAGAAAATGCCCGTACATGCAGCTAAAACCATAACAGCGGCTAATGCCCATTGAATGGGTCCATTGCCCGCTAAAAAACCACCAAGACCTGAGAACGAACCAATAATGGGTGCCAATGCTTCTGCTTTGAGAAACCCTGTTGGTTGTTTCGTTTCTACTGTTTGATAATTAGAAGAAACATAAGCCCCTTTCGCCCATAGCCCTGCCTCTGCTACACGCCGGTGTACGAGACCTTGTAAACGTTTGCCTCCTGCTTTGGTCCATTTCTGCAATTCGGTTGGTACTGCTTCATAATCCCCCCGATTAAGCCTTTTAAGCAATGTAGAGCTTTGGAAAGCTGCAATACCCACATTATAACAAAAGGAAACAAGAGCGCCGAACTGTTCATCGCTTAAATTCACACAAACTACTTTTTCTACCGCTCTTTCATATTGCCGCAAATCTGCTAAAAGCATGGTTTCGGCTTTTTTTTCCGTAATCACCATACCTTCAACAACTGTTGGTTTACCGGCTTTTTTCGTATGACCATAACCAATCGTCCACACGCCAGAAGCATCTTGATAAGCCTGCAAGCGCAAACCTTCCCACTTTTTTAAACAGTATAAACAGTCTTTACTTATTTTCCGTGCCATTGTTCAATTCACCTTATAAATATACCTTTATGAGTACTGCTCCGTCACCACCGTCGCCGCCAATTTTGTCGCCTCCGGATTTCCCATCAAAATATCCGCCGCCGCCGCCACCACATTCTTTACCACCTCTACCACCGTTACCACCTTTGTAACTCTCACCACCTTGCCCCATGATAGAACCCTTGCATTGACCACCACCACCGCCGCCGCCGCCAAGAAACGAACTTCCACCGGTACCAGCTCTCTTGCCGTCGACTCCACTTCCTCCACCATTCCCACCAGAAAAAATAAAACTCTCACCACTGATGCCCTCTCTGTTTCCTCCTCCATCGCCGCCTTTCCCTCCAAAGTTAACGAGAGTCATGGAAACGGAATATCCTCCTTCTGCTGTAACAAGCCCTTTGATCATTGTTCTACCACCATTGCACAAAATGTTACTGTCATTGCCTTTACCACCACGACCAATGTAAGCTGTTTTTAATTTATCTAAATCAGAACCTTTCATTTTAACATGCACACATTGACCGCCGCCGCCGCCGCCATCCTTAACGCCACCACCTCCACCGCCCCAAGCCCATACTTCGATATCGGTGTCAGCAGTAATACCATCAGGCAATGGAATATCTCCGCTTTCTGTCATCAGAATTTCAACAGGTTTTCTAACCCCGCCACCATTGTTGCCGCTACCAGCGCCGCTGCTATTGCTACTATTTGCTTTGATTGAAGCCTTCAGTTTGGCTGGTGAAATAAGTGCATCCACTGTCTTTGTGCCATCAATCCAGTCTTTTTTTGCAAGAGGTTGAATGAGATCAACTTTTTTCTGTACACTATCCGCTGTTTCTTGTGCGACACTTGCCACAGCTTGTGCCCTGTCTCCTGTTTTTTGTGCGCACTCAGCGGTATTTTTCGCATCTACAGCGTGACCTTGCGCATCTTTCGCTGTATTGAATGCAGCACTCCCAATACTCTTTGCCTCACTTGCTGCATAAAGCCCTTGTTGTGCGCTTTCTTGTGCGTGCTGTGCCACATCTTCAATTTTATCAATTTTTGCAACCTGTGCACGTTCTTGAGGGGTTAAAATAAGATGCGTATTCCCCTCTTTCATATTCTCCATATCAAAGGCATCTTTTTCTATTTTATCTGGATCATAAACTGATTTTGACATACCAACAGACTTTGAGCCTACAAAATAATTAATGGTATTTTTGAGATCTACTGGAGATATGGGATAATAAACACCTTCATCTCCCCTCCGCCATTTTTCCATCGTTGGCTGCGTAGAACTCAACCATCGTAGCTTTGATCTTTCCTCTGTAGTTAAGATCTTTTTGGTAGGACCCTCGTGCATATTTTCCATAGAAAATGCATTTGACCCCACATTGTCGGGGTCATATGTAGCAGCCTTCATATCGCCAATCCCTAAAGGCGATATTTTTACCCAGCCAGCGCCTGATAAAATCGTATTCTCACGGGCTTCACCACTTGCTTCAATATCGTGAATTGTGACCTTATCTTTGTAAGCGAGGGCTCCAATATCTCTCTTTGCAACAGCATCATCAGCCTTTTTTCCTTGAGCAGCAGTTGCAAAATATTCTACCTCATAAGCTGCTGCACTCCCCACTGAAACAGGTGCAAGAGCCTTACTATCTAAAACACCTTCTTTGACTTCTTTCTTGGTTGCTGGTTCAAGCTTAAATATGTGCGTATGATAGGGTAACGGCATCGCGTTTTATTCCTTAGCAAGTCTATTTTTTGAGGTTGTGGGAGATGAGAGACTGTAATTCATCAACAAGTTTTTGCATGGTCTCTATGCGTTGATCTGTCGCTTCTTTATACTCTGCCAAAGCGCTTAAAAGATCATGCTGTATGTCGCTTTTGGCAAGATCAAGCACCTTATTCAATGGCGCATGAACCATTCTATTGCTTGCATAAAAAAGGACGCGGATTTGCTCCGCGTCCGCAATATCATCAATAGCAGACGGATTATTGATCATCTGAAAACCTTATGATTTTATGGCATAAACAACCGTAGCATTAACAGGGCGCGTTTCTGCCTCGCCCGTTGAAGAAAGTGTTATCTTGTGCGTGTGCATTCCAGAAGGTTCTGTTATCCCTGTAAGGGTTTGATAGTGATAATTGGGGTTCCTTCTGCCAATATCATTGGCGCTCCATCCAACTCCAGCATACTGAAAATTGTGTGCGTGCTGCCCCGCCGATTCAACACTACAAGCATGTGTGTGCGATTTAAGGCAATCTTGCTGTATATCAGCAAATTTTCTACTTCTGTCTAAACCGCGACCATTGTCAAAGCCGCGCAAAAACATTCCTCTAAAGTCTGGAACTTTAAAGGTTGTATCGCTGTTTTTTCCCCATTTATCCCCTATCGCCTTGAATAATTGCGGATAATCCTTGCGTTCATAAGTAGCGCCATCACATAAAAGCCAGCGGTTTGGGACTTCTTGCATAGCAAAGGTCGCAATAAACCCTGAAGGAAAGGTTTCGACCTTCGGTGGTGGAATGGGGGTAGGGTTTAAAAGATACCAGCCATCAAGACCTTTTGTTGATATGCCATCATTATAGACTATTTCATAAATACCACCCATTTGTAACTCACCACCTGTCAATGGTACTATCCCCGTGCTGGTGGCTTTATAGAGTGGCTTTGCTCCTATATTATTCATGTTTATTGTTGTCGTACCAATATTTATACCACGCGCCTTAAAGCGGATAATGATATCGTTTTTATATTTCGCTATTGGCGACACCGTCGTCAACGTAATTGATGTTGTTTGTTCCTTTCCATTCACAATAAACTTTGAGTCAAGAGAACCACCATTATCGGCAAGATATTCACGTATACGCTGCATCATAACCCGCGCACTATCATTGACAGAACTAGGCGGCTGCCCTTCTGCCCAATTAATGATACTATCGGAATTGGCATTTTGATCAGCTGTGAGTGACCAGTCATAAATATCAGACATGATAAGCCCCCGTTCTTCTTAATAGCTCTTCGCGCAATTGCTCTTCTTTTTGCCGCCCATAGGAACCAACAGATTGCCGCCTAGAGGGATCAATGAGAGCTGTTAAATCTGTCGGGCGCCCAGTCGATTGTGAGAAACCCGCCATGACTGGTTGCTGCAACATTTGTTGTTGTACCATCTGTGCCTGCTGTTTTTGTCTTTCTCCATTCTCTCTCATTAAATGAAGCAAGCCGGAAAAGCCCTTTTTAAGAGCACCTGCATCAATACCTTGTGCTTGCAATGGTGTGTTTTCCATAACCCGTCCTGTTAAATTGTCTCTGCTTTCAGGTGCCATCATTCTGTTTGGGAATGGCGTGTCATATGCCATCAATTGGTTGCCCCCTTGATCACCTTGACCCACTTGATTACCTTGAAGTGTCTTTTGAAGCCTCTCAACCCCACGCAAAGGACCCACCTCGTTTGGTGCTGCTTGTCCATTGCTTTGGTTTTGCTGTATCGTTCTCTTCAAAGCATCTCCCGTTTTATTGTAAAGCCCATAAATATGATTCATAAAATCCCCTGCTGTAGCTTCCATGTTGCCACCGTTGAGTGTGACTGCCTGTCGACCTAAAAGCTGACTTGCTGGAATATGTGGATTTTTGATAAGCTTTACTGCCCCTGCTGGTCCTTGTTGGTGTGCGAGGTAAAGCTCTGCCTCTGATGGTTCTCTGCCTAATGCTGTAGCTAAATAACGCGTATTATCCTTCGTTAACCGTGCCATAGCATCGGTTGCTTGAAAGGGATCAAACTTGTCATTCAGTTGATAGTGTTTTGCTGTTGAATCTAAAAATTGATACAGCCCCCCTGCACTGCTGTTCTTATTTCTTGCATTTGGATTACCGTTACTTTCTATCATAGCAACACGTTCAAGAAAGCTTTCTGGCAAACCATATTTTTGTGCTGCCTGTGAGATAGCACGCTTCACATTAGGATGAAAATTGATCATTAGTTTATAACCGTTCTATCAACGCTGCTATTCAAAATAATGCCAACAAAATTAATGAATTTCGTATAATTTTCTCGTGTTATTAAGCGTTTCTTTTCTGCTTCATGAAACTTCTTAATTAATTCAACGGCTTTTTCTCTTGCTAATCCAAAATCTCCTTTTTCCCGCGCTGTTATAAGCGCTGCAATATCTCTCTCAGTATCTTTATGGACGCTTGAGAATTTGCGTCCCCATTTCCCTAAGAAATTTTTTACAACTGCCTTGATGAAAGCAATCTTTCCTATACCCATAGTCTGTTGTGCCCCCCTCTCTTCCACTTCACCCATATGGTTTGGCAAGCGTGCAAAAAGCTTTGTTCTTTCCACTTCTGGTCGCAACATTTTCATAAGCTGTTTTGCTTTATCCTCACCAAAAATACGCTGCAATTTTTCTTGACCATTCTGCGTGTCAAACAAACTCAAAAGATTGTGTTGAAAATCTCTTGCATTGCCTGCGGCATCCTCTACTTGCGACCGTATACCTTTTTGAAACGCCTCTTTTTCCATTAACCCCAAATCTGAAAGTTGACTGTTGATTGTATCGAGATTAACGCTCTTCTTCAGTGCTTGTTTTCCCTGCTCTAAAGCATCACCGATAGTACGCTCGTCATAATAAATTTTCCGTGCTTTAGCATAATCTGGAGAGGACGTATCCAAAACGTCCAGAATGCGTTGTTTGAACAGAGTCAAATCTCGCGCATATCCTTGTTTTCCTTTGATGCGCGCAGAATTAATTTGATCATCCAAAACCTCTTTCATCTTATGTAAAATTCGCATATTCAGCTTTGGATATCCATTGCTCCCTATAACTGTTGCATCCGCTTCATTTGGCATTCGCGCAATTGCTTTTTTATAGGCTTTTTGGAAGGCAGGAGTTTCTTGCAACCGCGATAAATCTTTACTGACAGCATTAGAAATGGGAGCAGCTTTCGCCCTCTCATAAAATGGTTCAGCTTTTTTCTGTGCTTGTTTGATAATCTCTTGCTTTAAATTAAGCGTATCTACTTTTGGACCCATCACATCTGTCAACGCATCCTTTACCCGCAATGCACTCGCATCTTGTCTAGCTCCCAAACGATTATTTATGAGCGAATATGTATCATGGTCTTTTTTTGCTGCCTTAAAAGCTCTTTTAGCAAGCTCATCGTGAAGATCAATAATCATTGAATCAGGACCACGCTGTTTTAATGCCCTTTCAAGCTTATCAACACCTTCATCCCCTAAAGTTTGGCTTACATCCCTAAGCGCTCTATCGCTTATCTGAAATGCCTCTTTTTCTACACCTTGTGTTATTGGTTCAGTTTTACCAAACAATTTTCCAACTGTTTTTTTGACAACAGCAGGTGTGTTCTTAACACCAGAAGCCGCTACTTTGAATGGTTTTGTAACAAAAGGTGTAACCTTTAAAGCAGAATGTGCCACAAATGGTGTTGCAACGCCTAACCCTGCACCAAACCCAGCAGACACTAGAGTATCTGCAAGCCCTTCCCCCTCACCACTGCCTGCTATTCCACCATAAATGGCTCCAGCTTTTGCTGCACGCCCCAAGCTAAATTTTGCCGCCTCTTTACTTGCTACTGCTTTCATTGCTGCTTCACCTGCAGCTTTTGCCGCTGCCCGTTCCGCACCCTCTGCTAAAGCAGATTGCACCGCCCTTTCTCCTGCTGCTAAAGCTTTACTGGTTATTTGTGCTCCTGCAACACCAGCTCTACCTCCCAGCACAACATCAGCCCCAATTGCCGCACGAGCAGCCGCAGGAGCGCCAAGACCTGGTATTAGAAAAGGAATTGCAGCACCCGCTAAATTCCCCGCAATAGATGCATAAAACTGATCTCGGTTCGCCGCTCTTTGATAGTCACGCCATCGCTTTGTCACTTCATTATATTTTTTAACTGCTTCTTCATCTCCCATCCAATAATTAATAGGTCCCAGAGGTCCCGAAGCGAATACTCCAGCTATTTCATCATCATACCCCATGGTTAACCCATGAAGAGCACCCCATCCAAAAGCACCCGCTGCACTTGGATGTGGACCATCTTCCTCTGTTGCACCATTATTTCCTGTAACAGAACCACTTAGCCTTTCCTTATTCTTCGCGAAAAGCTCTTGAAGCTGTTCTGGTGTATAGTCACTTATATGCCCAATGACTCTTGTGTTTTTACGATTAATAAGAGGGGGGATTACTTCAGCCATTGGTTTGTTTCTCCTTAATGCGTCCATCTCTATCAACGAACAACATGCCTTCCGGCAATGCTTCTATCTGTTTTTCTAGTGGATCATTTGACTGTGCATGATTTCCCTTATAAGCATCTTGCCCATAGGCGGCTCGAACGAGCTCGTTTGTTGCTTCTGCACCACCAAAAAGAATTGCGCGCGTTGCTGCATTGGATTTATTGAAAGTGTCAATAACTGTTTTTAAAGATTTCTTCATTTGCTCTGCAGAAAGATCTTGATACAACGCCGCTACAGAGTTTTGCAATGCTTGCAATTCCATATTAGACAAATTCCCAAAGCCAGATGCGCCATTTGGTGAAAATGCTTTTGCTTTTCTCAAGGCATCAAGCCCGATACTTGCCTTCAATGAATCGAGCATATGCCCAAAATCTTTTGCCTTAGAATTAGGAAGGAACGACATTATAGGACCAGTGAAACCAACAACATGCGGGTGTTCCTCAATAGTTTTTAGCAATTCTTTAGATGCTGAGAGTATACGATTTGACCTGTCTGCTGTTTCCAGAATTCGCATTTGCATTTGTTGGTTTTTACGCTCCTCCTCCTTCTGTTCTTGAATTAATTTATGTTCTGAACCACTGCCTGCAATTGGCACCGCACGTATGCCACCAAGTGCATTTTCATCCTTAACATACATATAACCTGATTCAGGCTTTGACAGCATGCCATCGGTATTCCCCCCTAATCCAGAAGTAGTGGAACGCTGTCCTCCTTGGACAGGTATAATTTTCCCTGTGCTTGTTGAGACTTGGAAAGTCATATCCTCAGGCAATCCCTGCTCTGCCTTTTCTTCTGATGTCAATGTTCTATAGCCTTCTTGAGGGCTTAACGTGTTGCCTATGATTTTCATGGCAAGATCTGGATATTGCGTGAGTGCTTGCGCATCTTCATCGCTATACCCTTTAGAGCGTAAAAATTGCAAAGTTTGTTTATGTTGTGCGCGTTCCTTGTTGCCCTGCCGCATAAGGATAGATGCATTTGAAAAACTTTCTTGTGGTGTCTTTCCTAACGCAAGCCCTGCAAAAAAATCCATTAAATGCTCGGAAAATTCTGATTTTCTAAAACGCTCCCATAAGCTACTTGGATTTGCTCCTGTCTGAACAAAGTTATCAAGTGACTTGATATAATCTGTTTTTTGTTCAAGATCACCACTTGCTTTTAAATACTCCTCTTCTGGTACGTGTGCATTCAAATGTTTTTCTTCTCCTATGGGTGCATCAAAAAGCTTTTCCTCATCATTTCCAGAATCGTTTTTCAAAGAGTTTTCCGCTATAGATTTCTCATTAAGTTGAGCAATATAATCCATCACATTTTTCTGCTGTCGCCCAGCTTCATCCCCACTAGACTGATCAATGTTCGCAACAAGTGGAGATTGAGGAATCATTGATGCAACACCTCCCTGCTCTGAGAAGTCATGCTTTTGTTGCTCTGGCGCCTCTTGTATCTTAACAGTATCCTTTGAAACATCCGGCAATGGGGGCATTTGGCCCTTTAAATCATCCGTAGACATAATCAATTCTGCTGGCGTTTTTTTCCCAACTTCTCCTCCTCCTGTTTGAGCACCGCGAATAAGCTCTGTAGGACTCAATTTTTGTGGAGTATTATCCCCATTGCTCGCATCAAAAGGGTTTGTGCTAAAAGCAGCACGTTCTAAAAAACTTGGCTTGTATCGCCCTTCCAACGGCGTGCTTGGAGGCGTAGAAAGCTGTTCGAACAAATGCTTTGGCAATTGAGGCATGACCTGATACATCAAGGGACGCAAAAATTTTGGATCAAACAACTTTAAAAGAGAATTTGTGTTTTCTTGTTCCATCACTGCACCCTTTCCATCTCAAAGCCAAGCTTGCCATAATCCACATGCAAAAAGCCTGTCGCCTTATGCAAGAAAACAGCTTCAGGTTTTGACTTCAAAACATCTTGCGCCATTACACCGCGATAGCGCTCTGGATAGCCCTTGTAATTATACTCATAGAGTTTGTGTCCATCTCGCTGCCCAACTTGCACGATATTTTCTTTCGCTCTGATGTCGCTAAGCCCAGCAAAAGTACCAAGGATAGTTCCAACATTTCCAACAATCTCCCACGGATTAGGTTTTGGCTGTGGAGTCAATGTCGTCCTTTGTCCTGTTTGCGTTCCATAATTTCCAGCAACAGCCCCACCAGCTGCAAGCAACTTACTTAACTGGTCCCAATCAAGATTGTTCTGCTGCTCCCATTTTTGCCGCTCTTCATCTAATTGCCGTTGATGATTGGCATCAAGCACACTTCCTCCCGTCAACGCATTAAGATTTGCCTGACCTTGACCTTGAAAGAAGTTATTGGCGCCCGCCAACTGATTTTGGTTTGCTTGGTCAATGAGACCATTGGCATTCATCATATTGTTGACATCTTGGTTATATTGCTGTGATAGAGCTTGTGTTGCTATGCCCCCTAATTCATCAGCCAAAACCCCAGTATGCGCCCCAGAACCATAACGCCCAGCACCTGCCAATGAACTATTAATAGAGCTTGTTGCCTTATTTAATGTGTTTTGAAGCGCTTCATCAAAGTAAGGGTTATTGCCTATTTGTTGCCCTGAAGCCATGTTCTTTAAGTTTTGGCTTGTTGAATTTTGCCCTGTGGCTAATCCATTTAAATAATTGTTATCATAGTTATGCGTATTATTGCTAAGCCCATTAATCGCATTCTTTGTTTGATCACTTAACCCCGCAACACGCTGCCCGTCATAAACGGCTTTTCCGCTGCCTTGGTTATAAAAAGTCATGGCATCCTTAGCGGCGTGTTCAAAAATACCTTTTGCCCATGCAGGGGGTTCATTTGTTTGCGTCGTGTTTTGGGTATTCTGGATTGGTTTAGAACTTTTTCCCATATTAAAGCTGCTTTCTATATTCTAAAAGATTAACGAAATATCCATGCGATTTAAGAGATTTTTCCCACCCTCGCCTGCCTATGATGACAAGCTCTTTTGCCCCTTTTTTCTTGTAATAGGCTTCAATCTGAGTGATAAGCTTTGTTAAGGGCGCTCCTCCCTTTCCACCAAGCGTGACAATAACCGCCCTTAATGCTCCAGTGACGAGTTCCTGTAACTGTGTTGTGACATGCGCCATAAAGTTTTCATGCGCATCAACGATAATCCAAAGAACTTTTTCTCCCTTCAAAATATCGTTTAAAATGGTCTCTGTATTATAATCATCAGGGAATTTTTGATTAAAGTAAGCTATCGATTTTATGACATTCTCAAAATAGGGCGCCATTTGTTCAGCGCTCCATTTTTCTGTATTATAGATCTTAAAACTCATCTTATGCCCGCGGGTTTGAGCGTTACATCAAAGCCTGTTATATGTGTCCATGGGGTGCCTTCTGGTATTCTCAGACGCAAGGCGTGATAACGCGCCCGTGAGCGGATATTATACATCCCAATATTATAGCCGGCATAACGCTCTTTAGCCCAATTTAATTGGTTCTTGTTATCAATGATAAATGCCGCCCCAACACTTAAAAAACCTTTTGTTGTATCCGCTTGAACAAAAGCCTCACTCATCAGGTTGATTTGCCTGCCCGTATCCCCCACAATTTGTGAAGCAATAACTGCTTCCATCGGAGGACCTGCAAAAAAACCAAATGTGTTGTCTGGCGTAAAGGCTCCTAAAACAGGCGCACCATTTTGCCACATTTTACTATCAAGAGAAGCTGGTAAATCTTTCAAGCTCTCTTGTACTTCGTCTAAGCCTTCTAATGTATAACCGGCTGCAAAAAGGGGAAATAAGAAAAGGTTTTGCCCCTTAATGACACTCCATATTTGTAAGAGCCAATCATAAACATAAATATGCATCCCTTCAGTGTTATCATTGATAGAAAAATAAACACGAGAATAGACCGGATCAATACATGCCCTCATCTCATCAATGGCAAAGTTATTGTAAAGTGTGAAGATAGTTTTATCGACTTTTCCAAAGCCAATAGGAAGCATTTCACCAGCACTGTTGATTTGATAAAAACCATCATCAGATGCAAAGAAAGTACAGTCTCCACGGCTTGCAATTGCTGTGCTGCTTTTCGCCCCTATTTTGTCTTTTATTTTTGCAAAACTGAAGATAATTTTAGAGCCTGGTACAAAGGTTGCGTGATAAATGGCGGAGCGCATGAAAATAAGTGGATTTGTTGATTCCGTAGATCCTTGAACATATTCTCCATCGGGAAAATCTTGATAATCGCAACTTTTCTCCCCAACCGTCCAATGTGTTGCATCATTGAGACCTGACCACTGAACACGGTTTGGCTTATCTGTTAGTTGCATCAAGCAAACAAAATCACCCCACACACGCACAAGTCCAGCACGCGGGGGATTACCGCTCAAATCACAAAACCTTTCATCCGTTTTTAACGAAAGCATTTGTGGTGGGTCATTGTTATTAACAGCAATGATATGATCACCAAAAGAGGCAAAAGACCAAAGTGCAGTCTCATTGGCGTGATATTGTGTGTGAGGTTTGCTAATGTCTTTCCAGCCGCGCGTGCTGTTGTCATATTCATAAAGCTTTGTTGGGGCACCCACAATGATGCGCACACCACCCAATGAGCGCACCGCATAGACCCCCAAAATCACATCCGGAAAAGGATCTGAGACCGGCGCCACAATGGGAAACGGAATATACGAATTTGGTGCAGGTAAAACGTTCACGATTTCACTGGAATAACCACTATTAATAAATGCAACATCTGGTCTATACTCAGCAATAGGAATAAAGGTCATCAGAAATCCGTGTGTTGAATTTTTAACAAATTCTTGCGCCGTGATGTTTCAATTTGAAGCGCATCGAGTTGCTCTTGGAACATGGCAAAAGCTGCCGCTGCCATCTGTGGTTCTTTAATAATATTGGTATAAATTTCATATTTTGCGCGGGTTTTTATCAATTCATAGGCTTCACAAAACCATATGGACGCTTCTTGTGCGCTCTCAATGTCTTTTATTCTCACAGGATCAAGAATAAGCCTTATGGAATAAACTCGGTCTGGTGTTGGATACAAGACAAACTTTTGTTCAAAATAGGCATAGCGTGTAGGCATGCCATGGCTACAATCATCCTCAAGATTCTCAATAACAAGCGGATCTACCTGCAAAAGCTTTGCTTTGCTGTGATTTTCATAAACGTAAGCATCAACAATGCGAACAGCAGCCGGAATAACTGGATTTTTCTCTGCGCCATAACGGCTTTTGCCCTTTAGAGTGGTAAAAACAACTTCGCGGCTTTCATTGAAATAAAAAGGCAATCGTTCACAAAAGCGAATAGCCGAAAATATCGCCCTTTGCACTTGATCAACATACTCATCTGTTTGATCATCTATTTCATCCTGAATATCGTTTAACATCTGGATAAAATTTTTATCCCAAGGAGCAATGGTCTGTTTGTCTCCAATCGGACCACCTGTCTGTACTATTATTGTCATATCACCCTCTTCCAAATGTCTTGGGGCATCTTGTATGGGAGGGGGACGCAAACAATAAACGCCCCCTTAGCTTTAACGATTGGTGTAAAACTCAACAATCACCTCAGCATCACCTTTGGTGCTTTGCTTGTCTCGTATCATGTAAATCGTATTTTCAGCCTCTAATGGAACATCTCGTTCCTCCATGGGTATGTACAGACTGCCATCGGTAGATTGCCGAAGCCATACACCTCCATAATCATTACCATGAGGCTCTTTTCCAAATGTAGCTTTTACATCTTCAAAATCCTCCATGGGATAAACTGTAATGCTTTTGATAAAAGCCCCTCGGGGTAGAACGCCAATTTTCGTTATCAACCCTTGGTCTGTACATTTAATACGCGCCCGTAAATAACTAACCTGCTGCGTAGAGTTGTTGCGTCCTTGCAAAACAGGTGGCAATCCCTCATCTATCATGCCAACGGTTTCAACAGTCTCAACGGTTTCAACAGGTTCCTGTGTAATTAGCGATTTTTCTGCCATAATTGTCATCCTTTAATAATTAGCTTGCTTCAGCAAAAGAAGGGATGACAATGGTACCAAAATCCTGTCCCCCTTGATCAGAATGAGGCAAGGTGTAGCGTGATTTTTTCATGCCGATAATGGTTTTAGCTGCAACCCCAAATTCACGTTGATAATCAAACAGTTCTTCAACAAGTTTATAGCGTGTTCCCCCTTTCCCATCGCCTCCTGTTGCTCCATTGCCAACGCGCCCATAAGCCATGATAACACTTTGCGCACCAAGCAACACAGCACGACGAACAGATGTTACAGGCTCTTGTGTCTTTGAATTGATACCATTGGGGACATGTTCAGCTTCACGTAAGATAACTCCATTATACATCCCCAGAGAGCCCTCAAAAATTGGGTTCTTAGCTCCAGAGCCATCATAAGCTGCCTTGGTAATGTCTAACCATTGCCCGCTCTTTGTATTGGTACGCAATTGGGTCACCTGTGTTGGGTGGAGATACATCACATATGCCGATTTTCCATCAACACGAACAGGGCGCAAACGTGGATTAGCAAGTTTAGCGCGTTCAACAGCCCGATCTATAAGATCTAATGTAAAAACATCGTCTTTTGTAAGTTCTTCATCAGTCTTTTTCTTATTGGCACGAATAATACGCAGTTTGCTTGGTTCTAATGGAGCATTAAAACCATAATGTACGGGTTTAAGGGTTATGGTGCGTCCTTCGAAGTGAATCCATGGTGCTGTATAACCTGCTGCCTGAATGAAGAACATCAAACTTAAGCGATCTGCATACCAATCAACAAGCCCATCCTTTGCTTCTGTTCGTAAATTAAATAAAACACGTTGTTGATCAATGGTGCCTTCATATTTTACGCGTACAGCATGAGAAAGCTCGTTAATACGCACCGTTTCATTCATAAATTGGAGTGCTTCTTCATTGCCTTCCAGCGTTTGTCCCTCGCTAACGCCATCCCCCATAAGTTGGACTCTTAATCCGCTCGTCACAGAGTCACCAGCGGATTTTCCTAGCATATCCAATACTTGAATAATGCTGTTTTTGCCTTTTCCCATCAGCGGTGCAATGGGCAACGCTTTTGAAGTTTCTGTGTTTAGCATCTTAGCCCAAACGCCAACGGCTAATGGGTCATTAAGATTTACCTGTGTTACTGCCATTTCAATCAATGCCTTTCTTGGTTTTTAAAACTCGCCTTGCGGCTCCCCCAAACGATAACAATCACTTGGTTCTCTCTGTCGCGTCACCACGCACATCTCACGCTCTGCTCATAATTTGTTCAAATTTTTCGGGATTTTTCTCAACCCATACAGCAAATTCGGCTTCTGGCATGGAAAAGAGCGTTCTCACATCCATACCGCCGGTTGGAACTTGTCCGCCGCGCGCTGTAAGCGTCCGCGCTGCTTGAGAGCGCTCTTGAAGGGCTCCCACTTCGTCCTTAACTGGCGCTCCACTATAGCCAAAAGCTTTTGCTTTTTGCACCAGCACCTCAATTGGATTTATACCGGCTTTCTGACACTGCTGGCATATTTGGCGCAATTCAGCACCAATTTGCTGTTGCCGTGCCTCTGGGTCTTTCCATTGCGGATAAAGGCTTGCTTGCGCTTGTAAGACACTGTCTGCTCTTTCATAGAGATAGTCCGTGATACTGTCTAAATCTGGATATTTATCTTGTACTTGCGCTTTGGCTTCCTCGAAATAATCCCCCAACTTTTGGCGTTCATATTCCTCTTGACTCATGCGCTCTTGGCTCTCTCTCATATGAGAAAACTCATCAAGCAATTTCTGTTGTTCTTGTACCTTATGACTAAGCCATGCAAAATGTGCTTTTGGATCATCTTCTAGGGAGGGAATATTTTCCTCACGGCGGCGCGCGATTTCTTCCTGCATTGCGGCATATTTTTGCGCAAGTTCAATAGCCAATTCACGCGCTTCAATGGCGCTTTGTTCTGCCTTTTGGCGTGCTTGCCGCTCCTGCTCTAGTTTATCAGATTCTATTACATCAGAATTTGGCTGCTCTTGAAGTGGTTCTACAGCTGGCTGTTCAGAACTTTCCTCTGCATCCAAAACTTCTTCAACTTGTTCAGGCTCGACCAACTCAACGGCATTATCACTGGCAAAATGTTCATCATAGATTGCTTGTTCTTCAGGCGTAAACTCTTCTTCCATATTCTGTCCCTTCAATGTGCTATTATATTTTTTGTTAAAACTCGATAGTGTTCCAACTGTGCCTGTAAAGCTTTGCGTTCTAAATCACGCTGCGCTATCTCATTTTTTGCCTGTTGAAGTTCAAGCTGCATGCGTGCTTGTTCTTGTTTCAAGAAAAGTTCGATATTTTTCTGCTGCAATGCTGCTTGTTTCTGTTGTGCATCAAGTTGATAGAGTGTATTCTTTGCTTGTGCTTCCTGCTGTAAAACAGTAATCTTTGCTTGTTGCTCTGGAGTTAATTGCGCCCCTTGGCTTTGTTGCATCATTTGCTGTTGCTGTTGTTCTTGTTGTGCCTGCTGTGCTTTTGCCGTTAAATTTGCTACCAATGTTGCCGGTAGTGGGGAAAGCTTTAAAAGATCCGGAATCATCTCCGGTGTTAAGAAACCACCAAGCAACGGCAACATCTGCGTAATTGCCGCAAAAGTTTTCTCTTTTTCATTGGGGCTTGTCGGTGAATCATCAACAATAATGTCATACTCAAGCGTCGTAACAGCTTCACGCGTCAACGGCACATATTGGGCATTCTCTTGTCCAGAAATACGTACCAGACGCCCATCAGAGAGATAATTCTGAATGAGATAAAGGATAATCTTTCCCTGCCTACACCGATAAAGCTTGAGATTATCAAACAGCCCCGCAAGCAAATTAAGCGTTGATTGCCGACGTGTATTTTCCAGCACATTGGCTTGGTTGACCTCCCGTGTTCCGATAAACTCAGCCGATAACCCTGTTACATGTGTTATCGCTTCACGCGATTCATTAAACAGCTGGAAAAATCCATTGGGAAATTGTGCACTTGGCTTTGGTTGAATTTTCCCTCCTGTAAGCGCGCCATTTTTAACCCAAGTAATCGTATCCGTTCGCGCCCAGCTTTCTAACGCTTGGCGATCATCATCGAAAGCGCCTCGTTCTGCCATCAAGCCGCCCTTAGACTGGCTATTAAGGATATACATCACTTGGCTAAAATATTTATTCGACCATTTTTGTGGGTCTTTTGCGGGGCGAACAATCCCGTAAAACTGGTTTTTAAGCTTATCCAGCGTGCCCGTGATACATTCCCAACCTAGCTGCTCATCAGGTGCTAATGGCTTATCGGGCTGGCTTAAAAGGCGTCGTCCCAGAAAAGCGCGTCTCACCACTTTTTTATTAAAACACACCCCTTGTAGTTGTGGCATTACCCTTTGAAGCTGTTCAAACTCCTGTTTGCTATAGTTGCGCATCTGACCGGTTTGAATATCGGGCGCCTTGTAAGTGGTCTCATATTCAAACCAACGGCATTCAACCAGCGTAACATAGCGTTTCCCAGAACACGGCTCTGAGAGAGAAGACACTTTGGAGTCATCATGATACGCATCAAGCGACACATGAGAATCCTCAGAAGCGGTTGTACTATCGATAGCCCAATCGGCGTTAAGATCTTCAACAGCAACATCAGGAAAAAGACTTTTCGCATCCTCAACGGATTTGCGATCAACATACCACATACGCTGTGCGTCAATGAGATTTGGTCTTACAGCATTGGCATCCCAAACCATTTTTAAGGGATCTAAACGTTGAACAGCGGGTATCCCTTCGGGATCTGTATCATAATCAAGCCGCGTATCTGTCCAGCCCATACCGCAAATAACCATATCCTGAAAAGCATCGGAATCGGCATATTCCGCCTCTGCCTCATCACGAAACCATTCTGCTGCTCCAGTAAGCAATTCATTGGGTATTGCTGCTCCCATTTGCCGTGGTTGAAACTGTACTTCGCGCTTATTATTACGCTCCGCCCCAACAATAGCATTCACAAGGGGTGCAATGCGGTTAAAAGTCATGACAGGACGGCGTTGCTCTTTTAAAACCGCAAGATCTTCCTCTGCCCATTGACGACCATTATAAAAATCAAAATCTTCACGCGCCTGTTCACGCCATTCATTAACATGTTCAATATCTTCTGCGTACCAAGACTTTAAACGCTTATAGATTTCATATTCATCGAGGATTGTCGTTTTTTGAAAGTCTTGATCTAGAATGCCATCCATGATGCCGCTTCTCTTTCCATAGTGCGATAACGCTCTTGCTTGGGTTTGACACTGGGTGCTTCATAGACAATGCACATTAAACCAAAGGCATCCGCCCCATGGCTCGACCAATCATGCTCTGCACCCAAACCAATGCCGCGCTTCTCATCCCATTTCTCGTGATACCAATTCAGTGCTTTGCGCCCTGCTACCGTCATCTCTTCATTGAACCAAACAGAAGGCAAAATACGCCGCACCGCCTCTATACGCATCTTAACCGCCCCTGCCCCTTGATTAGGGATCACTTGCGTTTCAAAGCCCGCATCATTTAAAGCACTCTCAAAACTCACATTGTGCACACGGTCTCTGGTCGCACCATCATGGGGCAAAACCATCAATGCTTTCTCATAGCCATTTTGACGCAACCAGCCTATATGCTCTGATAACGGCTGTCCCTGTGCTTCATAATAATTAAGCACTCTGATCTCTCTACCAACAAATTGCGCTATCCATATCGCTGTGGCATCTGCCTTAGCACCCGTGCCCCCAATATCCCAAAAGGCGCGTACCTGCATCAAGGGGTCACGAGCAACACGCCCTATTCGCCCCTCTTGCTCGGCTGCCAACATTTCCTTTTGATAATAAGCGCCTTGAACCGCTTTCAGATAATCCCCTTCCCAGATATGCTTATAGGTCTCTGGACGGTTTCTCAGATCATCAAGTCGTGCTTCATTCAAGATCTTGGGAAACTTCGGATTGTCTGACCAATTGATCTCCACACGCTTGATTGCCTCATTGTCTGAAAAGCGAAACCGCTTCTCAACGGGGGCATTCTCTCGCAATGGGTTCCATGTCACCCATAACTCTGCTCTCCACCCCTCTCCCTCTTCTCGCAAAGTCGGTATAAGCGTTTGCCAAGCCGTCTCTGTAACAGGCTCTGCTTCATCAACCCAACAAAGCAAAATTCGCCCCATAGATTTGATACTTGCAATATTGCGGTCAAGACCAGAAAACTGAAAGGCTATACGACCATCTATCGACTTAATCGAAGACTCCCCAACCTTGTAATAGTCCTTTAAAAAGTCATGCGCTTCAATGGCGCGTTTAATCTCCTCCAATGAACTTTCTGCCAAAGAATTCTGAAACTGACGTGCACAAAGTATAGTGCCTGATATTCCTTCCCTACCAAATTGATAGCCTTTTAAAGCAGCCATCAAGGCAAATGATCTTGTTTTCCCAGACCCTCTTCCTCCCCAAGCCGCTCGCACCAAAGCCTTACCTGTAAAAATCGGTATAAGCTTTGGAACAATATTAATCTGTCGTGTTGTCATTGACCAAAGGCGCGATTTCTACACGCGTTATCATCTTAATGGCTCCCCCATCTTCCCCTGTCACTTGAAGAGGCAAAATCTTCCCCAACAATGCCAAATAAGCAGCGGGGCATTTGATTGCCTGTTTTTCGAGATAAGAGATCAAACCATCATCACCATATTTCTTACCAGCGCGCTCTGCTGCCTTAAGCACTGCTTCTTTCAAAATACGTGTCGTTTTATTTGGCACGCCTTTTACCCGCCCTTGACCTGCCTTTGGGGGCGTTCTTTTTGCAAGTTTTTCAGTGGTTTTCATGTGTGTTTCTTTTTGTAAACAAGACAATAAAAAAACCCCGCAAAAGCAGGGCTCTGAACAATCATATAAACTTATAAGAAAGGTTATACCTTTACCGTAATTCTAGACGCAATTCGACTAGTACAGCAACGCCATAAAACACTATTTTTCATATCCTGTCAACAAAAAAATCACTATATTGTATATTTTTTATTTTTTTTCACCTAAATCTAGTGTCTTTAACAACCAACCACTCAAATTTGTATCTTCTAAACGAATCAATTATATGGAAGCACAAAGTTATTGATTAGCAAAAAGCGGGGGGCATTAATGTTATTTCTCAAAAAAGCAGATTTATGCAGAATTAAAAAGACATTTACACTAATTTTGTTTTTACCGTTCTTTACTATAATTAGTCTTATGATACTTGCTTTTAATCCCTTCGGATTAGACAACCAACAACAAGATAAATTAATTGTACCAATATTTGTAGCATTTGTATCGTATTTTTTGATACTAAGTGCATGTGCAAGAGAAGAAAAGCTAAGTTTAAAAGATGAAAATATTGACAGCACATTTTATGAGCTCTTGTCCCTCCAATTCCAAACAGGATGCTATACAGCTATGGCAGCAGCTTTTGTATTTTATCCTGTAATAGGAATAGCATTTTTAGGAGTGTTAATTTTTATTGGTATTTTTATTACTATAATAGAAAATTTAGATGAAATTGTAGGAATCGTAGCGATTATAGCATTGATATTAATTTGTCTTATAGCGCTGGTAGCGTTGATCAAATTTATTTGGAAAATTGTCTAACGATCAAAATATTTATTAAGCGTTTTCCCTAATCTTTAATATATACTTAAACTCCAACCATAAAAGAAATAATGAATTATTTATCAGCAAAAAAAATAAGTTACTTATTAATCGTAATGATCAGTGTGCTTTTTCTTTCTAATTATGCCAAAAGTGAACAGATTTCTACTCATTATCAGTCTTCTAATACTGATGAAAATTTAGATGAAAAAATTAAAGTTGTGCAAAAGGAATACGTAGTAGCACAGCACCCAAAAAAGATTTTATCAGATAGTGGAATTAACCAATATAACATTTCGTTTTCCACTGTTTCTGATTATGAAAAACCTCAGAGGCGCATAATATTTGATGATTTCATCATTATATTCATCATTATAACAGGAATATTCATATTTATTAGTATAATGTCCATCATCATTAACTTACTTTGGCGCTTTAAATTGAAAATTCCTGCTTATTTCTTTTTATTAACAACTGTTCTAATTAGTTGCGCGGTATTACTCCTTTTAATCCTTGATTGGGCGTATTAAATTGAAAATTCCTGCTTATTTCTTTTTATTAACAACCGCCGCAGTTAGTTGTATGATATTATTCCTTTTAATCTTTGATTAAAGATCAAAATATTTATGAAGCGCGTTAAGAGCGACCCGCAATGAATTCACAAGATGTGGTAATGTTTGGTCTTCTACAACAAGATATTGCATTGCTGCATAAAGATTATACTGTCTATAGAGATGTTGTGTTTCTTTTATCGCCTCTTGCATATTAGAAAACTGTCCTGTTGCAAATTCAACCCATTTTTCTCTTGCTTTGTCATCAGAAGATGATGGTATTTCATCATAAACAGCGCTTGGTAAACCTTTTGCACACAAATAGTCATTTTTCACTTCAAGATATTTTTGCGCAGCATCATACTGGTCTTGAGTAAGCACACCTTGCAAACAAAGCCGCCCAACATAAGTACCAGCAAGCGGATTTTTAGCCTCTTCAATAGTCAAACCAAAGCGTTTAGCACGCATTTCAATTGCCAATTGATTAACAGGATCTTGACGTACTTTCACTTGTGAAATGTAAGCATCTTTCTTTTTATTTTTTTTCACTTATACCCCCAAATGTCTGTCTAATATCTTGCCCAATTTTATCTGATGCTAAACATGTTTCTTTATCCAAAATAAATAACCACGTGGATAAAGAGAGACCTATAATTATAGTTAGTACACTTATCTTTATTTTATCATTAGCCAGCCCCCAAACGAATACAACCAATGTCAACATAAATACAATGATTATTGCTATTTCAAAACCAGTAGCAGGTACATCATTACCTTTATTCTCTAACAACGCTTGTTGCATAAGCATATTATTCTGTATAATTATTTGCAAAGAATTGGATTGACTCATTAACATCAAAAAGGAACCTCATCATTTATAACAGTATGAGGCGTATCAAGAGGTTGCTGGAAACTTCTGTCATAAGAAGATAATGGCTCTTGATTATCATTATTTTTTCCGTCTAAGAGCTTTAACTCGCCTTTGAATTGCGGTAAAATAATCTCTGTTGTGTAGCGGTCATGCCCATTTTTATCTTGCCATTTGCGTGTTTGTAATTTGCCTTCTACGTAAACTTTTGAACCTTTGTTTAGATACTGAAGTGCAATTTTTGCTAAATGTGGATTAAAAATCACAACGGAGTGCCATTCTGTTTTCTCTACTTTTTGATGAGTATTTTTATCCGTATAGCTTTCAGAAGTTGCTATACTAAAATTGACTACCTCAGCTCCAGAATTCATTGTTTTGCTTTCGGGATCAGCACCTAAACGCCCGATTAACATCACTTTATTTAGCATGTTTTTTCTTACCTTAAATTTGTATTTTAATACATACAAAATCCTATCATGATTTGCATATTTTTTCAATTATTTCAAAAGGATATTATTGTTTTTTAACATATAAAATTATATTTAATATGCAAAAAACATAAATAGTTCAGTGTTCATTTAAAACTCTTGAAATACATACATAAATGTATTAACATAAGACATGAAAATAAGATTTGAATGGGATGAAACTAAAGCAAGAAGTAATCTTAGAAAGCACCGTGTCAGTTTTGAAATTGCTGCTCGTGTTTTTGCAGATCCGTTCGCCATGGTTAAACAAGACCGTATTGAAAACGGAGAATATCGTTGGCAAACTTTGGGTCTTGTGGATGGTTTTTTACTGCTGCTCGTAGCGCATACTGTCCATGATGATAAAGATGGTATAGAAGTAATCCGTATTATTTCAGCGCGGCGAGCCAACTCGAAAGAAAGGAAACGTTATGAAGAAGAAAGTTCTTTATGAAATTGATGTAGGTAACTTATCACCTTTGACAGATAAACAGAGAGTTGAAGTTGATAACCTAGCTGCAATGCCGGACAGTGCAATTGATCATAGTGATATTCCGTCACTCAATGATGCATTCTGGAAAAACGCCGTTCGCAACCCATTCTATAAACCAACCAAAACTGTCACAACAGTACGTGTGGATTCAGACGTTCTAGCGTGGCTTAAAAGTCAAGGGAAAGGATATCAAACACGAATTAACGCAATTTTACGTGATGCCATGCTTCGTTCAATGCGTTGACCTCTTTCCTGCTACAAAGAGTATTAAACTGCTTTCGATAGTTTTTTATCTCCTTGTTGATTTCATCTATGAACGTTGAGAAGAGACAACGCCGTTTAATCTGAACAGTTTTATAAAATCGGAAATTTTACTATGGCTTTTTAACTGAGCACTGTAGTGTGTAAATAGATATATTTATTAAACTGCGTGTATGTAACATAAGAAACAATACACAAACTAAAAAGGAATACCAAAGAGCAATATCTGAGTACCAAAGTATAGTATCCAATGAAAAAGAAAGCTTGTACTCCACGTACTTAGAAATAATAGGTAAAGAGACCGTTTCTTTATAACTACTTGGGAAAATTAAAACGACAAGCGCTACACTTATTAGCTTTAAAAGTCGGTGCATATATTGTTGTAAATCACGTGTTAATGTCTTCCAACCTGTTGTATTTCCGCATTTATATTTTGGATTGTTCTGCAATTCAGAAGGAATATGAGAATTGCATAAAAGTACAAAAATATTTGTTATTATTATCAAACCAAAAGATGCAAATATCAAAATACTTTGAATAAAGTAGGGATTTTTTTTAATTCCTAAAAAACATAAAAATATAAAAGTTATAATGCCAAACAAGGCTCTTAGCTGCTTATCTGTAAACATATTTATTTCCTGCGGTTTTCGATAATTTTTTGATCTCTTTATTGATCTCGTCTATAAGAGGTTCGTAATTGAGAACGCTTTTCGGAATACCACCCCCATAAACCCAAGCTTTCACTTGCGCTTTGGTACTAAAATCTGCATTTTCTGGTGTGGTATAATACTGTCCGCCATCAAACTTTTCACACTCTCTTGTGCCATCTTCATATTCGTAGAGGTTGTAAAAATACTCCTCTGCTCCGTCTCCCCAAGGAACATAACCAACAGCTGTCGCAACAAACTCTTTTTGCATGGGTTGTTTACGTTTTTTTAAGAACAGGTCTTTTAATATTCTCATGTTTTTAGTCCATAATTTTACCAATTGGTCTATTTACCTAAAATTTGACCGTACAGAGCGTTTTATATTATAGACATGGTTTTCATCGTAAAATCTTTAAATCGCTTTGTATGGTACCTTTTTGTCGATTTAAACACATGCCTAATCGTAAAATGATCAGCACTTTTCACTACTTTGCTGTGGACCAAAGCGTTTCATTATCCCACCAATGCCATTTAAAGTCTCTTCAAGCTCTTGCTTGTGAACAAGCGTTATAGGCGTTGAATACTCTTTCGCTGCTTGTTCTTTCAACTCCTTTTCACGGAATCTCAAAACAGCATTGCGTACAAAATTGGCTTTTCTCAAAAGATCGTTTTCCAAATCACGACACAACCTGACAAGTTCACGCGTGCTCGGAAAAAACGTATCGGATAAACAATTTATTTCATCACATAAAATCCGTTTGACCACTGTCATCAGTGACCATGCAGAGACATTTTCCAAAACCATTCCATAGGTCAACGCCATTCCCTCATGGTCTGATTGTTGTGCTATTTTCAAACCACACGACAGCATGCGAATAGCTTTTGCTATATCCTCTTTACCTGCTTTCACTGCGAAGAGCTCTTGCAATTGATCACCAGCCTCTAAAGCAATCGATTCCTGCTGTTTCGTTAATTGGCTACCTTCCTTCAAAATAAATGGACCTCTCAGGGGTATCATCGCATGAATGTGCTTCAAAGTACCCTCGATTTCCGATATCAAGGAGACTGTCTGCGATACGTTCCCCAATGCTTTTTTGCTTTTGAGTGTAATTTCCATTGTTTCCACCATTGTTGTTCGTGTTTTTTGTTTTTTCTAAACCTTCGATAGCCTTTCGCACCCAGTTTCTCCATGCTGCTTGCCAATCACGTTTGATAGCATTCTTTCCTGCACAGGCTTTCCAAAAATCTCGAAACTTTGCAATTTCGACTTTCACGCGCTCTAGAGGCAAGCCTTCTGCAATGGCAAAATCGTAATCGGGTTCAAAATCATCTGGCAATCGACAACCGCGATTAGCTTGCGCTCGTTTTGCTTTTTGGGAAACGTTCTCTTGCTCGTGAATGGGAGGTTGGTTGTCTGATGAGGTTTCGATTTGCTCTGATGTGGTCTCAACAGCAGCAACCTCTGTTGGCTCGTCAACCAAATCGATTGTTTCTAAATCTTCAAATTCAGTTTCTTTTTTTAATAAAACGTTAGTTTTATTTTTTTTATATATATTCTTATTCTGGTTCTTTATAGCTTGATTTTGCTTAGCGTTTGCTTCAGCAAAAAAAACGTTTTGCTTATCATTTGCTTCAGCAAAATTATTAATATGTTGTTTTATATTGTTTTTTGCTTGTGCACCTTTTTTACCAGCCTCACTACGAACTTGCGATATGTGCTCTTTTTTATCAGCAAAATCGTTTAGCTCTTCTTCAACGCGCGTATTCCACAATCCATTATCTGTCTCAACAAGTTTATCATTCCTAATTAAGTATTTGACAAGAGTTGCAAATTTTTTCTGTGAACAATTGCAAGCACGTGCAAGCGTTTCAAAATCTTCTTTAATTGGTGCTTTTTTATCGTACATGCGAACGAGAAGCGTCATATAAGCGCCCCTTTGCTCTAACGTCATTCCATCTGTACCACTTATCCAGTCATACAAATGGAATCTTATCCATGGCATACCATTAGACATGCGCATCCCCTTCTTTCATTAAATATAAATTAGTGATCATAATCCCCCCTTAAGGCTGTTGCGTATTTATGCGTGCGCATGGTGACGCGTAATCTATTAATTTGATCTCTTTATTTTTGCCTGTTTAAGAATGTGAATGGTGCTGTTGATGTTCATCATTATCTGTAGGAGCAGCAATATGAGCAGATATTACTGTTTGTGATGCATTTGCTGTACTAATTTTCTCCACCAGATGAAGCGTATCTTTTCTTCGTTTTGTCATTGGACGAACAACTCTATGGGATTTACTCCCATAATTATGTAGGAACCAATCTAGTGTAACCCAAGATAGACCCTTGGCTTTAGACAACTGAATAATTATATTCCAGTATTTTGGAGAAATACTATTGCGATCACGCATTTTACGCGCAGCCTCATAGCTACAACCAATTTCTTTTGCAAATTGGCGTATAGATCCCCAAGATTCAATCAAACTTTTGACATAAAAATCATTAACCATGACACAAATAGTACATTACGTACAATTTTAAATCAAGATAAAATTGTACACAATGAATTAAAAAAATAGTGGATAATGTACAAATGACTTATTTGCCTAAAGACAGACTTAAAATAGCGCGTAAGAATGCTGGATATGGAACACCAAGCGAAGCTGCGCGCGCTATACCAGCACTTAATCAAAATACCCTAATTAGTCACGAAAATGGAAATCGTGGTATTTCGCGCCAAATAGCCGAGCTCTATGGACAAGTATTTAATGTAGATCCGGGGTGGATTTTGTATGGCGAGTCTCCTCAAGAAAATCCTAACCTCAATATAAGTATCCCTCTCGTTTCATGGATTAGCGCTGGAGAACTAAGCGAGCAAGATGGAATAATGGATTTTTCAGATTATCCTATGACAGAGGCTGTTAATCTTCCTGCCGGTGAATGGATTGCTTTACGTGTAGATGGCGCATCTATGAATAAAATTAGTCCTCCAGATTCTATAATATTTGTAAATATGCGAGACAAAAAACTTGTGCCTAATGCCTGCTATGTAATTGCAGATGAATCTGGACAAGCGACATATAAACGATACAGACCTAATGATGATCCTCCTTTTCAGCCCGCTTCATACGACAAAACAATAAAGGCTCCAAAACTTGAAGGCGTTATCTCTATAATAGGTCGTGTACGGCGCACTATTCTTGATATGTAAACACAATACGATTCTCTGTTCACGTTATCGATTAGATTGCCATCAACAGATTGAAGCAAGTTTGCTTGATTTTTATCAGTAAACAGCAAAATTTTGATTCTCTAAATTATGCCATGATTCGTCATTTTTTTATTTTTTAAAAAAAATAGTACATTATGTACTTGACTATCTTTGGTGCATAATGTACTAATTTATTCCATAAACCACGCACAAACAATCGCCAAGAGGCGTTAGGGAGGAAAAATTATGGAAAATCCAATTCTTATAAATTCTGATGAAATTTTATTAGTTGTCTATGATGATGATCAAAACATTGCAGAGTCTGGACCACTTGATGCAAGCCAAATTCTAAAAATTATTGATGAGGCAGATGATGCAATCCAAATCTTTCGCATCAATCCTTCTGAGAATAATTGTGAAGACATTTCTGAAGAGATCGCAGAAGCATATGTAAAAGAAAATATCGAACATCTCCATGAGGATAGTGAGGTTCATGACTTTGTACGCGAAAGTGATGTTTACAATAGACTTTTAGACGAAATCGCAGACGAAAAATATAATGATGAGATTTACGGTACTTACGAACAACAACACCGTTTGCGTCCTTGTGATGTGCTTTAAAAATTCTAAAGGGCGCTTTTAAAAGCGCCTCCCCTTTTCCCATCAATAATTGATTAGAGTAAACTTATGACCACACATGATACTCATATTCATAGTGAAGGATATCTCATACCTGAAAACGAGGTAGACAACAAAATCGGTTACGTCCAAATGGTCAATGCCCATGTAATGCATAGGTACTTACATTTGAAACAAGATTTTTCCACTTGGTTTAATGATTGTGTTGAAAAGCTTGATCTAAAAGAAGGCGTGGATTTTGTTTTTACAAAACAAGAATGGAACAGACAGAAGATTTGTCCAAAATCTGAAATAGAGACAGATAAAACCAATAATCATCACTTCAAAATTCACGCAGCAAGGAAAATCGCTAAAGCAGAGCGCCGTAGAAACTATGGCAGAATATTATACCAAAACTTATGTTTTTCTTAATTAAGGGGGTGAGGATGCGAAACTTTATTACAATACCTGAAAACAATTTTCAAAACACAACTGTTCCAACCATGTCTAGTCGTGAAATTGCAGAATTGTGTAGTAAAAGACATGACCATGTTATGCGTGATATCAAGAAAATGCTTGAAGAACTTAACGCCCCCAAATTTGGGGTGGTTGATTTTAGTGGTTATTATCTTGATAGCAAAGGGGAAAGCCGCCCTTGTTATAACCTCCC
>NZ_JBHIMO010000029.1:0-6890 GCF_042194195.1 Bartonella sp. MR30HLJHH | reverse complement strand
CACTTTCATGCTTTAAAACTTCTACCTCTAAAGAAAACACATAAAAAGCTGTACAGTCGTCTGTACAGCTTTTTTTGCAAAATTTCCTTGATTTTTCATGCTTTTCAGCACGACCAAAATTTTTCGACATCCACGTAAAACTTTTATAATCATGAGAAACAAGCTTCAAAATAAAAGATTTTTTTTAACAATTCTATTTACTTATGTTTTTTCTTTAAAAAATTTCTTAAATGAAGTGTTGACTTCATCGATTATATATATGCGTTACAGCGTAACAAATATGCGACTATTGCTCTATTTTTGCCATTTGAGCAAAACAAATTTCGCAGAAAAATATTCCTCTACAATCAACAACTTTTCTTAATATGGAAACCATATCAATCTTACATCTCAATGTAAGAAGGAGCATTATGCGGTTAACATTTCATCCACGCACAATATGAGAGAATAAGGTGAAATTTCTCTGACACAAAGGGACTACCAACCTACCAAATTATCTATTCTCAACAAAGTAACACTCTCACCGCTTCAATATCAGTACTTTAGTTTGAATATACGAACACAATTTGCATTCTCGATTAAATGTATCAAATAAATAATAAACACAACATGCTGTATAAACTAGATTCTATTGATACTTATGAACAAAAGCTTGTCAAGCAAATTGAAGCCACCTCTATTGAAGTAAAAGATGGGCAAGACAAACTGTATTTTGTTGTGGAAAGCAAAGGAAGTATTTTCGAAGACATGTTGCGCAATCTGAAAAAAGCAAAAATCCATTGCGGTCGCGAACATTTCAAAGCTTTAGGAGAAAATGCCCAATATATTGTTTCTGATAATTATGAAACTTTTATCGATCAAACACTTCAAAAAGATACCATACCAACTTGAAAAAATGTTTGGGCTATGGAAATGGTCCTCCCCTATTGTTTATAAAATGCAACTTTTTCCTACCCTATAATTTACAAGCGCTTCCTTATAACCGATTTTAATTTTTATTAAACGATTACGAGACTGTCGAACATTTTCCAGAAAAAGCCGTACACCTAAGAAAAGAAAACTATAAACTATTGAGAATACATTTGACACCCAAACAATCATTTAATCATAAAAAATGATATATAAACAAACATTGGATTTTTCAGTCAATAAATTGATTTATAAAGATTTTAACATTTTCCATGTTAAATAATAAATGCAAATGGAACAAGCATGCACATCTCGTGTAGGTTCTGCTTTTGCTCTTATGCAAAGTGAGTTGACGGCAAAGAGACTCCTCGATAAACTCATTAATATCAGCTTAACTGATGGCTTCATTTTGGAGGAAGAAGGATTGTACACAAGAGAAGTATTTGGGGACCATCAGCGCTTCCAATCACATTCATCCCCATATTAAAGCCATCACAAACAAGTGTTCATTCTCAAAGTCTGTGATTTATGGGGTGGAACCAATATTTAAAGAGTGTCTGTAGGGAGCATGATCATGCAAAAGGTGGATTCCTATACCAAATCAGAAAGGTATGTAATATATACCGTGATTATTTCCAGCATACTCCCCTTGCTGGACGGAAGCATTGTTAATGTTATCCTTCCTGACCTTGCTTTTTATCTTTCAGTAGAAGAAAATAATATACAATGGATTGTAACATCCTATTTTCTTGCCACCGTGCCAGGGTTGTTGATAGCAGCTTTTGTACAAGGAAGAATAGGTATCAAAAAGACTTGGTTTCTTGCAAGCTTCATTTTTATGCTTGGATCACTAGGGGTAGGATTAAGCTATGATTTTCCAACCATTATATCTGCCCGTATCATTCAAGATTTCGGGACAGGTCTTTTGCTGCCCCTTAGCCAAACCATCATTGCATTACAATTCGGACAAGAAAGGGTGCGACAAGCCATGGGCACCATAGCTGTACCAACAGTTTTTGCTCCTGCCTTTGGTCCGCTAATAGGCGCCTCACTTGCTCAGTATGTATCTTGGCGTTTGTTATTTTTTATCAATATTCCGCTCATTTTATTGGCGCTCACCATTGGAGCTAAACACTTAAAGAGCAACGAAACAACAAAAACAAAATTTAACTTATTTGCATTTTTAAGTTTTTCCATATCGCTTATTTCGTTTTTTTACCTCACAGAGGCCAGAAATATAAAGAACAACACCTCCATATATATCCTAGCACTTATAGCGGTGATATCTCTCATATTGTTCATTGTTTCTAATCAGAAAGCAAAAAACAAATTAATCGTCTTTAGCGGATTTCAAAATGCGCGCTACACATTACTCATGATCATGGGGCTTGTTGCTTCATTTCTTTTTTATAGTTTCCTCGTTTATTTCCCACTAGCCGTTGCCATGGAAGGAAGTCATGAAAATAGCCTTCTCATCATCGGCGCAGTCCTTGCTCTACAAGGGGTAGGTGCATGGATCGGAAGGAAATTTATTTACCAGAAATGGAAAGAAAAATCTCCCTTTTTCATGATAGGAATTGGTATGGTGATATCAAGCTTTGGGTTATTATGCTTCGGCTATAATATAAGCATGGATGGGCTTGGATTCTTGCTAAGAGGCATAGGGCTTGGCATCACCACCATTGTCTGCCTTTCCGCCCCCATCCAATATGTCAACAGTTTATACGTCAAAGATACAGCAGTTATCACACGCATATTACAGCAAATAGGTGGAGCTTTGGGGGGTGTATTCGCTGGCTTTTTGATCCATTCACTGACAGAGGAACACCTTTCCTTCAACCAAACATATCTCATA
Source organism: Bartonella sp. MR30HLJHH (assembly GCF_042194195.1). NCBI lineage: Bacteria > Pseudomonadati > Pseudomonadota > Alphaproteobacteria > Hyphomicrobiales > Bartonellaceae > Bartonella > Bartonella sp. MR30HLJHH. The sequence continues at coordinate 4,126 of NZ_JBHIMO010000029.1, read as the reverse complement.
TTCTTTATATTCTCTATCGCCGCATTTTTACTGTTTTGCCTCGCACTCTCCTTATCGCATAAAGAAAAGGGCTCCGATTTATGATATGCTTTGTTTGAATGCCTTCTCAATAACATTTGCAATGGCATATAAGATCATAGAGCAGTTTACTACTTTTCGAGAAACCAACACACTGAGACCTTGACCACAACCTTCGTTATTTTTATGAAAGGACACTAAACCAACAAGCTTCTTAAACTCTAAAATTTGGCCATCTCCAGTAACATGCGGTGTTTATCAACTTCATGCTTCCTTTGTACTCTTAGACACCTCTCAAAACCTCTTGAAATATGGGATTTTCTGTTGGTATCTTTGCAAGTGTCTACGAAATTAAGCACGCATTTCAATGCGGAATAGTCCCATAAACGCGCCAACAGACACCCCTACAGGCACCAGCATAGAATATAGCATCTCGGGCAAACGCCCTAAATGCTGACCCTCTTCCTGCCACACATCGCGATGTGGAAAATAGCACCGTGCTGCAAACCTGGTGATGTTATTCACCCCATTTAAACCTCCTTGAATCGCTATGCTTGCATAACCGCAACAGGTTCAAATGAAGATGAAGCGACAAAAACATCTGGTAAAGCAGCATCTCTCTCCATTCCATTGTGAACTGTCATCACAAATCTACCCCTCTTTAATAAAAAAGCCTTCTCTCATTGAGGGGAAAATTTTTAAAAATATTGAAAATCATGATGCACGATGACAGACAGCAAACCATCTCTAAAAAGGCTGTTTTTTTACTTTTACAGTGTGCTCTGAGATTTCTCTAACATTTTCCTGCCTTTAGATTTTTCTTATAAAATTTACGGACAAAAGAAGCTTTTCAGAACTCTTTTACACATAACTTCATTGCTTCAAGCTCCCTTACAGACACGATAAACGTCTATATTTCCATCACGACCAAATACGCGAGATTAACAGCGGATATAATGAAAACAGCCTTTTTATAGAAAACCGTAAGCTTTAACGGAATAAACGAGATTGGTAAACCTATCCCCTACCCACTTGTTCTCTCTACCGGTTACGCGAACAAAGAACCCCATCTGCTCTTTCTGACAAGTAAAGAACTGTGCCAACATTTGGTAATATACCATTGTTGAAATTCTTGTCATAAAGCCTTCCTTTCAGGGATTATGCACATTGCCTGTTTCCTTCTCTCCAATAAACAATCTACCAATAAAGAATGTTATTGCAGTTACAATAATACAAAATTATACTTCTATTCTCATTCTATATTTTTCGAATTATCACACATTATCCATCCCCCTCACTGCTATAACAATGAACGGAGAAAAAAATTAAAACACAATATAGTATTTCTCTTTCACAAATCTTATATAAGCCACAAGACTGTTGCGCGACCTTCTATGCAAGATCAGGCAATAAAATCATACTCTAAAAACCACTCCACACACCACTTTTTGATATTATAAAGCCATAAAATGCAATTATCATCTCCGCAAAAAATCTCTCAGAAAAACACTATTCCTCCTGCAATCATTGGACTACTTTCTCCAATGTTTGCGCACCATTATACGCATAAGGAGTTAGATGACTTGTTTATTGCATCATTTGCTCCTCCTGAGGTTCCAGAAGGTACAAAAATCCAAAAAGTTAAAGCGTGGCTACGTGCAATCAATTCTCAATGCGAAGAACCACTTGAAGTCCTTGGTAACTTGCTTGGGGATTTTTTGGAAAAAGAATATTATGACCCAGACCCAAGCGGATCCAATCCACTATTATATGAAAAAATTTTACAGTTACAAAAAGATAAACATACAGTTTTAGAAAAGTTAAAGGAGTATGACTTGGGATATCAGCGTGGAGGGCATATTATCAAGAATGAGCTGACCTCCACACAAGAATTGCAAAAAGCAGGTCTCCTCTCTACAGAAGAGCTAAAAAAACTTATTGCAGAGAAAAAACTTTCAGCAGTAGAAATCGAAATAAATAGAGCATTAGAAAATATAGAAAAAGATCCAAGGGAGGCGGTTCTATTTGCAGCAAATCTATTGGAAGCCTCTTGCAAAGCTTATCTCGAACACCATTCTATCTCATATAAAAACGGCTATACGCTGCCAGATTTATGGGAAGAAGTCGTTAAGAAAGCCAAGATCCATCCCGAAGATATGAAGCAAGAAAACTTAAAAAATCAAGATCTAGATGAAAAAGACTTAAAAATGATCACATCCGGTCTGTATAGAATTGTAAAAGGTACTATGAATTTAAGAAACAAGAAAAGTGCAGCGCACGGCCGCTCAGAAAAAGATTTGGAACTAATCAATCTCAAACCTCACCATGCGCGCTTAACTTTTAATGCCGCACATTCTCTCTCAATGTATATCTTAGAGCTCATGGATCAGCCATAATAAAAAAGAGCACTATTCTTACATGCCATAACCATTTTCTCTTTACAGGCTTTTTGCTACCAACATAATGCTTTACCCTTTACAAAACACTCTTTGCAAATAATCGGGGTATCGTTACAATCATAGGCATTTTAGGTTTTGTCTTTTAAGACAAAAGGCTAGCAAAGCCTCCACTCCATGCATGTTTGTCTTTTTTATCGCAAAACAACATCATTTTCATCAAAAGCCTATCATAATATTTTATATTTCGAGCTAAGAGCAAGAGCAAATTTTCTTAAAATCATTTTCTGGAAGCTTTTTCACCTCCTCCAGATGCTTTTAATTCTATAAGAAAGCAGCCCTAGGTATTGTTGATTTATTTACCAGAAATTAAAAAAATAGACCATATTGGACTACAGTAGAAAGTACTTTATGTCGATTTTTAAAGGTTTCCGCCCCTTTAAAAAGATTGCGTGCCATGACGAAGAGTTAATTGGCTTGCGTTTTTCGTTAGAAGCAAGTTTTGTAGCTTTTTATGATATTAAGATAGCGGTAAGTTGGAAACGTTTTTTTCACCTTCTCGCCATTTTTTATGTATGGGTGGAGATGTTCCGTTTTTTCTCAAACCAAATTGCAAATATGCAACAGTTTTTTTCTGAAAGACGAGGATATCTGAAAATTTTGGAGAGGACTTTGATTATTTTTGGTTATGTTTGTAGGATTTTTGGGTCTTCTGGAATAAGATCGTGAACGATTAGTTTTAGGGAAGGCTTGGGACGTTTGCATTTTAGAGAGGCAAAACTCAGTTTTCAAATTTCAAACTCCAACAACATGTTTTTTAGCTTATTTTTAAGCATCTAGAATGAAGGTTTATTTTTAATAATTCTCTCGTAAGGGATTAGATGGTAGCAATAAGACTTTTCCTCATATAGCAACACTGCTTGGCAAGAATGCACCTTGGATGTGATATAAGACGGACAAATATAATATGAAGTGATAGTGCATTGTAAATTTTATAGTACAAATCATCAGATCAAGAAAGAAGATATTGATAGTTTTTATAGCAGCCAGTTGAAAAAAGATCTTCACCTATCATATTCTTATCGATAGCACCGAAACAGAGTAGAGTGATAACACTTCTCACATTTTTGCAGTCTAAGAAATCCGGATTCAAAGGATTAATCTGTTTGATTGAGAAAACAGTCAAATAGATTGGAGTCCTTTTGAAGAAAAAGGAGAAGCTCGCTTAAGAAAAAAGAACCGAAAAAGCTTTTAGATCATCAACAAAAAACGCTTAAAGTTTGTTCTGTGAGGGTTCTAAAAGAAGCAAACCGTGGCGAATTGATTATGGCATGTGGGACGAGAAAGACCTTCCTAATCTTAAGATAGCAGAAACTATTACTGAAAAAGGCAAGCGTGTTTTATTTTTTATACTCTCTTTTTTAATACCCCGAACGATAAGAGAATGGACAGCAGATACAGAACCACCCTTACATTCTTTTTCTGTATATTCCGATACACAAGTTAGCAATCGTCGTAAAAACCAAGATGATGCTGCAATGGATACATATGTTCTCTATCCTACCGGTTATGAGAATAAGAACTCTGTCTGATTTTTCTGACCAAGTAAAGAACTGTGCCAACATTTAGGCACATAGCATTTTACGCGTCTCCTCCCTACATTTCAGTCTGGTTTTAAGAGCCAAGAAAACAATCCATAGCTGATTTCCAAG
>NZ_JBHIMO010000028.1:0-6906 GCF_042194195.1 Bartonella sp. MR30HLJHH | reverse complement strand
CTTGGAAATCAGCTATGGATTGTTTTCTTGGCTCTTAAAACCAGACTGAAATGTAGGGAGGAGACGCGTAAAATGCTCAGAGGTATTACCGTCTGTGAAAAAGTGAACACTAAATAGCTAATAGCTTAAGATAATACCTTACAACTGACAGCCTAACCCTTACAATAGGGGTTTTGTTCAACTAAAACTACAGCTCTGTAATTTGTGTACTTAAAAGGCTCGAAGAAGCTAAACTAAACGAGGAGCTGCTTTCTTTTACGCTTTTCTCTTTTCTTGAACTTAATCGCATGTCTATGCGCAAGGGCGCACATCCCTATCCTCTGTATAAGGAGCTATAAATTGGGTGATTTCTTACCTTACCTTAAATATACTTTTGTAAAAATTACTTTAAAGGTCGTGTTTTATTTTATTCGAAATGCTTTTATAGAAAGAGCTTATTGCGCTAAGAGCAAGGAGAAAAAACCTATAAGGTTCCAGTGATAATGAAGAACTTATCGATGAAGTTTATAATCTTATCTTATTTAATTTCTACTAAATCACCATCAAGCACTATAGGATATTCAGTGGTTTGAAAAAAGGATTTTATTTTTTCAGAGCTTGAGGAGCGAATAAATTGAGATTTCTGCATAAAGCAAACATGGAAAAATTGTGATTTATTGATAATGTCTTTTATCAGATAAGAGGGATGATAAAAGGGCATTTCTTTCAATATCGTAACGTGAATCAATAAACAATAAAACGCCAACACCGTTGTCAAATTGATTGACTATAATGAGTTGAATATCTGTAGCCGAAAGAGTGCAACCTTGAAGATTTAAGACATTTGTAAAATCGTGTACAGAAATTGAAGTTCCCATAATATTATAAAAAGTTGGTGTTCTTCTTTTCAGGTGTAAGGTATGGCCATGATAGCCACAATCGCATGATTGATCATATGCAATATGAACAACATCACCTGTGGCGTGTTCAAGTAATAGTGCATCTTCAGGATAAAAAACAGAGACAATTAATTCATCATTTTCAGGATTTGACTTTACTTGAATGTGATCATAAAGATGATAAATGTCACCATCAATCTTGGAACACTGGAGTCCTATTGGACCAGTTTCTTGGGTGGTAAAGCTAAGAGGTTTAATATCTAATTCAGGGATTATGTCTTTTATTTTCGACACAGATTCAGCTTGAAAGGCTTCTCCAAGATAGAATAGGTTTTTTAGAGTTTTTAATTTTTGCTTTCGAGATATTGTAATAAGTTTATCCGCAAAACTTGGCAGGCATATGATGGTATCGATAGAAAATTCTTCGATAGCTGAACTCAAAGTCTCAAGATCAACCATAGAGGCAAATGGATAATATGTTATTTTAAGAAGGTGACAAATTTCATGTGCAAATAAAAATCCGCTCCATAATTCTTTAAGCTGTGAGGCAATTTGCAACGGAGCTTGCAGAGCAATCTTTAAAGACTTGTTTCGAGCTTTTTTGCCGCAGAGTGTGTTACAGCCCCATAATTGAGTGATTTATGGCGAAGTGTTTTAGGTGCTCTTGTTGTGCTACGGGTTTTCAAAAATGATATGTGACATGGAAGCTGCTTATTTTTTAGTTTGTATGAGGCACAGGCAAGAAGCAAAGGCGCAGACACCAACAATCATGCAAAAGGTGAAAGCGATGTGATTGTTGAAATGGCTGATGATCCCTCCACTTGTCCATGAGCCGGCAGCTTGGCCAATATTTGAAATAACAAGAATATAACTAAAAAGAACACTGGCAGAGAGGGATGTGGTTGTTTTTCCTGCTTGATAGTATATTTCTGGAACCATGACAGATTCATAGACACTGTAGGCAATTAACGCAGTCACAGCGGTAAAGACCCCACCCATGAGGAAAAATGAGGAGAAACTTCCCATAAAACAGAGCAGATAAAACGTTGCTTTATCGGAAAGGGTGAGATGTTTATTGATTACTCCCTGCCAGATACAAATGCTGATGCCAACAATTGAAAAGAAAATTCCACTATAAGGGGCGAGATTGCTGTCAAATTTATTGAGAAGTGTTGTGGTGGTGATGAAAATTCCCATGAGAAATGTACAAAGCAAAGCCGTGACCAGCAAATAAACAATAGAACGATTATGTATTATTGTTTTTAAAGAAGAAAGAAAAGGCTTCTTTGTTTTTTTATTCTTTTCAAGAGATAATGTTTTATGCGGGTAATGATAAACAATTTTGAGAGATAGAACACAAAGATACAAACCAATGAGTACAAAAAAAGCCATTAAAAAAGTTGATGCGTTATATTTTATGGCACTCATTGCAACAAGAGGGGCAATAACGACCGCAGCGTTTTGAAAAAACGAATAGAGAGTTAATGCGCGCTTAAGAGCACTTCCCTTGAGATGTTCTGATAAAATTTCTCTCAAAAATGGCTTTGAAATTGCTTTCGAAAAAGCCATTAAGGTAAAAAAGGTCAACCATGCAGAAGGCATGAGCGATAAGATAACGCATACAAAAGCGCTACTCCTTAAAATAAAGGCGGTAGCCATTAAGAGTTTACGAGAAAGTCTTTCTAATAAACTCGTTGTGGTTACCATGAGAATGCTTTCAAGGATTACCGCCCCAGAGAGATAAAACGCAACATTGGCAGCAGTTATGAGAGAAGAGTTTCCAATCAGAGGGAGTACAAAGAAAAAGGAAAATTCAGAAAGAAAAACTGTGCTATAGATGAAAAAAGGAATTTTATTTTTGCCCATGGAATTTCCATAGAAGTGTCGTTAAATGATCAAATACATTTTGTTGTATCTGTTGAGGAAGTTTTGTCAGCCTTGTTTCCGCTGTGCACATTTCGTTGAAATAGTATCTTTCTTGATTCATCAGCCAGTCTATTGCAAGAATATTATTTTTTGTTTTTCTACGATGTTTTTAGAAATATCGAGCATGATCTGGGTTGAGCGACAACACTATACCCTGATGTTCGCGCAACAATTGTAAGATCATTGAGACCTTGATCCCATATCTTCTCCTGATGATTTTGACTGTGCTTAATCCTATTTGATAACTAATTGGCATTCCGCATTCTTGCTCTTTCATTGTATCCTTTATGAAGAGGATGTACTAACCCCTCCATAGATTGTCAACATATGAATGAGATGAATGATTTTATAACCTTTTAATAAAATTATATTTTTTAGTGGAAGGTTATTCATTCTCTTGAAATATAGAAGAAAAACGATAGAGTTCTCTAATCATTTTTCAATTCTCTTTTAGCGCATGCGTTGATATTTTCCTCCATGGCGTTGTAAAAAACCCCTCTCAACAAGAGTGCGTCGTAATCGGGCAAAGTCTACCGTAAAGAGGTTGCATATCCTGGAAACTTCCGTTTCGTTATAGATTTTTTCCTTCTGAAAGGCTTGTGCAATTTTTGATAGCATCCCTTCTGTTTCTAAATGGCGGTCGCTTAAATTTTCCCTATTCCGCTCATGTTTATTTTCTAGCATTTTCCACAGTGTCTCTTCGGCTTGAAATCCTTCTGTTGTGTTGTGAATAAGTCCGAGGTTCAAAAGGCGATTGATGGATTTTTGAATATTTTTCGCATCTGAATCGACATGTTTGAGGACTTCGGAAAGATTTTTCGCACCAAGGATAATGGCGGCATAAACAGCGCGCAGTGTAGGTGAGGTCATGGCAGAGATTAGTGAATTGCGGGTATCGCGTTTGCGAAGGGTTTCTTTTCCCATGGGCAAAATATCATTTCGAATGGGCAATTCATTGATTTCTATGAGTTCTGCTTGTAGCGATTGTGCGCGTACAATTTGTTCGGCAGGGGTGCGTTTACGGATGATACCAAGACCACTCTGCCGATATTTGTGGTTTTCGGGGAGTGTTAAAGCCTCATAGGAGCCATCAAGTCGATAGAGGATTTCTTCCCACAAAGGAGTTCTGATACTTTGATCCCGGCGTGCCCCATTGAGAGCAACGGTTGTTGTCATTGTTGGTTCATGCAGACATAGATAACCACCAGCGGTGATGTGTTCCCAAAGGGTTATAACAAATCGCACATCATCTGCTGGAGTTCCAGCATTGATCCAAGCAAAATCTATAGGCGTCCAAGATTTAAGAGTGCTTTCATCAAGAGAGAAAAAATTCTCATTGATAAATGTTACAGTGTCTTTTTAAATGTCATCTTTAAGAAGTTCTTGCCATACTTCTTCGGCTGATTGACCTTCTGCTGAAAAATCATCAATGGTGATCAATCGTGGTTCGTAATTCTCAGAAATTCCTGAAGGGTCAAGCAAAGCTGTGCGCTCTTCCTAGGTGGAGGATTCTAAAAGTTTTTTATCTTGTTGCCATGATAATTTCGCTTTTTGAAGTGCTTTAGCAATCAAGCGCGTACTATCCCCCGCACTGATTTCAATGACTGTGTGCGGTCTTGCCATTTGAATAAGCGCATGGATAAGTTCAGCACTATTTTCTGTTCCCATGCCAGATCTTATCAGCTGCATCTTTTTACCCTTATAATTTTATCAATCGCAGCATTCCTGCTTTTACAAAAAACTTTATTGAATCCTCTAGCGGATATTGAATACGTATTGGTGTGGTGGCTTTCATCAAGAGATGTTTTGTTTTTTCATGAAGCCGGATTGTACGCCCATTGAGTTGATTAATGGCAAGAGTGCCAAGAGAAGAATCTATGATAATACATGTTGGCTCTCGTAAAAGAGCGGTTGCATCATTTTCTGAAAATGCTTTTTGATCTGTTTTGATGAGACCGTGTCGTAAAAGTGATATCAAAAGACTTCCAGAGGTAAGAAGAGTACCATTGAATTGTATTTCTCTCAGTGATTGGACAAGGCAGCCTTCACGAAGTGCTTCAAATGTGGGAAAGTCGAATCCGCCAAATGCCGCTCCTTTTGTAGAAACAACAGTTGCAGGTTGTATTTGCCGTTTTCCAATTAAAGCTGGTTTATTTCTCGTTATCTGTACGTCCTTTGCCCATTGAACGCGTGATAAAGGATTGAGTTCACGTGGATAGACAGCGAAAGAATTGATGGCTATGGGTGGTGTTGGTTTTTGCAATTCAAGTGTGTGGGAGTTCTCATGACAATTATGTCGCATATAGTCTGCCAGTTGCCACACATAGCCGCCTATTCCATTGTAAAAGTTTAAGCCTATAGGATCTTGTTGCATGATGTTATCGTTTTTTTGCTTTAAAATATCAAGTTTTGGGGAGGATTGTTAGTTGCTCTACATTAAAGAGTGGTTTATCAAAGTCCTATTGTGTTGGTATGGGGTTGCATGAGAGATACAATGATTTGATCAGGTGGTGATTGTCATGCCATTTTTGGGGCATTGTTTGCTGGCTGGACAAACAGCCGAGTCCACTAACCATTCTCAAATTCTCTCTGTTCCTTTTTTTGTACGGCACTGTTCAAAATAAAACCTAATATGCCTGCGATCATTGTGGCGATGCCGATGACAAAGAGTGTGTATTGTGTGTGATGAACATGGACAAAACCGGCTCCTATAAAGCCAAGGCATACGGATGTTTGTATGATGAAGAGATAAGCGGGCATTTGACTGTTTCGCTGTTCTTTTTGAATGGCTTTCATCATAAAACTTGCCATTAGAGCATTTTGTACGCCGTTTGCACTCCCAAGGATGAAAAATGACAGCATCATCAGCCACACAATATGTGTGAGGGAAAAGCAGAAAATTGCAAATCCAATGATTGTAGCGGCAAGTGATGCACCAGCGGCATTGCCAAAGCGATGAAAAAGGCTGGAGAAACAGAGTGGACCAACCACGAGGCCAAGACTTACCATGCTTGTAATCACTCCATAGGTTTCTGCACTGAAGGACAGTTCAGTGCAGATGCGGACAATCGATAAGACGTTGAGAGCAGAGGTAAGGATAATAGTGATGATGAGGGGTGCAAGAGCATAGACAACATTTTTTTTACGCAAGAGGCCTCTTAAGTCTAGCCCTTTTTTGCTTTTTTGCGTTGTGTTTGTCGTTTGTGTATGAATTTTTAAACTTTTAAAACAGAAGAGAGTGATAAAGGTGGCCAAAAGAACCATGATTGACAGCGCAAACAATCCTTTTTGCCCGTTTGATATTCCATACAACACCCCCCCTAGCAGTGGTCCGGCAATATAGCCAAGATTACGAACTGTTTGGATAACGCGGTTTAGTCGATCTAATTGGTGGTCATTTTTTGCAAGTTCAGGTATAGTAACGAGGATAGCAGACCAAAAAATTGAACCAGCACAACCTAGTGCGAAAGAAAGTGCAATATAAACCCAAAATTGGTTGGCGATTGCAGCTGTGGCTATAAAGAGTGCTTCAAACAATAAAACAATGGGTACTGTTCGTGCTGGTTGGAAGCGATGCAAGAGGCGTGGTGCAATTGGTCCGGCAAAAATTGCCCCGATAAGCCCTGCAAAAAGGAGCATTGAAATAGAAGCTGTGCTTTCTGCTAAGTGGAGAGCAAATGTAACTTGCGCTGTTTCATCGGCAAAGCTGCTAAAGCCCAAAACAAGGAAAAGTCCTATTTGGACGAAAATCATGGATTTTTTCTTTGTCACAGTGCTCCTCCCCAAGATGCTAAAGGTACAATTTTCTTCTGCGTATTTATGGGATATCCCGCGCTTTGTCTAGTTTTTCTTGATGTCAGTTGAGAAAGGAAGTTTTCAGAGCTCTCTTCAAAATAAGCACAATGCCTATTTGCAGCGATGAGTAGCTCCTTATGTTTTTTGAAAGGGAGTATTGAAGGATTATAGGCTGGCGAAGTTATCTGATATGAGAGACAATGATACAAAACAGCAATCAGAAAAATTCACAAAAAAAGCTGTACAGACGACTGTACAGCTTTTTATGTGTTTTCTTTAGAGGTAGAAGTTTTAAAGCATGAAAGTG
>NZ_JBHIMO010000027.1:0-7096 GCF_042194195.1 Bartonella sp. MR30HLJHH | reverse complement strand
AAACCTTGGCACCATTAGAAATAGTAGCATTATCACTAATTACGGCATAACCATAAACATGCCCACAGACCTTAGCGTTATCATGAATTTTTGCATTATCATAAATATGAGCGGTTGTATCAAAAACCAATGCCTTGCCATTAACGATAGCATTGCCATACACCTTGGCACCTCTAAAGATTTTCGCGTCATTATAAATTTTAGCATTTTCATAAACAGTTGCATTGAAAAGAACCGCGGCATTATCATAGACCCAGCAATTGCCATCATGGGATAAGTTACTTTCATTTTCAATAAAACCACCGAGGTCTCCCGCCTTAACATCATCAAAATCTCTTAGAGCACGAATGCGGTGTAAAGTAAGACCATCAAAAGTGAATTTTTCATTGGTAAATTCGTATTTTTTCATTGGAAATTCTTTCTTAACGTAAAAAGTTTTGAAATTGACACCTTATAAAGGCGCCGGGCGCTCAAAACACGGCGTTAAGTCCGTTGCTATGCTTTCCCCTAAAAAGGGTATTGTATGGCATAGCTACACCCGACAAAATCACTATATATGCTAACAAAAGCATAAAAGATAGTCAGTATTTTAAGAAGTGGATAAGGTCGTTTCGTAACCTACCCGCTTAACGTAAAGTGTTTTGATCACTTGATTATTTATATAACAAAATACGTATTTATTGTCAAATAATATTTTATCTTTTTTGATATTTTTTCTTATTTTTTAAATACGTTGTGTATTGATAATAACTTATGCTTATTAATTGCTTCTTTTATATTTATGTGCTTTTAAAGCTATATTATAAGATTTATAAAACGATTGCGTTATTTTCTGAATCTATACATTTATAATATTTAGAAACGCTCTCATAATGCGTATTTTTATCTTTATAACCTATCAGTTTTTTTACTAAATGGTTTTAATTTTTTTTGTGAATTTTGTTTATAAGGGGCTCTAATGTAAACAACCTATATTGAACGCACTCTATAAACACAACCTGTAATATATATTTTGTAGGGGTTTTGGGGGTGCTTATACTTTTTTCAAAAATTAGGGAATTAAAAGCGTAAAGTAATATAAGTATTCACAACAAAGCTTTTGAAAACAATAAAGCTATCATTTTAGATTACGGTATAATCTTTTAAAGGCAATGTAAAAGAAGCATATTCACTTTAAGATAGGGTTTCTTAAAAGTCTTAAAGGCAATCCAAAGTACAGTGTTTTAAAAAGTGCAAAGCCTTATCTTTTAGAATAACGCATATAAACTATTCTTTTAAAGATTGTATGTAAGCAATTTATAAAAGGGGCATAGAACCTATAGGTATAAAACCTTATACCCGTTGTGAGATTATTATGTCTTATAAATCTATTCAGTTTCTCTAATTTCTAATTTTGGTAAGTTCTTAACGATTTTCATTGTTTCCAAACTTACGGTAATAACCCTTTGAAACAACTCCAATGGATAAGCAGGATTTCCAACGGTTTCAACAGCATAACGATTAGCATCATTCACAATACCACTCTTTTTATCAGTTTTTACACATTGACGCCCCATAACCCATTCAAGAGCAGGCTTGCCATTAACGATATACTCATAAGCTCCAAGAGGGATGTCTGTCATGATGATATTGCTGTTATAAATAACAGTTGATTTATCTTTCTCTTTACCTGCTTTTGCGAATTTCATTTCAGTTACATAATAGAATTTTTCGGGATTAGAGATGTCAGTCAGTTTGGGATTACCCTTTTTAAAGGTTACGGGATAAGGCTCTACAGTTTCATAGTTTACGTGCAAATGACCAAGTTCACGCCCTGCTGTAACAAACATCCAAAAATCATCAGCAGTTTTAACACAAGGGATACGAGGCAATTCTTTAGAGAGATTATCAGCATAACGTATACGATAATCTTCTGAATGTAAAATCCCATAAACATAATAGAATAGATCATCTTTTGTTATGCTTTCATTAGGATAAGCAGCTTGAAAATGTGCTAGCCCTTCATCCGTAATGGCATCACGCCTCTGTAAACCAGCTGTTTTACTTTCTTCTGTAGAAATTAAAAATAAATGGGATTGTTTTTCATTTTTACTTTTTGAAACCGTATCATCTTTGTAAATATAGCGTGGAAAGCATTGACCTGTATCTATTACACTCACATCAGGTACATTTTTAGTCATCAAGATAGAAAATCCACTTCTTGCTCCTACAGAAGAAACTTGTATCACTTTATTTTCAGTCGCTTTTTCTATAGGAAATATCCGCGGCATTTGGTAAACCATATCATTGAAGGTACGATTATAATAAAGCCATCGTTGTGTAAAAGGACGATACAGACTTGGTATGAGGCATGTCTCTTCAAATTCAAAAAACTTTCTTTTTGTCAACTCTTGTTTAAGTCCACGGCTCCAACTTATCTTACTTTCATCTGAATTTACAAAATTATTTACAACATTGGTATGTATTTTACGGTCAGTGTGTGCATAAGTATCATTAAAACGTTCCACTTCACTGTTATAGAAGGCAATCATATTACTCATGTTTTTCGCTAGAGCTTCAGGGCTTGAGTTGTATGTCCAAGCATCACGACTCGTCATAATACCGCGAGAAAAATTTTCAAACAGCTTTTTACCATGACTTTTCTTATCACCTAGGGCTAGGAATGTTTTGAAACTCTCATCACGTTGATTTATCCAATCACCATGTTCATCCGGCGTGATCATTTGCCAACTTTGTTCACGTGTAATGCCATCAATACTACCAAAGTATTCAAGAGCTGTAAGTTTTTCTTTTGTCGTGAAATTATTACCAATGTCATGATAGTAAATTTTACAATCTCCGGAAGCATTGGGATTTTTGATAAACAATGTTATAGCAATACCAGTCATACTACCATTGCCAAAAACATTTTCACCTTCTTGAGCTTTCCCATCGCTTAACATATTTTTACGAATATCCCCCCGTAAATTAAGCACATAAATACTCGTAAACTCTTTGGCTAAAGATTTTCGTAAGCTATCCATTGTTGGCTTTTCTATGTAACCAGAACCAGAAACAAAGCCTATTACCCCAGCATTACTAATACGGTCACTTGCCCAACGAATGGCACGGATATAGCTGTCATAAAGTGCTCGTATATTCGTTACTTTCGATTGAGCAGCATAAGTTTTACGGATACGTTCATCTAATATGGGATAAGGGCTGTTCTTTGCATTATCATTTTCGCTTTTTTGCCCTACTGAATAAGGAGGATTCCCAAAAATAACTTCAATATTGAGGTTTTTCTGAAGTTCTAAATATTCACTGTTTTTCTCTAGTAAACCTCTCATCAGATCTTGTTTTTCAAGCATCCGGAATGTATCGGTTAAACCAATATGTTTGAAAGGAGTATACTCTCCTTTCTTCAAACTATGATAAGTCGATTCAATGTTAATGGCTGCTATGTAGTACGCTAGCAAAACAATCTCATTGGCATGGATATCATGACGGAACTTATATTCCATATCCTCTGGTTTGATGAGCTTTGATTGTAAAAGCCTTGTGATAAAGGTACCCGTTCCAGTGAAAGGGTCAAGAATAGAAACACCACGTGACCCCAAGCTTTTTCCAAATTCATTGCGTAAAACATCATCAACAGAATGAATGATAAAATCCACGACCTCAACGGGGGTATAAACAATCCCAAGCCTATCCGTGGTTTTCTTAAATGCCTTGGTAAAAAAATCTTCGTAAAGTTTGATAATAAGATTTTGTCTTGCCTGTGGTTCGGTAATGCCAGAGGCACGGAATTTTACGCTGTCATAAAACTCTTGTAATTCTTTGGATTCTTCTTCAATATTGGTTTTATCGAGTTCTGTTAAGATTTTTTCCATTGCTTGCGAAATGGCATTGTTTTGTACAAATTCATTGCCCTCAAACAAGGCTTCAAACACAGGACGCGTTACAAGATGTTGCGCTAACATCTCAACGGCTTCTTCTTGCTTTATCTCACTGTTTAAGTTGTTTTTTAATTCCTTATAAAACGTATCAAAGGCATGATAAGCTTCGCTTGTTTGATCAGAAAGCATAGTTTGAAGGCGTGTGATATGGTTTTGTGCAATCTCAGCAACATTGTTCGCCCAAATGCCCCAATAATCACTCATAGTAGATTTTTTAACAATCAGTGTTTTAAGAGCATTGGGAAACTCAACAAAAAAGGGTAATCTTCCTGTTACGCTATGACTATGTTGCGGTTCATGAGCTTGTGTCCCAATACGAAGTCCGGATTGTTCCGATTTTTCGTGGAGCGTGATTTCGTCAATAACCGTGGTGACATTCTCTAATTCGGTCTTTTTAGAAACTGTAACAATGTCGATAATAGAGCTTACGTCTTGCCCTAAGACCATCTGGTTAAGGGTTTTACTAAAATTCTCATCATGGGCAAGCAAAGCATTGAGAACTTGCCAGACAACACTGTATCTCTTATTGTTTTTTAATGCCTCTTCTGGTGAAACACCAGCAGGAACACCAACCGGCAAAATGATATAGCCCATCTTTTTGCCTTTTGCACGACGCATCACACGTCCCACTGCTTGTATCACATCCACTTGGCTTTTACGTGGGTGTAAAAACATAACCGCATCAAGGGAAGGAACATCAACACCTTCTGAAAGGCAGCGTACATTGGTTAATATACGGCAGACATTCTCACCCGCATCTTCTTTCAACCAATCAAGTTTTATCGTACGGTTTTTGGCACCAGATTTTCCATTAATATGATCTGCTTGACAGTTAAGAGGGGGAATATTTTTATGGTTTTCATGAAGCTCACGTAAATCTTTCTTAACTTCTTCATCGTTGAATGTTCTACATATGCGTTCAGAAGTATTAATATCTCTACAAAAAGCCAAAGCCCGATGCATGGGTCTTGTATCATCTCCAAGATCAATTTTCAGATCCATTTTGGTAAGAGCTTGATAACAACCCATGATCTTTGTTCTATCATCAAGAATAAGTTCATAATTCTTATCTGTCATCAGATGCTGGATAGATTTACTCACTTCTCCTTCATCAACACCTAAAACGATAATCTTGTAAGGCGTTAAAAGTCCATTTTTTACAGCATGGGAGAAACTATAAGAATAAAGGATTTTGCCATAAAGCTCTTCATCATCCATAGAAGCCAGAACGGCATCAATCTCATTAGCTTGTTTTTTGGCATTGTCACTAAAGATACGAGGTGTTGCTGTCATATACAGCCGTTTCTTGCCCCGAATAAGGCTATTGTCATGAACCTTGATAAACTCAGATTCACTCTTGTCTGTTCCTAACACAGCTCCAGTGGTACGGTGTGCTTCATCACAAATGATCAGATCAAATTCCGGTAAAGCATATTTCTTTTGCGCATCCGAAATCACCTGGATCGAATGGTAGGTAGCAAAGACCACAGTCATTGCATCAGGAGAAGTCTTATTGGCTTTTTCTCCAAGCTTTTGAGAATCTGTTGTTGCTGGTAGAGCGAGATCCGAGACATCGAGTTCGGCAGCATCATCTTGGGCTTTACGACGCTTGCCAACTTGTGTATCAGAACACACCGCAAAGGAACGCAAGGGGATTGCTGTATCTGCTGTCCATTCTCTTATTGTTTGTGACATTAAAGAAAGAGAGGGGACAAGGAATAAAACACGTTTACCTTGACCAGCAAGAGCTTCTGCTATCTTCAGACTGGTAAAGGTCTTTCCCGTTCCACACGCCATAATCAGCTTGCCGCGGTCTGCTTCTTTTAACCCTTCACAAACAGCTTTAAGCGCTTCTTGTTGATGATCTAAAAGATTTTTCGGTTCTTTTTTCTTAAGAGTAGCTTCCCCTTTGCTTTCAAAGGTTGACCAATCTATTTGACTGTTTTCCAGATCAAAAAGATTAATCCGTTGAATGCGGACTCCTTGTCCTTCACAGGTGAGATCGGCATTGTTACTCCAATTACCTTCGGTGCTATCAACCAGAATACGGCGTGTGAAAATCTTTTTTCCCGAGGCAGCAATAAAGCTATCAATATCTTCTTTCTTGATCTGATGATTTGCACTATAAAACTTACATTGAATAGCGGCATATCCTTCTTCATCACGAATTTTAGCAACCAGATCAATGCCGATATCACGCCCATCTTCCCCATGCTCTTTTGCCCATTCACAATAGGTTTGAACCTTTTCATATTCTTGGCATTGCAGGGGGTCTTTCGTCAAATAAGCAATTACAAACTTTTCAAAAGAAGTTCCTCTATCGCGCGCACTTTCTGTATGATCACGGTAGGATTGTAACAGAGAGCGTAATGTCAGTGGTTTGTTATGAGATTGAAGCATTTATAATAAAACCCCACCGCTTTATAAGCGTTGATCTATCAGTGTCAAAAAACTTTAAATAAAATCTGCTAGATCTATTTAAAACAAATAGCAATAATAAAATAAGAAAAGGGTGCTAAAGACCCACAACCTGCTTAAAAAGAAATTTTATTAAAGGCTGTTTATCCACAGCCTATGACATGAGGTAAGATCAGCAAAATAGTGAATTTTGCTGTTCGTTTTACGGGTTAATCAAGACAAATGAACTATGTGCCTTGATAGGTTTTATAGATAGGTTTTGAAGGTTTCTTAAACCTTCAAAACTCATAGATTAGGTGTCCTTTGAAGGTTCACTCTATGAATAAGGGGATATGGTTGAGCAAATTTATCCTTTATATTTATGGGGATATTGATGTATTAACCATTGACGCGCTAAACAGTTTTGTTTAGAGGTCTTTCTACATAAATGTGGGGGAGAGATCTTCAGCAGTTAAAATAAAGCAGTTTTTGGGTGCCCCTTTTCTTTGGTTACAGAGGCATGTGCTTTTGTTAAAAGCGTCATAGAGCAGTGGCTGTTTTGAGTGGACTTGTTAGAGGTTCATGAAGTTCTTTTAAAGAGTGCTTCATGAATAGTGCAAAGCGGGGGCAATCTGTATTGTTTTGTGTATTTTTACGCCAAAGTTCTCTTTTGAGAATTTTTCGTGCCATTTTTGTTTTCTTTGGCTTGTTTACAGGTGTAAATGTTTATGCGCGCTCCTCAGCTATTTTTCATTCCCCAA
>NZ_JBHIMO010000025.1:0-8112 GCF_042194195.1 Bartonella sp. MR30HLJHH | reverse complement strand
GGACTTAACCGTGACTGAAGTATACACTCATGTGCTACTCGACTATCTACCGATATCGCCTAAAGATTTTGCAACACTACTCCCTAGGGTATGAAGCTGGGAACCATTTACTGCGTCTGTTGAGCTAGCTGAAATATCTCCATCCGCAAGATACTTAATTTTTTCATTTTTGTAGCCCTCACGTTTGTCACTTTTATCCCGCTTTCTACGCTGTGCTACAAATGCATTATCTGCATCGCTCCAGCTCAAAGAATCACTTTTCGCATCAGTAATCTGATTGGTAATCTCATTTTTAACATTCTCGAATGAATCACCAACACCAGCAAAGGCAGTCGCGACATTGTCATAAGACTTATCAGTCGCAGTACCATCTTTATTGAAGGTTTTAACCTTGAATGTAGGAGCAACCCATGTGCCATTCTCATAGCTAGCAGCACCGCCTAAAGATTTTGCAACACTGCTTCCTAGGGTATGAAGCTGGTTACCAGCTACAGCATCACTTGAGGTTGAAGTAATGTCCCCATTCTTAAGCGATGTGATCTTGCTATTTGTTTTGCTTTTCTTTTCCCCATGCGTTGCCACAAAGGCGCCTTTAGTCTTGTCCCACAATAAGGAATAGCTTTGAACCTCTTGCATAATATTCGTTAGTTTTTCATCAAACTTTTTGACCTCATTCACTAAATGCGTATTCACATTCTTGACACTCGTATCAAGACCCACAAACGCACTACCAACATCATTGAAGCTTGTCTTTCCCACTTTACCATCTTCAGAAACATTGGAGATTTCGTAAGTCGGATCAATCCAAGCATCACTATCATCTTTAATTTTAGGATCAAAGCCAGCACCACCGCCTAAAGCTTTTGTAGTATGGTTAAAGTCTCTAGCAACGTACTGGAAACCCCTCCCTATATCCATACCCATAGTATATATCTGAACACCGTCGGATTTTAGCACTCTGCCGCTCCGGTAGATCGCTGAAGGCAGTAGACCGGGATACCATTCTCCAGTCGCTGAGTCCACGTTATAACCACCGCCAAGAATTTTTATAAGCCTTTCGTTTATTTCATAAATCTGGGAACCATTTATCGCATTGGTTGAGCCTTTTGCGACACTACCAGCAGCAACATTCACAAGAACTCGATCTTTACCTTCACTATTCCGAAAAGTTACTGTAGTTAATGGTGAATTAGGAGCAACAGTTACCATCCTTTCCCCTTCTGCTCGGTTGAGTGTAGGGGGTAAGCTTCTTAAAAAGAGATTATTTTGTTTCTCCTCAATAGTAAGGGGATTCTTTATCTCAGCAAGTTCAAGTTGATGATTTAAACTTGTGAAAGCACTTTTCACGCCAGAAAATGCATCCGCTACATTCTTAGAACTTTCCTTCTTAGAACTTTCCTTACCCGTAAGTGCAGTATCAAGTGCAGGTTGCGTTTGAAACTTAATATTAGGATTTAAATTTTTGAAGGCATCTTCATCCTTAGAACTTTCCCTACCCGCAAATGCAGTATCAAGTGCAGTATCAATTGCAGTATCAATTGCAGGTTGCGTTTGAAACTTAATATTAGGATTTAAATTTTTGGCAGAAACAGGAGAAATATTTGATAAAAAGATAATCACTGAAGCCAATGAAAGCGCTTTAATAAAAAGTAATTGATAAAGCGAGAAAGAATTTTTAAAATCACTCACCACCGGCGCTTTTGATGTGGTATATAATTTTTTCATAACAAATTCTCCAAGTAAAAAAAACATATTCAGAACATAAAAAAAACACATTTCAGCGCTAGGGATGATTTTGTGGTGTGGTTTTGTTTGTTCTCTATAGAGTTTAGGTTTGTCGCAGAGGCGAACAGAAGTGATTAGAACTCTGGCAAAGCTGCGATTAAGGTTGATTAGCGATTTGGTTAATGGGTTTTTGACTTTTCCCGCCTTTAAGAAGGGTGCTCTTTTTGCAACAAGATTTCTGAATTTGAGGGGAAGGAAATATATAGAACGGATACGAAGGGGACATATTTGCACGCTATTGTTAGATCTGCGGTTTATAGTTTTTAAAGTGAAAGAGATCATTTTGTATGCTTAAGAGGCTATAAGGTATTGTTCTGGAAAAAGGTTAAGTTGTCCGGCGAATGATTTAGAGTATTTGTTGTGAAATCAGTGCGCTTTTATCGTAGGGATAAGCGGCATACTCTCGAGATTTAGGTTTTTTTCTCTTGTAGAGCTTAAAATAAAACGAGGATAGTTGTGTGATTTTTTCATGATCCGTCGCACCTCCCTTTGCGAGAACTTTTTCTGTTTTTACCAGAATGAGTCTTACTAAAGACTAGTTTTATAGACTGTTGAGTAAAATAGCAAGAAGAAAATGAATTTAATTGTTTTTACAGAATGAGTCTTTCCGATTTATACAATCGTGAAATATCCTTATAACTTTAAAATTCATAGATTCCATGCATTATAGACATAGATTCCATGCATTATAGACTTGTCTAGAGCTTCTGTTTCATAGTTTGTTTGAGGTATCCCATTTTGATCAAAATGAGTCTTACTCATAATTGCCGCTGTTGCGTACCTCATGATTGCTACTGCTATGTACAGAGCAAATAAGTAAAATAATAAAATGGGATTTTTACTTTTTTAAACGTATCCCCCCAATGGATATTTTCTATCAATGAAATTATAGAACGTACAGTTTAAAATACTGTGCGATTACGCACTCTATCAATTTATATGAGAGTATTAATCTGTATTTGTAAAATTTTTGTTAAAGTGCTTCACTTCTCACTAAAATAAATCTCACTAAGATTCTTACTATAGAATATATTGTTATGAGACTTTATAAGTATACTACTCTGTGGCTTTCTCTGTAAAATATTACTTCTCTATAATATAAAATTTCGCCCTTGTCTGATGAGACAAGGGCGAAACTTCGCTTAAATTGTAGTTTTTCATATACTCTGATATTATCTTAATTTCAGAGTTATTCCACCACCTACGCCCCACTGACCTCCGGCACTGGTTGCTGATAGATTAGAACGAATCTTTCCATCTTCAGATGTATAACCTGCACCAATAGCAAAGGCAGATTGGCCACGCCAAAAACCACCACCAAATGAAACACTTACAGATCCTGGATCATCGAAGTAACGTAAGTTAGACACTGCCAAACCAATCGCTGCTGCTTGCCTTGCCTCTTTGCGCACATTCGTAATATCATAACTTAGTGCGTCAAACTTCATATCGGTATAGGATTTCGCCTCGTTAACACTATTATTGACAAGACCGTTAACTTTCTCATCCGTATACTTGTTGGCATCTTTAAGAACCGTCTCCATCTGCTGTTTTGTGTAATCATGTAACTGACCACCATTCACTGCGTCTTTAGAGCCTCCTTTAATTTCTCCATCTTTAACATTAGTAATCAAAACAGGTTCACTGTCATCGGCACCTTTTAGAGTGATGCTATTGGTTTTCTTTCCGCTTTCTTTATCAACATCATAGCTAACCGCAAGATTCACCTTGTTTTCAACTTCTGCTACCTTGTTTTCAACTGCTGCTACCTTTTCATTCGTCGTCCAGAGCTGTCCTCCATTCACGGCGTCTGTTGAATTTTCTACAAGAGCACCCTTCTCTACATTGACAATCTTGCTGGGCTTACCATCATGACTAGCGTCATACCCTTCTTTTCCTGCGTCCCATGGGAATCCATTGGAAGCTACGCCAGGGGTTTCCTTCTGTTCAACAGCCTCAAGACGTTTATTGATCGCCAACATGCCAATACGTACACCTTCAAACGCGCCAGCTACATCATGATACTCTCCCGACCCAACCTCAGCGCCGGCACCAAACACCGCAACCTTAAAGGCTGGAAGTTTCCATGTGCCGTCTTTTTCATCATATCCAGCACCTTCACCGAAATAAGAACTAAGATTCTCGCTGAAATTATAAAGTTGGGAACCATTGATTGCTTCGTCTGAGTTAGCAGAAATATCACCATTCACAAGACCAAAAAGACTCCGTTTTTTACCTGAAGTAGTCATAAGACTTACTTGAGTTGATTCTATGTCAGGAGAAATAGTTACCGGAGGCAGAGTCCCATCATCACCCATGGCATATTCCTCTTCATCCATGACAAGAGGTAAGCTTCTCAAAAGAGATACGCTTCTCATAAAAGGAAAGCCTTCTGAAATAATACCTGAATCACCATTTTTAGATGCCTTCTCTGTTTCACCAATACCAACGTTATCCTTTATATCAATAATCTGATCATTCAAAGCTGTGAAAGCACTATTCACGCCAGCAAATGCATCTGCAACATTATTATATTTTTTCTCACTCTCATTACCATCCTTATCAAAGACTTTAACCGTGAAAGTAGGACCCGACCATTGCCCCTCTTCATTATATCCAGCACCCCCGCCAAAATAATTTGCAAATGCCTGAGACATAAAATAAAGCTGGCTACCATTTATTGCTTCAGTCGATGTTTTCGTAAATGCACCACCCTTAACACCAGAGAGAACTCGTGGAGTATTAATACTGTTTGCAATATCTATTCTATCGCCACTTTTGCTTCCCCCAATGGTAATAAGCCCAGCGCTATTTTGCTTAATAAAACTATCGCCTGTCGCACTTTCGATCTTTTTATTAAGATTTGTAAAAGAACTATTTACACCAGAAAGTGCCTCCGCAACATTTCCATATTGCGTTTCAGCTCCATTACCATTCTCATCAAAGACTTTAACTGTAAAAGTAGGAGCATTCCAGCTTCCATCTTCACCATATCCAGCATCACCACTAAAATATCTCGCAACGACATTGCTCATGGAATAAAGTTGAGAACCATTTATCGCATCAGTTGACGTTGCTGTAATCGAACCAGCATTAACACCGGAAAGAGTCCGAACCGCATTATCAACGTTTGCAATGCTTATTTTAGTTCCACTTACTTTTCCACCAATGGTAATAAGTCCTGCTGTATCTTGCTTAACAAGACTATCACCCACCACATTAGTAACTACATTCTCAATCTTTTTATCAAGATTCGTGAAAGAACTACTTACGCCAGTAAAGGCTTCTGCAACATTATGATAGCTCTTGTCAGCTCCCTTACCATCCTTATCAAAGACCTTAACTGTAAAAGTAGGAGCACTCCATTTTCCATCTTTATAGCTAGCACCACCACCAAAAGACTTCGCAAACCCAGCGCCCAATTTATAAAGCTGGGAACCATTGACTGCATGATTCGATGTTGCGTTAACAAAACCATCACGAACACCAGTAATAAACCGCGCCTCATGAGAATTATTTGCAAAGTCTACTATAGAACCCCATTTGTTCGCACCAATTTTAATAGTCCCTGTAGCATCTTGCTTAACCAACACATCACCCGCTGCAGAAACTACATTTTTAATGGCTTTATTAAGATTCGCAAAAGAATTATTCATGCTACCAAACGCACCCGCGACACTCCTATAATTTTCCTGTGTCTGATTACCATTCTCATCAAAGGCTTTAATGAGAAAAACAGGAGCTGACCATTTTCCATTGCCATAGTAGTTAGCACCACCGCCCAAAGACTCAGCAACCCCAGTGCCCAAGTTATAAAGCTGGTTACCATTGACTGCTTGATCTGATCCTGGGCCAACCATACCATCACGAACACCCATAACAATTCGTGACTCACGAGAACTATTTGCAAAGTCTACTACATAACCGTCTGTGTTCGCACCAATTGTAAGTGTCCCTACGCTGTTTTGCCTAACAAACTGATTGGAAACTAATTGATTAATTTTATTATCATATTGATTAAATTTATTATTAATATTCGCATTAACTTCATTCTTCCATCGCTGGAAAGAATCTCCCACACCGGTAAACGCAGAGCCAACATCTCTATACACGTTACCGTCAATCACATAGGTTGGCGCAATACTTTTACGTATATCTGCACCACCACCAAAATATTTCGCTACATTACCCCACGTATCACAAGCAGAAACAGGAGAGGCATTTGATAAAAAGACAGCTACTGACACTAATGAAAGCGTTTTAATAAAAGGTAATCGATAAGACGAGCAAGAATTTTTTAAATTACTCACTGCTAGCATGTGTGGTGTGGTATATGTTTTTTTCATAATAAATTCTCCAAGTAAGAAAAATATTGAAAACATTAAAAAGACACATTCCGGTGCTACTAGGCTCCAGAGTTTGTTTTTTCTTGTTTTATAAAAGATTAGGGTTGTCATAATAGGGAAGAGGACTATCTAAGATCTCAATGAGATTGTGATCGGCGCTGAGCGATAGCCCAATTAATAAGGTTTTTATTTTCCCCCCTTTAGGGAGGGTTTTCTTTTTTTAGCAAAGCCTTTAAATTTAAAGGTAAAGGTGAAGAAAAGTGAAAGAAATATAAATGAAACATGTTTGTGTACTATTATTAGGTGTTGTGTGTTGAAGAGGCAATAAAGGATGTTTATTGCGGAGGAAGGTTAGGTTGTTTGCTGAGTGATTTAGAGCGTTTTTTGTGGGGCTATTGCGCTTTTGTTGTGGAAACAAGCGAGGTGCCTTTGAGCTTTGGGTTTATATCTCTCAAAGCTTTTTGAAATAAAATGATAATGATTGTGTGATTTCTTCATGATTTGCCGCACCCCGCTTTGCGAAAAGATTCTTAGTGTTTTCTAACTAATCCTTCACATTCTTACAGACTATTAAAAAAAATAGCAAGGAAAAAAAATGATTTAATTATTTTTTATAAATGCGTCTTTTTGATTCATGAAATAATTCTATATCCATAGCTTCATTGTTTACGCTTTGGGCTTTTATAAAAGTGTTACTGAATTGTTATGCTTTAAATACCCCTGTTTTGATCAAAGTGAGTTTTTCTTAATCGTTGCTGCTACTGCTGCGTAATTAATCATTCCGGCTGCTGCATACAAAGAAAATAATAAACCGTACAGTTTTTAAATATTGTGCGATTGCGCACTCTATTAATTTATATGAAGACATCACTCTGCATTTGTAAATTTTTTTGTTAAAATGCTTCACTGTAACTAAAATCTGTCCCACTAAGATTATTACTACAGAATACATTGTTATAAAACTTTGTAAGTATACTACTCTATGAATTTCTGTGTAAAATATCACCTCTTTATAAAATTTTTACTCTTGTCTGATGAGACAAGAGTAAATGCATTTTTATTATTAATTCAGCAGTGAGTTTACTCCTGCACTTACCCCCCAGTGACTTCTTGCACTCGTGACAGATAGGTTAGAGCGAATGAATCCGTCCTCTGATGTATAACCAGTACCAAAGGCAAATGTGGATTGACTGCGCCATAAAACCCGTACCAAATGAAACACTCAACTTCCCTAGTGTATCGTTCTAACGCGAACCTGCCACTGCCAAACCAACAGCCGCCGCTGCTTGTCTTGCTTTTTTCCAAACATCTTCAATGGCATAACTCAACGTTTCAAACTTCATATCGGTATAGGATTTCGCCTCGTTAACAGCATTATTAATTATAGTATTGACTTGATCATCCGTATACTTTTTAGCATCATCAAAAACTGTCTTAATCTGCTGCTCACAGTCATGTAACAACCAACCAGCCCCCTCCGCGACTTTTGTCAAATTTGCGTAAAATACACCACTCTTCACACCTTTTCTCTTTTTTATTTTCAACATTAATGCTGGATTATTATTTGTGAGAACTGTTCTTTTAATCGTGTAACCCCTTTCACTCCTGTCTTGTATAGACAGGAGCGTTGTTGAAAATAATAGTAGTGAATTTTATTAATTTAGAGTTAAGCTTAATCCTACACCTACACCCCAGCGCCCTCCGGCATTTGTCACAGATAGACTAGAGCGAGTATTTCCATCTTCAGATGTATAACCAGCCCCAATAGCAAATGCAGCCTGATTGAGCCATATACCACTACCAAGTGCAACACTTAACTTTCCTGGTGCATCATTGTAACGTAAGTTGGACACCGCTAAACCAATCGCTGCGGCTTGTCTTGCTTCCTTACGAACATCCTCAATAGCATAATTTAACGTCTCAAACTTCATATCCGTATAGGATTTTGCCTCGTTAACGCCATTATTGACAAGACTATTGA
>NZ_JBHIMO010000024.1:0-8294 GCF_042194195.1 Bartonella sp. MR30HLJHH | reverse complement strand
CCATTGCACCGGTCCATTGCCTGCTAACAAGCCGCCAAAACCTGAACAAGACCCTATAATCGGGGCAAGTGCTTCTATTTTAAGAAGTCCGGTTGCCGTTTTCGTTTCTACCCTTTGATAATTTGAAGAAACATAAGCCCCTTTTACCCATAATCCCGCTTCTGCTGCTCGACGGTTGGCTAAACCAGCAAGAGGCTTCCCACCAACCTTATTCCATTTCTGTAATTCAACAGGAACGGCTTCATAATCGCCTTGATTAAGCTTCTTCAACAATGTTGACTTGCGAAAAGCAGCTTTTCCTACATTATAGCAAAACGAGACCAATGCCGCGAATTGGCAATCCGTTAACGAAACCGTGACCGATTCCTCTACCGTCTGCTCGAATTGCTTTAAGTCTTCACAAAGGATTTCTTCTGCTTGCTTTTGGCTAATACACATGCCTTTTTTGACAAGGGGGTGACCCGCATTGCTGGTGTGACCATAACCAATCGTCCAGACACATGCCGTATCTCTATAAGCCTCTAAACGCAATCCTTCCCATTGTTTGATAAGCTCTAATCCTTCTTTCGATATCTTTCTCATCTGACGCTCCATAAAAAAAGCCCCACAAAAGTGGGGCTGGATAAAATGATGTTCTAATCAATCTCGCACTAATTATAATAAAATGGGGTCGCTACATCCACGGGCGCCTATTTTTTCATCTTCTACATAACGAGAATGCGCAAAATTCCGTAGAAGATGATCATTGTTAGAGCCACCAGTCCAATCGCCTCCTCCCAACATAACATTTATGTCTACACTAAACTGCTTCCTTGCTCCCCTGTATGCCATTTAGTCACTGGATAACAACCAGACAAATATTGCCAAACATAACCGCAACCATCCTCACAACCGATATCCGAAATCATCCGTCTATTGTTTGTATCAACGTGTCCTCCAGACGTCTTAGGAGAAGGCGCTTGATTGCCGACAATACTGGTTGCTTGATTACTTCCATACATGCTTGGCGAAAACTCATCACTCGTCAAAAATCTCTTATTAACAGACCAAAATCAAAGGCATGATCTGCATAGCTACGATTGGTCGTAATCGGAACACCATATGCCGACTTTGCATTTTCACCTGTCCCTGATTGAAGATAAATATCAACCCAAATATTATGCCACGGATTGTAAACCATTCCCTCTGGGTCACTACGTGGACGGTGATTTAAACACCAAACAGAATTGGGCAAAACATCCCCCGCTTGATAACCCGATAAGAGATGATCTTCAATCTCACCAACATCCGCACATAGCGTATGAAATCCACCAATCTTTTCAGAATTATCCTCTGTATAGCCATCAGGAGCCGTCGGATTTTGCGAAAGCTCAAAGGATATCTCATTCGTCTGATCTTTTAAGATGAGATATATATAATAATCCTTTCCTGCTTCAAGATCTTCGTCAAAAGTCATCCTTCCACGCCCTAGAACGCGGTAAAAGAGGTACCTACCCCCATTCTCTCCACCATGATAAAAGCGAAAACATGCCCCTTTATTGATCACAAGACCTTTTCTATTTTTCGAATCGGCTTCCAGAATTCTGTCAGGTTGCTCAAAACGCACATCCTCTAAAAAATTAGTGGAAAGAGAACCTACCGCTGCCTTGTTGGTGAGCTGATCAACCACTAGATCAACGTATTACCCGCTTGAATAAAGAAGGGTACTATTTTGACTCCCTTCATCATTCGTGCTTTTTGTTCAACTAACTCTTTCAGAATGGGTAGGACGCTTTGATGATCGCTTTTGCAAAGATTTTTTTGTTTGTTGACGTTTTCTTTCATTCTCAAAATGGGTTATCATGGCCCGTTTCTTCTTGCTCGTATTGCTTAGACCAAAAGTATCATTGTCCATAAATTGCTGATATCCAGCTATCATGAGACCGGTTAGGAACGAGTCACTTTTCGGAGGTTGTGTAAAATAAATCCCCTTTGAATCCTGCAATTTATATCGCTAGAAGAAGCATAAACCGGTTTCCAGCCACACTTTAAAAGTGATTGTTCGATTACACCCCGATCTGCTCTAGGCTTTTTCCATAAAACCAAAATCGATGGGAGAGGATTGCCTAACTGACATCCAGCTGTACTTAAGAGAGGCATGCAGCTCTATAGTTTTAAGATTTTTTTTCATTTTCCCTCCTCCATAGTTTTTTTCAAAAACTCTTGTAAGAAGATGTGAATTTCAAACCAAGAGCTTTCTCCGCCTTTTCAATCACGAGATCACCAACCGCATTTTCTTCAGAACAAAAATTGACAATATCATCATTATATTTATTAACTTTATCAATTAATACTGCAACATCATCTAAGGTATAGATTTTCATAAATCTTCCCCTGCATACTCTTTAATTCTTTTACAGAGAAATTCATAAAAATTACTTGCGTAATATTGGGGATCGTCAAGTGGAAACTTAAGATAGAGCGGGCACTCTCCATCCCGAAATTGAGTATAATCAAAGTAAAAGGTTTCACCAAAATCAGTTGTGCAGATAACAAGTTGTTTGGGGTCCGTAAAGCCATCTCTTCTATCGAGCAAATTTCGATAAACAATATCACCAGCAGGAATACCAGCACAGATTTCATAAATACTGAATATTTCTTCACCTCCAATTTCTCCCCCTCCATAATTTTTTAAAAAACTCTTATAGGAAGAGGTAAATTGTAAATCGAGAGTGTTCTCAGCTGTTTTAATCCGTACATCATCAGGGGCATTATCTTTAGTACCAAAATTAATAACATGACTATGCATATCAATATATTGTGCAACATCTGATAAAGTATAACTTTTCATAAATTTTTCTCCATAAGTCACAGTGTGTTTTTACTCATAATGAGTGTTCCTACTGATCAATATTTCTCTACTATAGCCAATGGAATTGGGATTACGTTAATAGAATATAAAGGATATTTTCTTTGAAAGAGCTCTTTTCTCATCTGTCTCTGTAAAATCATCTCTCATTTACAATATATGATGTAATTAAAGGGAATGATCATTAAAATTTAGAGAGCGCTTTTAGGGATATTATTTCAATATTTGCAATAATTACTTTTTCTTTTTTCTTGCTGAGGAGTCTTTTTTTGAAATCCAACAAATAACTTTTCTGATAAAGTTTGCCTTTGGCTTCATAGGCGCAACAAAACTCTTGTCTTGATAAAATGAGTAGAGAACCTCAGCCATAGGACCTTCTTGTGTCATAGGATATAACATAATAGGCCTACAATCGACTCCAATAGGAGCTCTTCCTGATACCATTCTTTCCACATTTGTACCTGTTACTATCTGTCCTTTTTCTTTCCAAGAAGAAACTGTTTCAGGCTCAAACAGCTCATCTCCCTGATAAACTTTTTTACCTTTAAATTCCACAGGTTCAGCTGCTCCCATAATTTTTTTCTTTATCCATTTCATGATTCATAAGCCCCTTCAATTTTTTCAAAATAATCAATGTATTCTTTGTTCTAAATAGACTTAACAAACTCTCCTTCCACGAGCGGGGTTGCTCCTTGCTGGTAACCTCTTATTGATCATCAAGCTTTTCTGCCACCTGTTTAATCAAAGCGTAGCTCACTTGCTTCACCTTTGCTACTTCTTTGGCTAAAGCTAATGCACGTTCAAGGTGGGTTTTGTTGATGCTCTCGTCAAAGCCTAGGTGATCACCTGCCGTAAAGCTTTTCTGATAAGATTGTAAGGTCTCAACATCACCCAATAAAGCAAGAGCGCCAAGATGAAGTAAAGCATAATCCGTATCGTTTGCTTTGGACGTGGCGCCTTTTTCCCAAGGAGCAGTGCCATAATCAGAGCGAAGTCTTTTAGAAAGGTCAATGTCTGTTACCGCCCATTTTAGCGCGTCATCAAGTGCTTGCTTTAAGCGATCCGCAGTAACTTCTGGTTCAAAGATTTCTAACCCCTTTGCTTCAAAATTAAGCTGTATATCTGGAATATCTTCCGTGTAGGTAGGATCAATGAATTTACAAGCGGTGGAAAGAATGCCAGTACTAATCATAAAAGCGCTATCAAATTGCGGGTAGTCTTTGGCAATTTCGTCGTTATAAAGAATATCTACTTCACGATCAGCCAATTGATAGCTTGCCATATGGTCATTCTCATTGATTTTCTCGGTTGACCAGCCTAGGCTTTTTAAAAGTGCATGAGCACTTTCCATGGTGAGACGATCATCAGTGTCATCCACTTCATCCACTTCCTCTGCCGCTTCAACAGAAGTTGTTTTAAAAGCAACAGATGCTGTTTGCGCATCCAAACTCAAAATCGGAGCGTTTTTGGGAAAACCAGTCCGATAACGCCGTGCAAGAGTAAGAGCGTTGTCAATCGTATATTTCGTGATACCTTCCACAAAGCCTAGATGGTTCTTTGCCCTGAAACTTTCCTTATAAAATTTGAGCTTTTCAATATCACCAATCAGAATGAGTGCTATAAAGTGACGTGCCACAAGGTGAGCTTCACTGTTTGTTGGCAAAGCGGCATAATCATAGATGATTTGATTGACATTTTGCCGATCTGCCCATTCAAGTATATCTGTACAAATCTCCTTTAGCTTGCCTTCATCCAATTCAGTACTAGAAACTGTATAAAATTCTTCTGCCTCTTTGAGAGCTATATATTGGGGCAATCTAGGAAACATCTCTCTATGAGCAGTAGAAAAGCCAAGTGTTGAAAGCGAAGCCTTAAATACAACAATCGGCTCTTCTTCATCACTTTGAAGGTTATACATTATATTGATGATACGGTCTTTACTTACAAAATAAGCATTGCGATCATAGTTCTTATCACGATAAACTGTCCAGTCTATCCTTTTTAAGTCTTCAGAAACTGTATTAAGAAAAGACAAATCTTGCAAACTAAGACGATCATCTATGGCTTTTCGCTCATTAAAGATTTTCAGATGCTCTTCAGCAAATTGAACGGCGTGATTAACATACTTCTCCACTTCACGGTCTTCTAAATGTCCAGAAATCGTACCGGCTTCTAAAAAATTTTGATAAGATTTCAGGATATCAATTTGACCTGTCAATGCTAAACAAGCCAAATGCCAGACTATACGTATATTGTAGCTATACTTTTGAACACGTGTTTTGCTTTCTATTGATGCTTGTAAATCTTGGGCACGTGCCCATTGTATTATTCGCTCAGAGATTTTGATAAGCTCTTGCTCATCTAATGTCTCTACACAAATATCAATGCCTTTATCAAAACCACTAAAAATCCCCCCCCCAATCGTGTTAAAAGAATTATAAATATTTGTAGGTGATATGCACCGATACTCCCCACTATAGTGAATATATTTACAAGCTACAGAAATCATTTCATTAGATATTTCAGCTTCAATACGGACATTGTAATTGTCATGGAGACGTATAAAACCAAAATCAAATTGAATAAAGCGGTCGGGCAAAATCAACCACATTTTTCCAGGCTCCGTAGAAAACCACCCTTGTGTTTTAAGAACGCGCATTGCTGCTGTGAGGCTTATCGAGCGCTGTTTGGTTTTTTTGCGCGTTAGAATATCATCCAACTCCCCATTTTTATAGGCTTGCGCAAAAAAAAGCAGGCGATCATCCGATGTCATTGTTTTATAATCTGCAAATTCTGGCACAGATAGTTTTGGGGTAGATCTATCACTCCTTAAAGCCTCCATATCACCAAGTAATGCTTGTGCAACGGCAGAATGATTAGTAGCTTCCTCGCACAACTTTTTTTCAATATCCTGTGCTTGCGCCCATGCAATCACTCTATTTAGAGCGTCCTTAATATGGCTTTCGGAAAGATCTGAAGCTTTAACATTAAAATCCTCCTTCGCGTAAAACAGCACATCTTCATATTTACGCTGTGATTTTTCACCTCTAGAATATTCCCGAGCAAGGCAATAGGAAGCAGTAGTGAGTTTAGCCGATAACCGGAACTCTTTGCCGCTCTCTCCATAATTTTTTATATCATAGCCTATGCCCACAATGCGGTCAGGAAGATGATAATGCGCAAAAGTGTCTCCCACTTCATCGCGATAGGGTTCCCAGCCCAGTATTTTTAAAATTTCTGTTACGTCTTTGGTTTGTATCTTCATTTATTGTCCCTGTACAAGTTCTTCTAAACGACCTGTATGACGGCTAATTTCATATTCGATAGGTCTTCCCCACTCCCTACCTAATTGGTTTTTAGCCCAATCTTTCTTAAAATCATCCAGTTGTTTCTGAGTTGGTTTCTTTTCGTCTATAAATTCTTTGAGTTCTTCCTGATATTTATTTAGCTTTTCTTTGTGTTCCTCAAGAAACTCTCTAATAACATCTCCCGTGGGTTTTGCATCTCCTGTTTTATAGGCTTCTTTCAAAATTTTTTGATTTTCTGTAAGCTTGGAATCACCTGTTTTTGTTTCTCTAATTTTTAATTCACCATTTTCTATATAAAGAAGATCAGGACGAGATCTTTTTTCAAGTGGTTTTCTTCCAAACATATCACTCTCAAACTCAGCTCCCTTCACCTCAGCCTTAAACGAGGATTCTTTTTGGCATACCGTACATTCTTCCTTGTTTTCTAATTCTTGCTTGTCCTTATCACGTTTTTTGTCATGATGTTCTCTGTTTTTATTTCCTGTTTGCGGATCTTTGATCTTCTCGCCCTTGGCACTGTTTTCAGTACCAATTTTTCCAACTGATTGAACAACTTCCTTTTCTGCTTTTGCAGCCGCTTCTTCAGTCTTAGCAGCGAATTTAGCCAGAACCTTTTCGCCAAGCTTTATGCCTCCCTTGGCTGCTCCAGCACCTCCCAAAAACAGCGTTGCTACTTCAGTCAATAATTTTCCAAATTCAAGACCAGCATTAAAGGAACCACCGGCACCGGCTCGCTCATATTCCTCCTCCATTTTATTAATGCGATCTACATAGGGCTGTGCAAAGGCATGCCCAAGGGTAGCCAAAACCTTACCACTGGTGAAGAAATCTTTGAGCGCTTTCAAAATCTCTTTGGAATTTTTGGCTATTTGTATCAAGTCACCAACCGTAGGAGAACTGATTATTTGCAAAAAACCATCAACCGTATCGTATACTTCAGCCGGTACACCAGCTACCATACCAGCCCCAAAGCTTATACCTTGCCCTGTACTAATCGCAGACCACTTCGCAGACACTGCTGCTTCACATAAAAGGTCAGGACACTCCTTTAATTCTTTATTCATCTGGGCTATTTGAGCACTGCTGAGGTAGTTATTTGCAGCGGCATTTCCAGCGGCATCGGCGCCGGCATCAACATCGCCACCGGCAATGGCAGCGGCAACGCCCCCCGCAGCCCGTGCAACATCAATGGTGTGATCTCTAAAGTCAGCAAACTGCGCATCAATCTTTGCGTTTATACGCGCTTCCTCTTCCGGAGTTGGGGTGCGCCCGTTTAGATCACCCATTTCCTCTTTCACAATGCCTTGCACCCACAATTGAAACTGGAGCATGGCTGTGGCTTCACCCACAGCCCCGCCCACAGCACCGGCAGAGCAAGCGCCGCTCGCAACCGCGCCTTTTAAGCAGCCAAGACCAGCATGGGCAACGATCTGAGTGACCGTATCTATTTTGCCTTCTGCCTTGGCAGTACCGATTTCTTCTGCCAACGATTTGCCAACCGTATCAGACAGGGCGATGCGCAGATTGTTAAAAAAGTTCTTGTCAAGAGAGCCACCTTCAAGAGCCGTTTGCACGCCTGTGCCAATGGCGGCTTTGATCAGGTTCTTTTCCGCTTCAAGGGCGATACGATCGACAAAAGGAGCGGTTTTTGGCAAAGATTGTCCAACACCAACCATTTCCGTTATTTGGCTGGTTAAGCCCGCTGTCAACATCGACGAGACAATGCTGAGAATATTCTTGGAAGAACCAAGCTCATGCAAGGCGCCGGCAATGTTGCCGCGATTATTGACAAGAGCCACAGCGCTTTTGTTAATCAGCGCTTGGACACCTGCCTGTATCGCCGCATTCATGGCGGTGCTCGAGCCAAGCCCTAAAGCACCGGTAATGGCACTAGCAGCGCCCGAGGCTGCTCCGCCCGTAACCGCCGTGACAGCCAATGCCACGATAGCCGCACCGGCTTCTGTCAGCCCTTGGGCTTTATAATCCCAATCTTTAAATTCAGCCTTAACTGCTTGCCAATCCACTTGCTTGGATAATTCTGGATCATCACGCAGTTGCTTAATCCATGCCATGCCTGGAGAGTGTGACAATTGTTCAAGGGATTTGTCTAAATCACCGGTTGCCTCATATTCAACAAC
>NZ_JBHIMO010000023.1:0-8534 GCF_042194195.1 Bartonella sp. MR30HLJHH | reverse complement strand
CACAAACAGCAAAACTTAAGGTTGGCATTCATCCGCATTTTTGTACTTTTTACAAAACGGGCTGTTTAAGCGCTTTTTGACACTGCGCTGTGGTATGACAGCGCCTGGACGACAAATGGGCAAGTTTTCAGCTTTATGGTTTACACACCAAGAGGGACCGCCATATCTGTCACGGAAACCTGATTGAATCATGCAAGCATCAATCGTTGCATTCTCATTGTTGCTTAGTTTTTGAACTTCATCCTCAAGATAATTAAGGTGCGGCAGACCACATTCTAGCAAGGCTTTTCCTACCTCAGTAAAGTCTGCTCCCGCCTTCAACCACCCATATACTTCCCCTGGAGGAGGTTTGTCAATGTTTTCAATATCACATCCAGCAACCGTTAACAGAATGAGCAGGCTTAATAAATTAAACAACATTTTCATTTTTTGTTCCCTGTTCTCGTTGAATAAAGTTTGTTAAAATCAAATGAACCGTAATCATTTTTAC
Source organism: Bartonella sp. MR30HLJHH (assembly GCF_042194195.1). Lineage (NCBI taxonomy): Bacteria > Pseudomonadati > Pseudomonadota > Alphaproteobacteria > Hyphomicrobiales > Bartonellaceae > Bartonella > Bartonella sp. MR30HLJHH. The sequence goes on along the minus strand of NZ_JBHIMO010000023.1, from coordinate 8,044 downwards.
ACTTACGACTTGCATCAGCATAACAATTATGGGGGCTAGGCTTAAAGCCTAAGACTGCTTTCCCCATCTCTCTGATTGGATTAGTTGCTATAGTAAATAAACTGTTTGCTGCAAATATTGTCATATAAAAAGGATTTTTTATACCTTTCTCCAAAAGTGAAAAATCTAGATTTAAAGGTGCCTTATAAGCCGTAGGCCAATTGTAACCAATCACTGTACTAATGGGGTCTAACATATGACCTTGTATGTAGATATAATTTTTTTCGCCATCGCTTAGATAATCTACTGTATTGGCCATCGATTGCATGTGAGCAGCCGCTCCAACAAGATAGAAGTCTGTTTTCTTGGCTACACCGTGGATACCATGTTCTTGCAAGTCATTTGCTCCATTGCTTACTGTTATGGTACCACGGCTATGCGCACTAACAATAGCATTGTCATTGCCATAACGATAGATAAAATCTTGGAACTTTTTGGTTGAATTGGTCAACCCCCAAGAGCCCCCTTCAAAAAACTTTTGATAAACTGCTACCCCTAATTCTACCAGCACATCATCAGCTTGGGGAAAGTATGTAAAATAAAGAGGACCATTTTTATTAACAGCCAATTGGACAGCATTACCCGCAGCTTCATCTGGTGAATTAAAAATGCCATTGTAGAACATATAAACAGCACCATTAGGGCCTTTTTGTAAATGCTTTTCTTCCTCTGGCTTTAAAAAGTGATACAGAGTGATATATTTTCCATCACTGCCTTTTATAGGTTTTCCATTTTCATCGGTTGCATAAAGGACATTGCCATTTTCATCATGCGCAACCTCACCTACTGGGTGCTCTTTGACATTTGTGATTTTATAAATTTTATCAAAGTATCCCAATCCTTCATCCGATAAATCATTGATCATATCTACGCGATTATGCACGGCTCCCTCAAGCGGTGCGACATCTAGCTGTCCTACAGCCTGGTGGGCTGTAGCGGTGTTGCGGTTGAGTGCATCAATGATTTGTCCAGCATCTTGCCCCATCGCCCTCTGTCCAGTTGTATCAGTAAGGATGATAGTCCCATCACTGATAGCAGATTTGGTTTCCCCTTCTGCTGCATCCTTGGCTTTGCCGTGATTTAAAACATTCTTGGCAATGTTCTTTATCGTGTCGTTCCCAGAAAGGCTAAACCCATGGCTGCTGGCTTTAGCATGCGCACCGTTGTTGATATCACTGGTGCTAATGCTTCCAGTGGTCAGGCTGTTTTTATCTGCCGGCGCGGTGCTGGAAATAAGTCCTCCGGTCAGCGTTGTTTTATCTTTAACTATGATATTAAAGCCGCCATCACCAGCTTTGATACCTGATTGCTCCACAACACTATGATAATCGCTAGAGGATTTATCCTTTTGGAAAGAGGCGCTCATGGAGCCCCCACCACCCGTTTGTCCAGCGCCAAAACCAGCAGAAACAGAGTTTTGCTTGCTGGAAGTTTGTCCCGTATCACTGCGGCTGGTAATGGCAAAATCACCCCCTACTTCCATTTCTACATGATCTGCAGAAGCCACGGCGCCTGCCAGTATGGTGTTTGCCCCACTCATGGTATGAAGAGTGCCAGTGCCTATAATATGGCTGTTTTTGTGTTGAACTTCCTCGCTCGATCCTTCCCCTTGACTAAAAGCAGCACTGCCCGTTGCCCCTGCACCACCCGTGCCATAACCGGTGCCAACACTCATTGAAGCACTTTCACTGCTGTTTTGTGTGCTTTGCGTATTTTGCGCACTTTCAAAGGTGATATCTTCACCTGCTTCCATGGTGATGTTCCCGCTCTGTGCATCATTTTCCAGCACATAGATTGGATTGGTACCAGCAATAATATCAGCGCCAACACTATGGATGCTGCCTTCGTGAGCATGCATATTAATAGAACGCCCGCCTTCTATACTATTTGTTACCGCAGTAGATGTCTGAACAGAGGCTTCTGTTTTCTCAGTTTTAAAGCCCACGGTTACACTGCCAGATGCGCCAGCCATATTGGCAAGAGCATCCTTGGTGGAGCCCCCCATCCCTCCTAATAGGTTACTCAGTCCTTTGGTTATGTTCCCCTTTTCCCCCGTATTGCCAGTCAGCCAATGAATAAAGTTCTCTCCTTTATTAAAGAGGTGATTGATTTTCATGCCGGTCAGTATGCCATTAATAACTGTATTGTTACCATCCTTATTGTTCATGCGGTCCGCTGAATCTTTTAGTCCTTGTACCGTGCCAAGGACACCGATATCAGCAGAGGCTGTCACACCAGCAAAAGACTTTTCATGCTTTTCTTTTGCGTTAGAGGTATCATAGCTTTCTGATAGGGTGATATTATTGCCAGCATCAATGTTGACATCACGATCCGCCGAAACAATGGTTGCTTGTAAATTCACATCATTGCCACCATTGATCTGCACATCTTTGCCCGCTTTGAAATGAGATGGCGTATTGGTATTTTCCCATTGATCGCCCGTATCTTTAGCGCTTGCAATTCCAACACCCACGGAAGCACCGCTAGGGTTCTTTTCAAACTGAAACCCAAAACCTGTGCGTTCTTCCTTTGAGCTTGCCCTATGACGATTGTGACCAGGTGAAACATTCACATCATGGGCTGCCGAAACATGAATATTTTCTTGCGCAGTAAAATCAGAGCCCTCCACGTTCACATCTTTTTTGGTGGCGGTGATGGTGATATTTTTCCCATTGAGAGAAGAGCCTTGATGCTCAAAACTCTCTTCATTTTCTGTCTTTCCCTCACTCCCGTATATCGACACAAAGCCCTTTCCTGATCCCACACCAAAACCCGTTTCATGGGTCTCTGAATGGCTGCTATGGTGGTCTGTCATGCCATCAATTGTCACATTTTCTCCGCTCACATGAATATCTTCATTTGCAAACATATGAGAAGCAGTGATTGTGGTCTCTTTGTCTGATTGCGTGATAATGTTGCCCGTTGCCCCAAGGATAGAGGAGACCGTTGTGGTATGCGATTGAGATGTATCGGACGATTCCTCATGCAAAAAGCCACTTGATGACGATTGTGCTTGCTGATCCAACTGTTCTTGGGCGCCTTTTATGACAATCTTTCCCCCAGAGTGAATGGTAATATCCGCTTGTTTCTGTTCTCCTGGTGCTTTCTCTCCTGACGTTTCCTCTGCCTTACCGGCTGTGAGCGTCGAGGCTACAACTTCCGTGTTGTTTCCTGAGTCAATGGCAACGCCTTCACCCCCAGATATGAGTGAACCGGAAACTTGGGTAGCATCCACCTTGTTATGCACGGATTTGCTGCTACTAAATGCTCCACCGTCTTTATGGTACGACATCTCATAGTGTAAGCTATCCTCTGCATTGGTGATCAGGACATCGTTGCTGGCTTTCAGCCCTACCTTGCCATCAGCCACAATGGAACTACCTGTGATGCTAAGATCATGCGGCTTGCCATCCTGCCCTGCAATGACCGTGGTATCACCTCCCGATTTTATCGAAGAGCCAACGGCATGAGAGGCTTGCATATCCACTTTCGTGTTTTTGCCCTGAAGATGATACTCCATTTCATCGTTTCTCACCCCTATTGTTACCTCCCCTTGGGCGCCAAGACCAACATTGCCCTTCGCATCGATATCGGAAGCAGCAATATGGATATCGCCACCCGATAGAACAGTGGTATCTTTTCCAGAACTTAAATGAGAGCCATTGTGCACGGCAACATGAGAGGTTTGATCCCCGCGATGGCTATTGGCACTGTTGCGCGTGGCATCAATCGAAACGTTTTCTTTTGCCTGTAAGGAAAGATTATCCGTTGCTTGAACATCAGAGCCTAAGATATTCAAATTATTTCCAGAGGCAAGTGTCGTCGATCCTCCAGAGTTTAACGCCGATTTATGATGCATGGTGGCATCACCCTGTTCATCATGGTAATGGGTTTCTGCTGAACCGATCGTCAAGTTGCCTTGTTCTGTAGCCATGGCAAGATCACCTCCGGTGGTGATCCCCACCCCTGAAGCGGTGATATCTTGCTTGGCAAGAACTGTCGCATTGCCACCAGTAGAAAGCGCTTCGGTGTTTAATACTGTCTCCACGCCGTCAACCGTTGTGCGCCCTGCATCCAAACGAATATTCTTCTCCGCAAGTAAAACAGCATCACCACCCGCCGCAAAATGCCCTCCTTGACTGAGGATATCCCCGCCATGCACATGCAATTGGTGGTTTGCCGCAATCCGTCCTGAATTGATTATCGTGGAATTACTTGTATTTTGGCTAGTGATATTCACATCATCGCCCATGATCAAAGCCCCAGCAGAAACAAAGGAGGCTCTGTCTTTTTCAGGGATATAAAGCACCGGTGCGTAAACATCCATGCCCTTGACCTGTTGGCGCACATAAATCACCATCGGGGCTTCTAAAGAAGCCAATTGTTCTTCACTCAAAGCCTCACCAAAGGGGAGATTGTGTGCTTTTGCATATTCTGCCCCGACATCCAGCAAAGTTTTGACTTGTTCAATGGCATCACTTCCAGGAATAAAGGAGCCTTTTCCCAACCCTTGACCAACAAGATCACGCATTTGTTTTTCAATCAGCTGCTTTTCAAAATATGCATCGCCTAAGAAAAAAATCTCCCGATCAGGATTATAACCAATTCTGTTCAAATAATAGGCTGAGCCATAAAACTTGCCAACATCAAGGAATTCTGCCCGCGTTTCATAAATGAAATTCTGGTTGGGCAGCGTGCCCCCAACCCCACCCGATTGGGGTTTTGGTAAAGGAAGCCCCTCAGAAAGTTCCCCTGCATTATTGAGATCCACTTTTGGTGTAAAGAGAGCACCAGCCCCGGTTAAACCACTCAGCTTCTCCAGTGGTTTACGTTCAGCTGCTTGTGCTTTAAAATGCGCATCCCCTGTAATGGAACCTTCCGCTGCCGTGTTATTGAGTTGATCGACCACCAGATTTAAAGTGCCGCCCGCTTGGACAAGACCAGGAGCAGCATCAAGAGCTTCTGAGCCAATTTGGCGTTCCTTGCCATTGACTATATCTAAAGAAACATCGCGGCTTCCATCAGTTTTATAGCCATAACAATAACCATCCTTCGTATTGGCATTACAACCCATATAAGTTTTTTTATAAGCTGTTACCCCTAAATTGGTCAGCGTCTTGGCTTGGATATCCGCATTTCCCCCCGCTTCTATAGAGCTATAATGGTTGTCAATGGTATCAGCGTTAATGATGAGGTTGCCACTAGATTGTATTACCCCCGAAACAGTCGGTTTATGCGAAAACCCTTGCGTGACAGTCTTTTCTGTCATGTGTGACCAGTGTTTGTTTATTGACCAGAGCCCTCCTGCCTTCCACCTATCACCATTCCATCGATACTGTTCTACAGAGTCTCTTTCGTCAACATATTTCCAAGTAAAAGCCTTATAGACTGTTCCGTCGCTTGAAATTGCGGTGCCATAGGTTTCTTCTTTACTATTCCAAAGTGGATTATCTAAGTAAATGTATAAGTGTCCTTTCCAAATTCCGTTATCATCTTGATGTTCGTGCCCTTGTCCCCAAAGACCAACTTTCGCATCATGATATAACATCCCATCACTGAGTTGATCAGAACCCTTTGGTCTTTGGAATGAAATATCGCTATATTCCGTTTTTTCCGTGATGACAGGCGTGCTATCGGCTTCGTTTTTCAGGGTGTTGGTTTGGATATTTAAGTTTCCACCAGCTTGAATAAAGCCTGCTTTGTTAACAAGGGAAAGGCTTTTTCCGCTGCCAGCTGCATTGGTGAAATCCAAATCACCCTCTGCTAAAATGGCGCCAAAATCATTGAGCAAAGCCCCATCAACTTGTAAAGCACCATTGCCCTTCACATAAATTAAGCCCGTTTTGTTGTTGGTCACATTGCCCGTCACGCTAAAGACTAAATCCTGCCCCGATGCTAATTGACCGCTATTTCCAAGCTCCCCCGTCTTGATCACGAAATCTCGTGCCGCTAAAACAGAAGTTGCCTTATCCACCATAACGCTTGGAGCAATAAAGAGAATATCTCCAGTCCCTCCCTCATCTGTCACGGCTTGTAGCCGCGCATGGTGAATATCAAGGGCGTTGGTGCTGTTAAAATCTAAACCACCATAAGTCAATTCGCTGCCCGAGACATCAATATGATCTGCAATTAAATACAGCGTTTGCGGCGTGTAAATATGAGAACGATTATTGCTTAAATCCAGTGTCGGTGCTGTCAATCTCACATCCCCCTCAGCAGACAGCACATTCTCAACACTGATCTCTCCAGATACCGATGTCAATGTTGCGTTGCCATAGCCAATGACCTGATCATAATAAATGTCGTTGCCAGCAAAAATTTCAATATTGCCACCACTGGCAATCTGACCAACCTTCACCCCTTCTTTTGCTGTAATCAAAAGAAAGCCCTTTTCATCTAAAACAAGATCCCCTGAACCACCCGTAGAAACGACACCTGTCATCAGTGTGCCAGCATCAAGGCTGCCAACCTTTAAAACAGCTTCTTCACCCGTCATCAGCGAAGAAAAGTCAACAGCCCCACCCTCAATATTTGCCTTGCCATAGGCTAAAAGTTGCCCAAAATGAACGGGAGCATTTGTTTCTGGTTGGGCTTGAATGGCAACATTTTGATGCGACAGAATTGTTTGAGAAACAGAAAGTCCGTTATGAGAAATCAGGGTGATATCTCCTGCCCCATAAACACTTTCAGCAACAATCGCACCTTGACTGCTCTGGAGATCAACATCCCCTTGGGTGCCAAGAACAACAACACCTGTAGCACCCGTTGCCGCCATATCAACCCCACCAGCTAAAAGCTGCGCCTTTATATCACCACCGGCGTGCGCCTTGAGGTTCCCTTGCGCTAAAACAATCCCCTCAAGCTTCAAGTCTCCGCCCGATTCAAGAGCCATATCAGCGCCTGACCCTAGCCCTGAAACTTGAAGAGTTTGGCGCGAAGACAGCTCCATATTGCCCCCAGACGTTGCGTTTCCGGCAATCGATAAAAGCCCATCCTGCGCCTCTATTTTTAAATGACCATCAGCGCCAACCGTTTCTAACGTCACATCCTTATGGGCGGCAATATCAATATGCTTTTTCGAGGTGATGTGTTTTGCCAATACGCTCTGGCTTTTTGATTTGAGGACAACGCCCCCATGACCAAAAACATTCTTCAACGAGATTTTCCCGTCAGCAGAAAGATGCAACTGCCCCGCATTGGCTGCCATATCATGGCGCATGCGAACCCCTACACCTTTTTCTGTTGCCACAAGTTTAATCTGATCCGCCTGAAGAGCCCCCAAAGCAGAACCATCTATCGCATATTCTGGTTTACCAGTAATATCGGTCAGTTCTTTCATTTCCCGTGAAGCATAATCAAAGTGCCCTGTCCCTGCTGTCACTCCAATTTCCTTGCCCGCAACAGCTCCTTCAAAATGCACCGTGCGTGAGACAATATCGACAATATCAACAGCCCCTTGACCAGAGAAAAAATTGGCTCCCTTTGCTCCAAAGGTAATATCCCCACCTCGCACCTCAAAGCCTTTCAAAAAACCGCTCGCATCAATTTCGGGTACACCAGTGGTTAAGGTCGCATGGGGCGTATTGATAAAACCGCAACCATCACAGCTTATCCCATTGGGATTGGCTATAATCACATCGGCTGGGCTCCCAAAAACCTCTCCTGGACCATGAAGCGCACTGCGCTTGCTGCTGGTCACTTCATTTAAAATCACTTTCGCCGAACCCGTAACACGCAAATGCGGATTGCCCGGCATAATGCCCCCCAACTGCGATTGCCCCACTTCTTGCGCATGATTGTTCCAAATCACACCTGGATTGCCAATATTAAAATCATCATATTTATTATGTGATAAACCCTTGCCATTAGGGGTAACAATATCAATGGAGGGAACCCCATTGGGCGCTGCCACTATATCTGGGCGATGAGCGGCATTAGCGTTAGGATCCACAGTAATTTGTGCCTGTAACGCTGAAGGTGCTAACAAACAAGAAAAACCAAGTCC
>NZ_JBHIMO010000022.1:0-9666 GCF_042194195.1 Bartonella sp. MR30HLJHH | reverse complement strand
GATTGATATCGATAACCCTACTCCTCGCAGACGAGGCTATTTTCTCTGCATCTTCTGCCTGATTGCGTGCTTGCGTCACGTCATGTCTTGCATAGCCAGCAGACTCTTTGGCTTCCTTGGCTATAGCATTACCAACTTGCCTTTAATCGGTGACTGGATGCTGGAAGTAAGCGACATTTTTACCAAAAGCCGAATCCATGTGCAAAATATCTTGAATGCATCCGATCGTTTGCTCACCGTACAAGCATCGGGCATCCTCTCATCATGCACGACGTTATGGAATAACTTCGGTCAGACCGAATCCGGACCGCGCTTGTTTCATAATAAGATCTGCTCGCTACGCGATATTGAAAGAACCAGTAAATATGGCGTTGTGGCACCGGGTAAGGTTCTGGTGAGTGATATAAAAATTGATTTGCGCCCCATTGATCGGGCGGATGCTTCTGATTCAGTGCGCCGTATGTTTTATAAAACGCCTTTCGCGTGTGATGGTTATGTTGATAGTTCCTTGCAATTAAAGCCGCGTGATGAATGGTTTGATTCCGGCGACCTGTTTGTTAAAGATGAATCCGAATGCTATTACTGGATAGCCAGAGCCGTTAATGAATTTAAACACAATGGTAAGTTTATCCCAGTTCAACTGATCTCAAATGACATTATTAAGTATGCCGGATGTTTAAGGCATTACTTTTCAAAAGCACAGAACGGCGATCTTTATCTCAACCTTGATATGTCGGCAAATAGTGAGCAGGTTAAAGTCGTTACTAAACTATTGACTGATAAATGGTATCAGTATGCATTTAAAGTAAATATCAGAAAAATTGCCACGACAAATACAGGGAAAATAAAATGTACCATGTAGGTAAAGCTCATGATATGAGCAGAGTGTATGTTAATCGTCGTGCAAACAATTATCTGTGCATTGTGAGCCATTCTTTTTATACCTATTTTTTAGCTATTGATAGGCTTCATCGTTATTTGCCTGTATCGACGAGACGTACATCGAGAATGATATTGCACCGTGAAATGGCGAAGGTACTTTTTATCGATATATTTAAACGGATTTTGCCAGATGTAAAGATGTCACACAGTTCTGTAAGCCATGGACGGAGTAAAAGTATTATGTTGGTTAATAAAGATCCGCGGATTCGGTCTGTCGGGGTTGATATCGAATTTATTGAGAAAAAAAAACTACCGAGACCATTTATGCTAGATTACTGTAAAAAATGCGCGGACTTTCCAGCAGGGCAGGTGCTGGATAATCGTCTATGCACCACAATATTTAGCTGCATGGAGAGCTTGTATAAGGCATTATGCACCATCTCGGCGTGCATTTTTGATATAAATGATTATTTTTTAGTTGAACATGACAGGACGCGATGTGTTTTTCGGTACGTTGGGAATATATTTGCGTTTAAAGGGATGACGTTTATTTGTAACTGCTATTATCTTTGTCAATCTGTGATAACCGTTGTTTTGCTGGATGCATATTTGCAATCAATTATTTTAGATGACCTCTTATATGAGGACATAACCGTTTCTATACCCAGTTAGTTTTTAACGAGTTTATGGCAATGCCATAACTAGCTTCATTTAGAGGAATATGTGATGAATGATTTACTGGTGAATATCACCCCTGAGCACTATGAAAGGTATGCTACTGAAGGTACATCATCGTGGAATGCGTATTTGATGGAAAGAATTCTGGAAGAAGCATCTGGTGTTACTTCTGCGAAGAAAAAAATTCTCGATATTGGCATGGGAACTGGCCACATGCTTTTCAAACTTTACCGCTCCCAAAAACTCACAGACTATTCCTTTTACGGGGTTGATATCGATCTCCGTATGGTTCAGTTTTGTGTTAAAAAATGTACCGAGTTAAAATACCAGCATGCATTCAACATCATTGAAGCCAGTGTCAGCAATTTACCGTTTCCCGATAACTCCTTTTCAATGATTTATGCCCGTTCCGTAATTCATCACTGGGCTGAACCTAAAAAAGGATTACAGGAGTTGTGCTGTGTTTTAGATCGCGGCGGTCGTATTATCATCCACGACCCCCTGGCTGATTCAGAAGAAACAGCACTGGGTATTTTTAACCAATCACGTCGTGAATGCGGTGTGGCAGCTATGTCCACAGAAGAAAAATTTACATTAGCCGGTATCACCGATCTTTTATACGGCTGCGATCTTAGTGAGATGAGCTGGACAGTGACACGTGGAGAAGGTCTAGCAGCTCTGGGTTGTGCAATTTTCATTAAAAAGGTCTGAGTTATCATGGATTATTTCTGTGCTGAAATGTATGCAAAAATGCAACCACGTATAACGGCAATAACTGGCTGCCATGCACTCGATTACATTGCTTTCCGCGATTTGGTTAGGATAAGTACACGTGTTTATTCGACCACTGGTGATAGTGGTTCTTTGACTCAAGTGGACTCTGCGGGTGAACACTTACCGATGCTGATTAGTGCTACAAGTGGCATCACTGGGGCGATGAAAATGGCCAACGTTCGTTTAAAATTCTGTAAGGAAGGGATCAGCTCATCAGAGCGCAATTTAATTCGTAACCTGCGCGCGCGGCAGGTTTTTTCCCCAGGGGATGTTGTTGGCAACCTGTTTACGATTAATCTGTTTTCATCTTTACACTACTTGGCGTGTGAAATTTTAAAAAATTGCCGTGCACATGTTGTGCCGGTTGGCGATATTGCTCTGCTGCTGAAGAGTCATTTCGAATTTCTGGCTGAAATACGGCTCTCGGTACTGTTTGGTGTGCCCAGCACCATCGTTCAGTTCGTTGAAGCCATGCTCAGCCTTGGGGTTCCACTGGCAATTAAAAAAGTGGTCTTTACTGGTGAATCGATGCTGAGCGTGCATGAAAACTATCTGCGCGAGATGCTGGGCGCCGATCTGCGGATAATTGGTTTATATGGTTTGTCGGAGTGCGGTTTCATTGGTATGTCCGCCGAAGGGCGGCTTAATCGGTACCTGCTCTTCAGCGATGATTTCTTCTTTGAATATGAAGATAAGAGAGGACTGCTAGTGACATCGCTGGATCCCGATGCCTCGCGCAAACTTATCAGATACTCCGTGGGCGATATGGGCACATTATCCGTTGAAAATGGTGACCTCTATTTTGAAGGTATTAAACGCAATGCTGTTGATTTTAATTTCATGGGAAATTTGATTAGCCATGAAAAAATATTCAAAATTATTAATCGAAGGTTGCCCGATGTGATTGTTCAAATTGTATTGTCTTTATCCGCGGATAGACAAGAGATTATGGATATTAAAATCTGCCGCGAAGTATTTCACAACCTTGATTTGTCCGAACTAACTGAGGAAATCTATCATTTGCCGGATATTTATGAAGCCTATATGAAAAAGCGCGGGCGTATTAATCTCACCCTCGTCGAATATAGCACTTTGCTTTTCTCACCCAGAGGGAAATGCCTGCTAGTTTATGACGCAAGGGAGTCCTGTAATGCAACTTGATAATTTGTGTAATGAAATTGTATCAGGGAATTCGCATACGATAAATGTCAACATCAGGTTTTATAGCGTGTCACCGGAGCAGCAGGAGTGAATCATGTCAGATGATGTTATTGATAATTATGGTTTAGATAATAACGCATTGTTTATTCGTGGATGTAATTTGATTGATATTGCCGATGAAAACCGCTATTTGCAGAACGCATGGTTTGTACTGACCGGCAACCTTCTTAATGAAGAACAGATGGATCGGCTGATTCAGAATGCTAACGCCGAACTGCAAAAGACGAACCCTACAGCCAAACTGCAGGCGATGCATCAACTGATCAATGTATTGCCATCTTTGAGTTTAACGCAGCGATTTATGATGTTATTATCGCAAGTTGAGGTTTCGGCGGCTCAGGGTAAGGTCATGGCTCCCGTAAGCGACGGTGGTTGTCTTAAAATTATCTTGCTGATGCCGTGGATTATTGCATTGGCGTGCTCTTCCCAACAGTTTTCCGATTTGCCGGCGATCGAAAATTGCAATACCTTGGAGCTTGCTTTTTGGTTAGTATTAACTAGCAAGGAAGCTTCTTCCGACTGGGATATTAATGTGCTTTGCGGGTGCATGTCTCTACTGCTGGGCGGGTTTGGTACTGTGACACCCACAACCACCATGGTAAGATTTATTATCAGTACCAAGAGCGACGTCATTTCTGCACTAATCGGTGGGTTTTGTGCCATTGGCTCCGTGCATATGGGAGCCTGCAAATATGCTATCATGCGACTTTCTGGTGTCCTCCATGAGATTGAAGCCGGGAATCTTAAGGCGGCGGTAACGCATTATTGCAAAGACAAACCCTGGCCAAGGTTTGGTCATCCGATTATGCAATGGGATGTCCGGGTTGATTTCTTTTTTTCACGCTTTCAGATGCCTATGTGCCCCTTCAGTTCGCTTGTGCGATCTATTTCGGACAATACAGGACTGCAACCCAATGTCAATTTTCTAATTGCAAGCATCATGAGCAAACATCGGGCTTCTCCTGAGCTGGGATTGTTGGCTTTTTTCGTTTGTCGTATGCCTATACTTCTCGCGCACTATCAAGCGCGGTTTAGCACTCATTCCTTCAGTTTATCATCAAAGGATTTAAGAGAAAAATATAAAAAGGTCTCCCAATTATGGCTATAAAGCATCACACCGAGCCAAATTTCTTGGGTATATGTCAGAGTATCACCTTAATCACACCGATGCGTGCTTGCGGGCAAATCGATATTTCTCACTGGGAGTTAGCCCATAACTATTTGAAACAGGGCTTGTTACTCGAAGCCTTGCATCAGTTTTCAGTTCGATTCGCCACCATGGTGGCTAAAAACTCGGATCTCACTTATCGCTATCTCCCTGTCATGGTTGAACAGTTTTTCTCTACCACCCATTTTGATAGCGATCGGTTATGCGTTGAAGGACATATTGAACGCATTAATGAGGCCTATCGTATTCACTGTAAGGCTAGCACATATGACAATGGAAAGGCCGTTATTGCGCAGGCAATCATCATGGTCAGTAAGGTCTGCTTCCTTGGCTCGTGTTCTCAGAAAGTCGCTCTTCCATTACTAGGCGATTTATGTAAGATTTCCTCCGTAACCGGAGATTCTTGTACTTTTTCCTTTAATGCGCATCACCCGCTTTTTGAGGAACATTTCCCCTCCCGCGCCGTATGTCCTGGTTCACTATTGATTGAGATGGTTCTGGCTTTAGCCACGCAGGGTAGGACGAAAAATATCGCATCTGTTGCGCTGAAAAAAGTAAAGTTCATTGAAGCAGTTTATCCGGGAGATACCTATCAGTTGACCATTAAACAGGATACAGAGTATGAACCGGGTGGCGTTTTTTATATTCATACGGAAACTAAAAAACGAAGCACTTGCGGTAAGTTTTCTATCAAATATAAAAAGGAGGATGCGCCATGTTTAACATAATAATCTCTTTTATTCCGTGGAGTATTTACTCCTGGGTTATCAATGGAAACTTTTTAACTCTGGTCGAACGCTCTCTCATCTTAACTGTGATTTTATTGTTCATTATTGCTGTGAATATTAAAATTGTCCGGCAGGGAGAACCCGTGATGATTACTAACATTCTGACAGTTATTGTCCTGTTTGTTAATTATTTCGCTGGATGGTCTACACTTTTACTGAACTACCCCACAGTTTTTTGCTATCTGTCACTTGCTCTGGTTTCATTGATTAGCTTGCTGGTAAAAAAACCCTTTACCATTTTTTATGCCAGTGCTGGTGTTTCTGAAGAAAAACGCAAACATATCCTATTTTATCTCATCAATAAATATATTACATGGATTTGGGTAATCATCTTTTTTGCCAATGGTCTTCTAGTGGCTTTTTTTACATGGACCCCCCAGATTTGGTTAATCACTATGGGTTTAATTTGTACTGGTATTCTTTTTTCTAAATATCTTCCTAACATCATGCAATATTTTTATCGCATCAAACATCATGGAGCATAATATGTCATTGTTTAACATTCTGACTGGAACCCCTTTATGGGCTTGGATTTTGCTTATTTTTCTCATTGCGAGGGGAATAATCGCATTGAAAGATAGGGAAACGAAGGTTTACCGCCTTTTTCTCTTGCCGTTAGTCTTTCTTTTTTTGGGCGCAAGCGATGTGATTAACCAGCTGGCTTTCCCACGCTGGGGAGCAATCGCAATGTTGGCAGGGCTGATGATCGGCTTTGGCGTTGGCTGGTTGCTCTGGCGTGCTACTGCGCGTTTAAAAATCAAAGAGGGAACGGATTTCATTATTCTGCCTGGTACGCCGTTGACGCTGACATTTATTCTTATCGCTTTTGTCATCAAATTCACATTGATTGTTTTTCTCAAGGTTGTACCTGATTTGAAATATGCATTTGATTTTAACCTTCTTTTTGGTCTTTTAAGTGGGTTTATTGGTGGTGTGTTGTGGGGCGGCACATTAAATTTATATATAGCATTTCGAAAGAATCCAAATTAATCCCTATACCATTAGCTGCGGGTGCTTCCCATTAGAACTATCTCAATAGAAGCTTATTCCTAACAACAACGCTGCATACAAATGCAGCGTTGCCTCGTAGTTTCAGATTTTTTTATCCCAGCGCGTGAAGAGATGAGGAAAGTGATATATCTGACTATGCCCCCTTGGGGGAAGAGCGAGCCTAAAGGTTTAGAATGCTATGAGTTTGAGCTAGCTGGACTTTGAGCAGATGGTTTATCGCTCATGGGAAATCATTTTGTTTTACGATTCAAAAAGAGGATAGTGATGGTCTCATTGGCGTAGGTGGGCAAGAAAACTGTTAGCTTGGCAATGCGTCAACAATTTGTAGAACTATGTTGTGGAACCCCTACGCAAAGCCGTTGCTATGATGGCATGATGCTTTTGTCAAGCATTATGATATGGGGAGGAACCGGTGTTTAAGGGTGCAACTGCGGTCACTATACGATCCAGTAGCATTACGTTTTTACGTTTGAGTATTTAGGAGCGGTAGACTCTGTACAGGCTATGCGTGCAATATGTGAAGCACGCTTGTGGGAATCAGTGTGCCATTATTGCGTTGTGCATGCAACCCTCTAGCTAGTACTTCATTGGTAAGGTTGTTTTTTGCAGCTGATTAATTATCTGTGTGTTTTTTAAGAGAACGTTAGCACTGATGTATCGCGTGCCGTACCAAGAAATCTTCCAAAAAAAATTATTAAAAATACTAAAAATATATGTGCAAGATGAACAAATGCTTGCTGAGGATATTGTATCAACGACTGTAGCTGCTTAAGGGCACATAATCTTGGGGGGCATAATGTTGTACAAAAAATCATGAAGTCCAAAAAACTCGTAAAGGTGCATTGCACTTCTCCTTTGAGAATTTGGCATCTCCTCTTAGCTTAATACGTTCTCATTATGATATAAACCCTTGGTTCTCCTGAACACCCGCTTGTCATGCGTTTTTCTGCTGATGCTCAAGAGATCTTTCGTGAATGGATGCAAAAGATTTTTAAAGAAGCCAAAGAGAATAACCTTTCTGAAAGCTTACAAGCGCATCTTTTGAAAATGCCTAAGACCATAGTAAGTCTTGCATTGATTTTTGAATTAACCGAAGGGGGGCGTTTTGAAATCAATAAAGATGCCCTTCAAACAGCCTTGCGATGGGAAAAATATTTGTTAAGTTATGTCAAAAGGCTTTATGCGGCGGCGGATAACTTAGCAACAGAGGGGGCAAAATTGATTGTCGAGCGCTGTGATCATTTATCTGATGTTTTTACTTTACGCGATATTCATCAAAGAAGTTGGATCGGTTTAACAGATAATAGAGCCATTAAGCAAGCTTTAGAGCTTTTATGTCGTTGTAATTATATTCGTGAAATCTCTAGAGACAATAGCTCCCAAGGTGGTCGACCTACCATACGCTATGAATGGCATTCTTTAGCAAAAAGTTATAAGACACCACACTAAGACAGAAATCTTATAAACATTAAACAATATAACAGTGAACCTTCAAAGCACTCCCCATCATTAGTTTTGGGGGTTTTGGGGGTTTTAGGAAACTACAAAACCTCTCTATAAAATATCTCATAAAACCTATCAAAATACTCATTATGATATTTTAAAGCACATGCTTCATTTGTCTTGATTAACACGTCAAATAAACAGCAAATTTCACTATTTTGCTGATCTGACCCCGTGTCATGGGCTGTGGATAAACAGCCTTTAAAAAACTTTTTGAAAAAATTTATCAGCTTTGGAATGACTTTAACTCATTTTGCACTCGATATTTGGTTTGAATTAATTTAATAAACTCCATTTTGATTGCTTTGAAGGGAATTAATCAATAGAATATATTGCCATGGAGTCTATTCTTTATGCTTCAATCTGTTAATTCCGATAATGAACATGTCTCTTTACGCTCTTTGTTAGAATATTATCGTCAACAAGCAAAATCACCCCGTGAATTAGGAATCATGTTTGAAAACCTTGTCATGGCTTATTTGACAAACGACCCGCTTCAAAAGCAAGAATACGAAAAGGTTCAGACTTATTTGGAATGGGCTAAAGAGCATGAAGAAGATGGAACTGATATTGGCATTGATCTGGTCGCTACAATCCGTGATGAAGGTGGCTATGCGGCTATTCAATGTAAATGCTATGATACCTCTCACATAATTAAAAAAGAAGATATTGATAGTTTTATAGCAGCTTCTGGCAAAAAGATCTTCACGCGTCGTATTCTGATTGATAGCACCGAAACAAGATTGGAGTGACAATGTTGAACTAACTTGTGAGGAGCAAGAAGTTCGTATTCAACGCATAAACCTTTTTGATTTAGAGAACAGTCAAATCGATTGGGGGGCGTATAAAGAACAAGGACAAGCCGTTCTTAAAGAGCAACCCAAAAAAAAGCTTTTAGATCATCAAAAAGAAGCCCTTGAGAAAGTCTGTGAAGGGTTAAAAGAAGCAGACCGTGGCAAGCTGATTATGGCATGTGGTACGGGCAAGACTTTCACCAGTTTGAAGATAGCAGAAACCATAGCAGGAACAGGCAAGCGTGTGTTGTTTTTGGTGCCCTCCCTTGCTCTCATATCTCAAACAATCCGTGAATGGACAGAAGATACAGAAGTACCCTTGCGTTCCTTTGCCGTGTGTTCGGATACACAAGTGGGAAAACGTCGTAAGAATAAAAATGATGCTCTTGAATTTGATAGCTCTGATCTTGCCTTGCTGGCTACCACGGATGCAAAAGAACTGGCTAGTAAAGCGGGTAAGGTTTCACATGATCTGATGACCATGGTGTTTTCCACTTATCATTCAATCCAAGTGATTTCGGATGCGCAAAAAAAGTATGATTTACCCGAATTTGATCTGATCATCTGTGATGAAGCGCATAGAACCACTGGGGCTTCATTGGGAACTGAAGACAATGAATCTGAATTTATCAAGGTTCATGATAACAGCATCATTCGTGGTAAAAAACGCCTCTATATGACAGCACCCCCTAAGATCTTTACCGATGATAATAACGCATTATATATAAAAACACAATAAAGTCAATGGTTTGAGTGAAATTATTTTATATGAATCCACTTAAGAATCCACACTTTTATGCATGATTCATTTGACCATTTTTTATATAAGATTGCCATGTATGAATAG
>NZ_JBHIMO010000021.1:0-10250 GCF_042194195.1 Bartonella sp. MR30HLJHH | reverse complement strand
CAAGCCCTTGCTCTATCTGGCGCAGATTGGTCGGCTTCCCAATAAGGTTTGGAAAAGCCGTGGTGATTTCTCCTTGAAGTCTCCTCTCAACTTTATGCCCATCAAGGGTAATATCTTCCATCACACCTTCAACTACAACAATCTTGAGATGACCGTGCAGGCAGAGTAGAATAGGCTTAAAATTTGCCAACAGTTAGAGGAATTGGTGTCTAAAAAATTCTGCTAATGAGGTTTATTTTGTTTTTCGTTTACTTTCTTCTGGAATGAAAATCCCTAAAGATATGAACCATGCTTTTTTTTGCTCTTTTCTACGAAATGGCTCTTAAAAGCGTTTCATCTCTAATCCTACAAGAGGCTATTAAGCAAATTGCTGTGGTGAAGAAGAAGAAATATCCAAAGTTATTCATGCCAAGCGCTTCAGAGCTTGCATCATATGCAAAAAGTTAGAATCAGAAATTTTGTCAAACGCCAAGACTATTCGCAAAGCCATTATGAATACATACTAAAAAGTAGAAAAAGAAAATGTTGTTTTACTTACAAATCTTAATCACTCCAAAGCAATAGCCTGAAATAGCAGTGTGTCGTATGGAAAATTAAAAACAAAAACCGAATGAAGAAAAACTTATGTGGGCAAACAAAGAAAATGCACTTAAGACTTGTCTATGGCGTCACAGGTTTATTGCTATAAAAGCTTCAAATGATGATATCTCTAATACTTTTCGCTTGTTCTCTTGTGATGGCTTTCACATGCGAAAAGATATGGACTATGACACCTCTTCTCAAGCTTATCAAACTGAACTCAAAGGTATTTCCTTATTGATTTTGAAAGAGTCCTTAAAACGCATTTTGCAGAGCAAAGTAGAAGGCATGTCTAAAAAAATCATTCCAAGAGCAACAGATTTTTTAAGTATTGTGAAGAGATTGAAAAAGATCTTCTTTCACGAGCCAAAACTCTTCATGAATTAATGATAGGAGAGTTTAAAATAGATTTCTAAAAAATAGAAAAATAGTGAAAAGTGCTGATCATTTTTGGATTGGATATGCATTTAAAAAGTGATTAAAAAGTTTTTTTAATGTACAATGCATTTCTAGAAGCCAAAATGGCTCTGTGGTATCGAATTTATAAAGTAAATAAATCCATTAATACAAATTAAGGATTTTAGGATACGCGAATTTCAAAATATTTGTTTTTAAAAACATGAATAGCCAGCATCAGCGCAAAAGATATTGTGGCAGTTATGAATCCCTTTCGTGTATTTTTGAAGTAGCAGAGTGTTTCTTTAATCTTTATGAAAGGGTTGCCAGTGCTATGGACTTTTTTGAAAGTGGATTTGGGTATCAAAATGCAAGCGGAGGTACGGGGGGATGGAGCTCAGTGTTTAAAGCTATCATCAACTATAGATAAATCATAGACGAGGTTAACTAAAATATTAAAAGCAACTGGATGCAATAGAAGACATTGCTATTAAAAGAAAAGCAAATGCTGAAAAAACTAAACGGTAGTTTGTATTTTTATATCAGAAAATAATTTAAGAAATTGAGATCATAATTTTTCCACAGGAAATGAATATGTTTACAAATAAGCAAAGAAAAGCCTTGTTTGGCATTATAATTTTTGTATTTTTATGTTTTTCAGGAATAAGAAAAAATCTTGACTTTATTCAGGGTATTTTGACATTCGCGTCTATTTCTTTGGTGATAGTTACAACTGTTTTTGCAATTTTATGCAATTCTAATATCCCTTCTGAGTTGCAAAACAACCCACAATATAAATGGGGCAATACAACAGGTTGGAAGAGATTAATATGTGATTTACAACAGTATATGCACAGTCTCCTAAAATTAATAACTTTAGCGCTTGTTGTTTTTATTTTCCCAAGTAGTTATAAAGAAACTGTTTCTTTGCCTGTCATTTCTAAGTACGTGGAGCACAAGTTTTCTTTTTCATTGGATACCGTACTTTAGTACTTAGATATTGCTCTTGGATATTCAAATATTATACTTTGGTACTTTTTTTAGTCTGTGTATTCTTTCTTATGTCCCGTACACGCAGTTTAATAAATATATCTATTTACGCGCTACAGAGCTCTATTAAAGAGGTACAGTAAAATTTACGATTTCATGCTTTAATTTTTCTTTTATATGACCTTCATTATACATAACATTATCATTTTTACTTGTTTTAATAGCAAATTTATGTTGAAAAGTTTCAGTATTAAAGATTATATCAAAATTATTATGTGTCTTTCCAACAAAACTTATGTTTTTAAATGCTGGATTTAATTTATATTTTTTAAAAAGGTTCAAAAAATAATTCTTTAAATTATTTTTTTCTTTAAATTTGATATCCAAGTCAAGTTCCATTTCAGAATAATCATCTGTGGGAAATTCACCCAACAAAAGTTTAGCCATCTTTAGCAAGTTGTCTTCTGATTACATTGCAAAAAAATCTAATTGTTTTGGTTGTGTATATTTCCGTTTTATTTCTTTAATTAAAAGCAATTTTTTTCGAACTCTTCCTTACCAACAATATCCGGTGAGATATCAATCATTTTGGGGGGGGAAAGATTTTTTGTAGTGTAACTGCAAGAATTTGTTTAACTCTTTATTTGAAGAAAAAAGAGTGAACTCTGGAATCAAAACTCCAAAATATTGCTTATTCTGTTCGACATATTTTCTAGGACGTGGGTTAGGAATATTCTGAAAGTCGTTTTTAGAATCAATCACTTCGGGATTATAAGGACTATTTTCTCCCGTTAAAACATAAATCCAATAGCAGATCTTCGAGTTCACAGAAAACTTTTCAATTATTAAGGTAACACATTGATTATCACGGTTAAAACGGTATGTTCCTTTCTCTAAAAATTTATCAGCACCATTTATATTAACTAATTCTGGGGCTGGATCTATTTTATATTTATAAGAAAGGAAGTTAAGGGTATTCATAAAGTTAACACAATTACAACGTCTATAGTCTTATCGGATGGTAGGTGTTGCCCAAGTTATCTTAGTGATTATGGGAAGGTAGTGTATCCAAAATATATTCCGTCATTTAGAATCGTTTAGCTGAAAATTAAAGCTATAAAATTTTAATTGCAAAAGCAATACGAGTTTTAGAGAGCTCTGCAGTGGAAACTGTTTAGATTTTTAGAATATGGCTCCCCCTTTCCTGCTTTTAAGTGGAGGGGAAATCAACGCATTGAACGAAGCGTGGCATCACGTAAAATGTCGTCAATCCGTGTTTGATATCCTTTTCCTTGACTTTTAAGCCACGCTAACATGTCTGAATCCACACGCACAGTTAGCAACAGTTTTCGTTGGTTTATAGAGTGGATTAAGAACGGCGTTTTTCCAGAACGCATCATCTAGTAACGAGCTTTCTTCTTTATAACGTTTCCTTTCTTTCAAGTTGGCTCGCCGTGCTGAAATAATACGGATTACCTCTATGCCATCTTTATCGTCATGGACAGCATGCGCTACGAATAGTAATAAAAAAACATCCATGAGCCCTAAAGCTTGCTAACCATACTCTCCGTTTTCAATACGATCTTGTTTAGCTATGGAGAATGGATCAGAAAAAACACATGCAGCCATTTCAAAACTTACACGGTGCTTTCTAAGATTATTTTTTGTTTAGCTTCATCCCATTCAAATCTTATTTTTATACCTTATATTAACACATTTATAAGGGTATTATGTACATCAAGAGTTTTAAATGAACACTGAATTATCGATGTTTTTGTACAATTAATATAATTTAATACTTTAAAAATTAGTGATTAATTAACTGAAAATATAAAAAATAATAAATAATCCTAAGGCGTTATGCATATAATATGCAAATCGAATAAAACTTACAAGCATGTTGAATAAAATGATATTAATTGACTATTTAGGGGTCTGCTCCTGAAAGCAAAAAATAAATTTTGGTGCCGAAATATTCAACTTTCGTATGGCTACCTTTGAGAGCTATACAGATAAAAATACCAATAAAAAGTAAATAAAACAGAATGGTATTCCGTGGTACTTTTTAATCCACATACATTTGGCAAAAATTGTTCTTCAGTACAGAACTACCCCTTTTTAAGAATGAATGAGAGGAGCGATTTTTTTAATGGTCAACGCTACAAAGGATGCAATCAGCACTTTCAAGAAACCACCAGCCAAAAAACCTAATGAACTTATTAAAACCGTCAGCAAAGGAACCTGAGTCATATAAGCTACCCATGGTATTCCAAAAGAATAAACTATCCCAATGCCGCCCACAGTATTTATCACAAATAATGTTATAAAATTTAACCGCTTCCAAAACAATTCTACCATTAAACCAATAAAAAATGCAGCAAATGGAAAACTAATCAGATAACCACTCGTAACTCCTGAAAAAACACTAATTCCACCACGACCACCAGGCAATAGAGGTAACCCAATCGCAATAAGAACAAGGAAAAGAAGTGATGCTAAAGCTCCCCTTTTCGCTCCAAGTATAGAGCCTGCTAACATCGGAGCCATAGACTGAGCTGTAATAGGGACACCCAGCGAAAAAGGAAGATAAATAGGAGGAAAAAGACTCAAAACAGCGTAAATAGCGGCAAATAAAGCAATATAAACTAAATCTTTTGTATTCACTGAATTATTCCTTCACTATGAAAAAACTTTTGTTATTGTTGTATAATTAATAAAAAGTATCAGATTTATAAAAGTACACTTTAAATGCCTTAGATATAGAGAAAAATACTATAATAATTTATTTAATAATTATCACTTATATAAATCACATTAGATTCTACAATGTTTAATTACATCATAGATTACTATGGTTAAATTCAGTAAACTTATTGTGATACATAAATATCATATAATAACAGCATAACAAAATAATACATTTATTTTAGCTTGTTCTTATTATGCTTTGAATGAATGAGAGGAACAGATCTTTTAATCGCGAGTGCAACAAAGGATGCAATCAACACTTTTAAACAATCGCCTATCAAAAAACCTGATGAAGCCATTAAAACCTTCAGTAAAGAGACTTTGGTCATATACGCTGTCCATGGAACACCAAAAGAATAAACTATCCCAATGCCACCAACAGTATTTATCACAAATAATGTTATAAAATTTAACCGCTTCCAAAACAATTCTACCATTAAACCAATAAAAAATGCAGCAAATGGAAAACCTATTAAGTAACCACTTGCAATCCCTGAAAAGACACTGATCCCACCGCGACCACCAGGCAACAGAGGTAATCCAATCGCAACAAGAACAAGAAAAAGGAGTGACGCTAAAGCACCCCTTTTTGCCCCAAGAATAGACCCTGCTAGCATCGGTCCCATTGATTGAGCTGTAATAGGTACCCCTAGAAGAAAAGGAAGATAAATAGAAGGGAAAAGGCCCAAAATAGCATAAATAGCGGCAAATAAAGCAATATAAACTAAATCTTTTGTATTCATTTGATTCTTCTTTCACTATAAAAAACTTTGATTATTATGAGATGCTGTATCAATGGTATCAGCATCATAAGAACGCGCTTCCAATGCTTCAGCCACTTCTGAAGCCATTCTTATGGTTCGTATAATTAAAGGTATCGCAAGAGCGACAATGTTAGTATTAAGTCCCCGTGCTTGCTGTGCTTCATGTACCTCATTAAACTTTTCACTCAAAAGAGGAATAAACCTGATCGCCATAGAGATAACCATACTCACTTTTGATGGATTTATACCAAAACAGCAAAAAGGCTGAAGCCCGACTTCAATTGCATCCACCATATCTGAAACTTTTGTTGTGAATGAAATAAGTGATGATAAAGAAAAGAGGATAACAAGACGTAATATGACCTCAACCCCCGTAAGCCAACCGCTAAAAATAGTTTGAAATACAAATAAAAGAACTAAAAGCAATCCCATCGATTTAAATTGCTTTATCGCAGTTTTGAAAGGGACCTTGGCGACTCTATAGAATAAGATGACCAACAACAAAAATAACCCAAGAAGCGCTATGGAAGAAACCATTATTATAAAAGTTCCACACGCCGCAAGAAATAATAACTTAACTCCAGGACTTAACCTATGAATAAACGTATCCCTTGGAATATATAAACCGATCATGACATTCTTCTTATATACTCCTTGATAGCAACAAAAGGTACATCATCAATTGCTATCTCCCCTTTATCAAAAACTAACACTCTATCAAACTTTTTCAAAAACTCCAAATCATGCGATACAACTATTGCCGTTTGTGGTAATTCTTCTATCACTTGCGTAACGCGATGCTTATTTCGCAAATCAAGTAATGTCGTTGGCTCATCAAAAATAATGTAGTCTGGTTTCATTGCAACTACACCGGAAATAGCAACGAGTTGTTTTTGCCCACCACTTAATAAATGGACAGCGTGATTTCTGAAATCTTGAAGTTCATAGCGCTGTAAAATTTCATCTACACGCTCCTTAATTTCATCTTTACTAAGCTTTAAATTTTTGAGACCAAATGATAAGTCCTCTTCAACTAATGGTAAAACAATCTGATTATCGGGATTCTGAAATACAAATCCAACTTTACGCTTTACTGCTTTTGCATCGCGCTTGGTATCAAGCCCATCAACGCTTACAAAACCGTGAGATGGTAATTGGAGTCCATTAATAAGACGAACAAATGTACTTTTTCCAGAACCATTCGCACCTATAACAGCAATTCGTTTTTCGGTAAGCTGTACAGTAATATTTTTTAAAACACACAAATCACCAAAAACTTGTGTTACCTCATCAAATTTTATAGTCCCCAAGATTTATTCCAATCAATCCCTTTTATTAGCTCTTCTTTCTCTATCGTTTCAGTTTATAACCTAAAAGTAATAATAAGCACCATAGAGGAATAATAATGACTGCCAAACTCATATCAGGCATCTGTACAGGAATATGTGTTTCAAGAAAAGGCACGCTTATTCCTATCATATCAAAAAGTCGAGTCATCAATCCATTTTGCCCAAAACCACTGATAAACATAATGCAAAATAATAAAGCAAGAAAGCAGAGACAAAGATAGTTAGCGTAAGGATATAAACCAAACGCATAAGTAAAGTCGCCTTTTTTGTTCTTATGTGCATTGCGAAATTTCAAATGAACAATAACAATAATAGCCCAAGTAATCACTGCTGCTGCAGTTGCAAGAGCCATGATCCGCATGAAACTATTATCAGGAACAAGAGCATTAACAACGACAATCAACACCGTACAGAATGATGAAAAAAGGATAGCAATATAAGGAACACGAGCAGCACTTAGTTTACTAAAAATATGTGGTGCATTTTTTTGTACAGCTAAACTATAAAGCATACGTCCATTAGAATAAATGCCACTATTGTAAACAGAAATAGCAGCCATAATCACCACAAAATTCAAAATATGACCAGCAGCAGGAATTCCTATAGTCTCGAAAATTGTAACAAAAGGACTACCATTTTTTCCAATCATATTCCAAGGGCTGATTATCATAATAACGCTGATAGAACCAATATAAAAAATTATAATTCTCCACATAACTTGACGGATAGCCGCTGGAATTGTTTTTTGTGGATCAGATGCCTCTCCAGCAGCAATACCAATAAGCTCTGTTCCTCCAAAAGAAAACATTACTACAGAAGTCGCTAAAACAACCCCTACTGCTCCATAAGGGAAGAAACCGCCATGGTCCCAAAGATAATGAATATTCGCTTGATTTTCCCCTAGTCCAGTGACAATGAGAAAAATTCCCAAAATAATCATACCAATAACAGCAGCCACTTTGATCAAAGCGCAAGCAAATTCAAATTCTCCATAAAAACGAACATTAAACAAGTTAATGAATGTAACAAATAAAAGAACAACGAAAGATGCCTTCCAGTGATCAATCAAAATCCAATGATCAAGGTAAAACCCTATCACTGTAAGTTCAGCCATGCTCACAAGAATATAAAGAAACCAATAATTCCAACCTGTTATGAAACCAGCTAATCTCCCCCAATATTTATAAGCAAAAAAACTAAATGCTCCTGAAGACGGTTCTTCTACTGACATTTCACCAAGCATTCGCATAATGAAATACATAATAAGCCCGCCGACAAGATAAGATAAAATGACTGAGGGACCAGCTAATTGAATTGCCTCGGTTGACCCATAAAAAAGCCCTGTCCCAATAACGCCACCCAAAGCAATCATTTGAATATGGCGATTTTGAAGGCTACGCTTCAATTCATTGTGCTTTTTTTCAAACATCATGCCTCATTACTTTTGTTGAACCTAACCTCAACTTTTATCGAAAAATTAGGCACCTTTTTCAAAAAACACAAAACAAACGTAAACCTATTTTCTTATCATAATGCAACTCCTTATTTTTTTGTGCATTATACATATACCTCGTTGAAGTGTTAAGAAAAAATATGCTCCATTATTTATTTAAATTAATGTCCTTCATTTTCGTTACACTGACCATTATAGCATTGGTTATTGATAACGCACACTCTGTAATCACATCACATTGGACAACAACCCCCTTTAATAAAATTTTAATAAACCTTCTGCAAACAGATGTCTATCACCTTAATCAATCTCTATGCAAGGTAATGCCTGATTTTCTGTCCTCAATTTGCATTACTCTCACTTGTTTACCAGCATGGTCTATCTTCGGTGCTTTAGCAATAGTATTTTGTATCTTAAATTACGAAAAACAAAAACCTTTTCACAAAATATCATATACATATAACGAAGAATACATTTAATCTTGAAAAAGACTTCTAGAGCTCTTTATATTATACACAACCGATATCGCTTAGAGCACCTCACCCTATTAAACAACTGAAAATCACTTGATCATCAGAATGGATTAAAACGCTTTATTATAAATATACGCGCTCACTTATGATTTCTATAGATAACGATAACATCGCTTCATTTGTATCAATTTAAAAAAATTAGCGAATAATTTTAACTCCTATCTATAAGAAACCTCTGTATAGAAAAAACTTAATATATTTTCTATGGCTACTGCTTTATACTCTACAAAAACTTTTCTTAATTTTAGCACTAGAAATCACATATAAAAAAACATCTTCTAATATCAGCACTCCTTATAAGATTGGAACTTCTTAAAATTAATGAAGAAGCTTATAAAAATTATTCTACAAGTCTAACAAAATGTGTTAAATAAAAACTAATCTGTAAATAATTGCAATTGTGATAAAGAGCATTTTGCACCTTCCTCTCATTGTAATATCCACCCGACTACATCTAAAAAAATCCAAGAGACTATTACTAGAAAAATTTTTTAAGCACCTTCTCCCTATTGAGAAAATGGTAAAATAACAGCTTCAGTAACACTCTGTTCTCTTAAATCTGAAAATCTTCTCGCTAAAACATCAACTTTTTAGATATCTCATCCAAACTTTTCCAATAAATTAGTTGCTACTCGAGAAAAGCTCCTCAATGAATTTTTCTTGGTAAGCTAGCTTCATTTCTAGTTCTATCAGCCGATCCTCATCCGATATGATTCTTACTCCATCTTAAATAAAAAAACGTGATTAATTTTATTAACCCTCCCCCTTTTTTCCCATAAAAATGAGAAGTAACTTTTCAACTAATTCTACTCATGTTATTTTCACACTATAAAGGGTTTATGCTGATCTTTATTTTCCTAATCCCTTATTCAACAAATTTCTTTATTAAGAATCAGAAAGTGTTTTTATCTTTACTAAGTTATCTTGACACCATTTTTCATCCTAAAGATCTACATTCCCAGCTTCTTAATTTGAGTGCTATCGTAAATTGGAAAGCATTTATAGCATTAAGATCAAAGAATACTGTCCTCTGACTTTTACATACTTCTCCTTCAAATTATTATCATATTTTATAAATTATTGAAAAAATGCATTCTTGCTTTTATACGTACTTTTAGCTATTACCCTCAAATTAGTTTTGTCTCATTGACTTACAAACCTATGCCGCATTAGCTCAGTTGGTAGAGCACATCATTCGTAATGATGGGGTCGCTGGTTCGAATCCGGCATGCGGCACCACTTTTTGTATTTAGCATATTGAAATATATAGATTTTTTCTTTAAACAGCCATTTTCAGACCACCTTTTAGACCACCTTCTACAGTTTATATAATTTTACCTAATTTGTTCTTATTTGCTCCTTATTTTTCTTTGGAGTGAAGGCTAAGATCTCTTTTTTTCTCCATCTCACTGCTCTCCCTAGCTTATATGGCTCCGGA
>NZ_JBHIMO010000020.1:0-11750 GCF_042194195.1 Bartonella sp. MR30HLJHH | reverse complement strand
AACGTATCATAAAATTTATGAACTGTTATGAATGATAGCTGCTTTTCATTTCATTTGAACGTTTACATGCGTTATAATATTTACATCATGATTTGCTTTTTATGGTCTATTCATGCATGCCAATCTTATATAAAAAATAGTCAATTTAAACATGCATAAAAGGATGGATTCTTGAGTGGATTCATATAAAATAATTGCAAACAACATATTGACTTTATTGCGTTTTTTGATATGATATTTCTTACACGGTCTAAGCTATTTTGAAGGGCGGCATTAAAAGACGGATTCTGTCCAACCATACCACCAGAAGCCATATGTCTAAGATTCATGGCTGCCGACGTTGGATTGTAGATTGTATTCATCAAAGAGCGATTTTGATAATGATGAGGGACACTCCCAAGACCACCTATGGCTTGGGTGGTTTGAGCACTTAACGGGGCAATACGAGGTCCTCCATACACATTACCCCCAATCCCTGTGTCATACATTTGATACGCATCCCTACCCCCACATTCTCCAACCAAGCTGGAGGGGCGCTTGTCTGTACCTGCTTTTGTTCTGTTGTTGCTGGTGTCTTGCTCCCCATTTCACAATTCCTTCCTGTAATAAAGCATATCTATGCTGTAACCTTGCTTGTCCAATGCACGTTTCCAACCCAAACGACCCAAGATCTCCATTTCAAAAGCGCCATTCTCACGCGCCCAATCCTCTGCAACTTGCAAATTGTCAACTTGATCAAGAACACCCTTGCCACTACATTCACAAATGAGCGCGCGCTTCTTTCCTAAAACTGTCTGTTGTATCTAGGTCGTGACTACCGCTAAAAATCGCTCTTCATCATCCAAAACAAGCCATAACTGTTTCTCGCCCATGCAAATAGATTCAATGAGTTCTTGCAACGTAATTTCATGTTTAAAACGCTCTACATACTCTCTAAAAGATGCAATAATCTCTTCAAGATAAGGGGCTATACGCTCCATATCCCAAGGACGAGACAAGGCTTTCTCAAACTCATCAACCTAGAGAGTGCACAATCCGTCCTATGACGCAACATTATAAGATCAAAAATGATGTTTTCTTTTACAAATGTGCAGGGCATTACACGTGCTGTGCCGAAGGTTTGGCGTGGGCGTTATGGACCCGTTGCCCTGCTCATGATGATAGGCTGCCTAGCTTATCCCTTGCCAATGGACATGATGGGCGTCTCTTTACTCTATTGTTATGCTGGTTGTCCTTTTAGAGAGATCATACAAGCGCTCATTAGAATTGACTTGCTTAGAAAACAAGCTTATGATCAGACGCTTTCTTTATCCAAACAGTTTTGTGCTGATCTCAAACGAGCAAAACAGAAAGCAAAGAGAGAAAAAGCAATTTGGCAACAATGCCAACCAATCAAAAATACTTTAGCAGAAACCTATTTACGCATGCGGGGTATTACATGTAATTTGCCTACAGATTTACGCTTTCATAGCAAATGTCCACACCCATCTGGGATTACACTGCCCGCGTTAGTGGCTCTTGTTAAGAGTGCTGGTTCCTTTGCTATTCATAGGACATTTTTACAAGACAATGGCTGCAAAACAGATCAAAGACCAGCAAAAGCCATGTTGGGATCTGTAACGGGTGGCGCGGTGCATTTAAGTCAAGCCAATCCAAAACATCTGGTCATTTGTGAAGGCATTGAAACGGGTCTGTCTCTTCTGGTCTGGGTTGTTATCAGAGCCCGTTGATTTATGGGCGTCTCTTTTAACCAGTGGCATGATGCGTGTGAATTTACCCCCGATAAAAGGACGTCTGACAATTGCAATGGACGGCGATGATGCGGGTCGTAAAGCAGGTTTTACCCTAGCTGCGCGTGCCTATAGCCATGGCTTTGAGGTCTTTATCATGCAAGCCCCCTACGGTCTAGATTTCAATGATTTTTTGATACTGAAAGGTATAAATAAATGAGAGAGAATAAAATAATATTGTAGATACCAACAATCAAAATGTTTCATTCAATGATAACGATAATGTTTCTTTAAATGATAATACTTGTTTAGAAGCAATTCCTTATGAACAAGCCTTGCAACAAAACGGTTGGGGGGGATTAAAACCACTTGAATATACTCTCTTACCCGTTGAGCCTTTTCATGTTGAGCAAATGCCTTTAACTTTAAGTCGCTATATTTATAACGTTGCTGATCGTCAACAAGCTCCTCTCGATTTTGTGGCTGTCGCTGCTGTGTGTGGCTTGGCTGCTCTCATTGGCAATGGCGTGCGGGTTGCTCCAAAACAGCATGATGATTGGAAGATTGTCCCTAATCTCTGGGGCGCTCTTATTGGTCAACCTTCAACGATGAAAACACCTACCATGCAAGCCGCTTTAGCTCCTATCACTTGCCTTCAAAAGAAATGGTATAAAGAGTGGCTAAAGCAGAAAGAGAGACAAGAAATTGAAGAGATACTTGAGACTTTAGACAAATCCGAAAAGCAAAAACAAGCCCATAAAGCAATACAAAAAGGAGATCTTGAAACAGCCCGTGCTCTTTTGTCTGAAACCCTCTCTAAAGACAATGATTATGATGTCTCTCGTTTTATTGTCAATGATGTCACTGTTGAAAAGTTTGGGGAACTCTTACAAGCCCCCCGCGGTCTCTTAATGGTGCGTGATGAATTGTCTGGCTTTTTAGCCAATCTGGAACGAAGAGAATATCAAACAGACCGTTCTTTTTATCTAACAGCTTTTAATGGCAAAAAATCATACACCTATGACCGTATAGGACGTGGAACCATTTTTATTCCCAATGCAACCATTTCCATTATTGGGGGCATTCAACCTTCACGGATTATTCCCATTATTCAAGCAATACACCATGGAACAAATAATGACGGCTTATTGCAACGATTTCAAATGCTGATGTGGCCCGATGAACGACAAGAGCGGTTATGGGTTGATAGACCTCCCAATCAAAAAGCATGGGAAAGTTATCAAAGAATTTTTCGTTCTCTTTATGATAAACCTTTAGGATCACCAAAACACCCTATTACCATACGCTTTTCTACTGAAGCTCAAGAGATGTTTCGTGAATGGTGGGAAAATTTTCAAAAAACAATCAAAGGAGGTCATTTCTCATCAAGTTTACAAGCGCATCTTTTGAAAATGAATAAAACCATACCAACCCTTGCATTGATTTTTGAACTTGTTGAAGGAGGGCGTTTTGAAATAGGCTTGCCTTCACTCCCTATGACATTGTGTTGATCACCCTATTTGTTAAGTCATGCAAAACTCATTGTAGAGCCTTGTGATCATTTACCAGATGGTTTTACCTGCACGAGATGTTTATAAGCGTGATTGGAAGCTTTTAAAGGATAAAGGAATTATTCAACAAACTTTAGAGCTTTTATGCTGTTGCAACTATCTTCGTGAAATTTATGAAGACAAAAAACCCAAAAGGCAGTCGGCCTACAAAACGCTATGAATAGCCCACCTTGGTGAAAAATCATAGGACCACACAATAGAGAAATCTCTTTTGAGAGTTTTTCAAGCCAATCGCTCAAAGCTCTTTTTAGTGATATTCTCTTCATTGCTCTTTTTTCAAAGAAAATGATCAGAGTTCTTCTTACAAAGAGTTTTGTTGCTTTTGGAGAGTTATTCCAATGTTTATGTTATTTTTTAAATAATAAAAAACATTATATTTTAATATTTTTGTTTAGGATCTCGAGCTACTCTATGGAAATTTCTATTTTTGTAAAAAGTCCAAACGTGCAACAGTATGGTAAAATATATTTTTATGACATTGGTGATTATCTCTAGAGAAAAGAAAAACTTACGATAATAGAAGTCATTTGGGAGTATTGATGGTATTACGTGAATATCAGCTACAATATCATCTGGATTTATATTACTCGTAATTGGCATTTTGGATGCATGGCTCATTTGTTCTGCGAACTATTGGACTTGAATGTTTAATCTATAAGCCCAGTATTGATGGTATTAGAATAAACGCCATCTTAATTTGTAAGTTTAATCGAATGCAAATTGAGAACATTCGATATAATAACAAGCGTATGCTTCTTAGCTAGCCCCCTTTAAGTAAGATAATAAGGCCACCTGCTATACTGTTCTGATTGGGGTTGAGCTCAGCTTTATAATAAACATCAAGCTGAAATACCTATAATTCTTTCTCATCAAAAATCTTGAATAAAAAAGGCAAGTTGCTGTTTAAATTACTGCTAATATCAAAAAAATCAAAGCCAATTTTGCCACCATCTTTGACACTTTTAGTATATAAGATTCCGATACATGAGACAAGCACCATATCGTTCTTCCATCGGTATGTCCTATATCTATTCACGAAACATAGCTGCTTCAGAGTGGGAAACACTATATATTTGTAGCAATTTCTTTTAATTTATTCATATCAAAATACAAATCCGATACCTTTCGGCAAAATTTATCAAGATAAATAAACAATTCATCAGAGATGATATATCTTTTTTTCTCGAATTCTCATTAAATCCTCAGTTTTATTATTTAACGGATGCGCTTCAAAATTACTTGCACGATTTCCTGCTAATTTGGTAGGCATATAATGATTTATGATGTTACAAAAACTACAATCTAAAGGGCCAGAAACATTACTTCCAACCATACCAACGTAGTTATTTTTATTCTCAAAACACTTATATAATTCTTTAATATTACTTGCAAATGGCTTATAGACAAAAGCATTATAGCCATATTCGTGAATTTTTTCATAACCACATTTCACGAATGTCTCATCAGCGATATTTAAGAAACCCAAATCTGGAATTTTTGAAGGAAATTTCATAGGCTGTTCTATTCCAAACAAATTATTCTTATCTATCCTATCAATAAAATAATTCCACTGCTCAAAATTAATACTTGCATTGAAATCAATAATAAATTTTACATTTTTGTTTTCATTAACAATTGCAATTGTATCATCCAAATACTGATTCGATGATTTCAATTTTATCAAATCGTAATTACGTATCTCATCATCAATAATTTCACCTATTCCTATCGTTTTAATAGATTTTATTAATCCAGAATTAATAATTTTAGCCATTTCAACTTTTTTAAAAAAATCTTCCAACCCAAAGAAATAGCTTAAAGAATTTGAAAAGTGTTTACTTTTATTTATTGATCTTTCATTTACAGATTTTATAAAATCGTCCGGCATTTCTCCGTGACTAGGTGACAATGGCAACTCCATAGCAAAGGGCGAAATAACTTTATCCCGAACAGTAAATAAAATTATCAGTTCTGTTTTTTCAACTAACACACCAGAAGAACTGTGAAAAGAATCCGATAATTTATATTTATTGGTGTAAACTCTGATGCGTATATCCATATTTTATCTCACAGCCAGAAAAAAAATCCCGTATCATATTTAACTGAAATGTATTCTCGTACTTTTTTCTATTTTCAAAATTAACTAAAATGAACTCGGGAGTAGCGATACATATTAGAGCTAACACTTCTGCCAAATCGAATCTCTCCGATAAAGTAATCGTCACACTATATGGTACGCTATATTTTTTCATACATTCTATGTTACGCACCCACTTTTGTTTATATTTTTTACTGTCTAGATTTCTTATCTCTGAAATAACATCTGTGCCTATTTGTATCCCTAAAAAGAACGGATTACTCTTTAATAGCTTCAAATATGGTTGAATATAGATATGCCCCCTGTTGCAATCCGAAAATATTTTTTACAAATGAGACACATACAAGTATATTTATGAAGTAAATCATAATCGAGCTCAAAAGGCTCTTCACCAGAAAGAATAATAAAATCAGATTTTATGTCATTTATTGTATATAAAGATTCAGGCAACGCGTCATCTCTCACCATACATTCCATCGAATACGGACAATGATTGCAGCCCGCACTGCAATTTTTATTACAAATTACAATATTATCGCCCATGAATTTTCTTATTCAAGTTCATATAGTCCAATACTAATTGTTTCATGAAAATATTTTGGTATAGACAAAGATCAGAAATTTTTTTAGCCACAAACGCTTTTATCATTGGTAAAGCTTCATCCTTTGATATAGACAGCAAATGAGAAATATAGTCTATCCGTTCTTCTAAATTGAGAGATAATCTTGGACTGGTAAAAAATGTTAAGATATCCAATTCCGGACTGGCTTCTTGACATAAATCCCAATCCACTACCATAAAAGAACTATCAGGAGTAACAATGATATTATCAGGATGTAAATCTCCGTGTGATAAGATTATATTCTTGCTTAATCGATCTTGAAAGATCTTATTGATTTGATCAATAATCGCCTTTTGATGTAGCAAGTCCATTTGGCTCAATACAATACCCCGGATAAACTCCCATTCGATTACTTCATCACAAAGTGTTATCAAATTTGGTGCAGGATAGAGACTTTGTCGAAAAGAGCCATCCTTGATGTTTTCATTAATGCACGATGCTTCCGGATAAATTTGCCCATAGCAAAACTCTTGATGCTTGCGTTTCAAGAAATGTTGTTTTGACGATTGTGCATTTTCAGGCTGTAACCAAATGATTTCTTGTTTTCTGACAAAAATAATTAAAGCAGACACCCCAAAAATCACAGCCATAATCACTGCCAACCACAAATTAGCCTGCCAGAATGTTGAAAAAACATGACCGTATAAAAAACTGAATGCAAAGGATACAACAGCTGTAATAATGGCTGTAAATGATAAAACAGTCGCGATAGCTTTGGGATCAATCAGTGAATTTATAAGAAGAGACGACAGATAAGATCGATAAGCAGATTTAAAAACACATAGAAGTAAAAATCCTAATATAAGAGCCGCAATGATTTGAAATGACATGAGAAAAAAAGCAATGGTTACCATACAACCAATCATTAAGACGGGAAAAATAGGATTTTGAAACTTTGAAAAATACTTCTGAAACAATATATTGGAACTTGCTGAAAAAAAATTCCCAATGATAAAAATAATTGAAACCAAAATAGCAGGTTGAAATGGCAAAAAATCAGAAAATGCGATAGAAACAGTTCGATTATTAACCAAAATAGCAAAAGCTGAAACTGCACTTAAAAAAATAAGAGTGAAGCGATAAGGATTTTTGACTTCTTTACGGCTGGCGCACATAACTGTGAAAATACCCGGATGAGCGTTGATATGAAAACTATCTAATCCCTTCGTCAGTTTTGAAAACATAAAAATAGAAAAAATTAATGAAAGGACTTGAAAAATCACAGGCAATGCAGGATGCACATAATAAAGTATTCCCCCTAAAAAAATAAGTACCGTTGTCACACTATAGGTAACAGCAGCCACTTCGGACTTAACGGAAAACAGTGTGCGATGCTTTGGTACTACAGAAAAGAGTAAACTATCTTCCGCACCTGAGAAACAAGCGGCTGCTAATGTAATACACAACAAATAAGTGGCGTAAGCAAAATATGCATAATTCATAAAAAGAGCTAAAAAACCGCAAAGAAAGAAAAACAGCCCAGTATAAATAACGCGCTTACTTCCATAAACATCTGATAATAAACCCAAGGGGACTTCTAAGATCAAAGGAAGCAATAAAAAATAACTACCGATTAAAACAATATCCGCTTGCGACAAATGCAATTTTTCCGACAAAAAAAGTGGTAAAACAGCAACCACTAGAGCAGTAGACTTGCTAACACTATAAATCTTAAATTGCTTAACCTTATCCACAAAATACCTTCCCACGACATCCGCTACATGCGCCAGATTCTTTCAAAGATTTTAAAACGCTTTGAGCAGACCAATCTATTGCCTCATAATTTTGTAGATTCCCAAAAGCTTCTGAATAAAAGCAATTTTTTAAATCTCCATTATAGTCCAATACCAAGGATGAAAATGGAAATAAACACATTAACGGCGACGAAACGTACGTAGAATTTTCGCCTAAGTAATAATTAATACAATTTACAAAATTTTGTGACGTCCATGAGATTTTCCTTTCTTGGAACTTTTTATCTATATAAATCTGGAGGGGGGATTCTTTCCTTGATAATTCATCTCTCAAATGAAAAAGTGAGGCGTTTGGCGGAAGAATTTTGTTTCTTAAAGCCTTAGATCGATCCTTTGTATTATTTTTTCTAGAAAAACTAAATGACGACGTATCGAGCGGGCTGAATCCGATATAATCGACATCTTTGCTTATACAAAAATCGATAAAATTAATAATATTTTCTAGAATCTCTTTGGTAACTGTCGCTCTTATTCCTATACTTTGCAGAGATTGAAGATTCTTAACTGTTTCAATGTTTTTCCACACACGATCAAATTTATTCGCCCCCCGTATATCATAATATCCTCCTCATATTGTTATTATGTACCTTATTTATATTCAAGACAATTAGTATTTTGTAAAAAGTTCAAAAGTTTAAAACTTTATAATTGTAAAGTCAATTTAACTGTAATACGCAATATTCAGTTTGGAAAACAAATTGGCCTATACCGGTATAAATCGAAAAACTCTTGTGCTCAGCTAATTTCCATTTTAATTAGTAAGTTCATTCAAAAAGTAGATGGTGAAGCTATCCCCTCAAGTGAAGCACAAATTGGCTGGACTTATAAGGACGGAGTGTTCTCTCCTCCTATTGTTGATGAAAACACAAAACAGCTCTCATCTACTGAAATGAAAGAAACAGATATACCCGTAGAGCTCATAAAAGAACCACAAGAGAAAGATAATCAAGTCTAGGCTATTAGGCTTGTATGATTTTTTTCTTTAAAGTCCTTTTTTGACTGACAGTGTCAGTCTTATGAGAGAGTGTAGATGATTGTTATGGTCTCTTCATTAATTTGGAGAGCAAGATGACAATAGAATTTAAATTTCGTATTCACTTTATTAAGAATGGCAAGGGATCTAAGTTTTTAGCAATATTTGATCAGACAGCCGTTGGTATGGTCGTAAAATCATTGATGTTAACGTGCAAATTTATCCCCTCCATACACCTATTCTTCTCTTTACGCATGATGTGGAGAAACAGGATAGTGTTCTGTTTCATAAGCTTCAATTAACAAAACAAGAGTTTTCATTCTATCAAATTCTGGAGTATTCTCTTTAGGTTGCTTGTCAAACATTGCAGACACAATTTCTAAAGCTTCTTGGTAATCTCTCTCTGTACAAATTGGTTTGATATTCATTTCTTAAATTACACAGTATTGATGTTATACTGTTTAGATTGTAATGGTTTTTAAGTTAATTGCAAAGAAGACTATCTATGACTATACGCAATCCTAATCGTTGTCCTACTCATCCAGGAGAAGTTTTAGCAGATATTATTCCTGAAACAGGCAAAACAAAGTCAGAAATTGCACAAATGCTCGGTATATCACGCCAACATCTCTATGATATTTTAAATGCCAAAAAGCCTGTCTCTCCTTCTCTTTCGGCTTGTCTTGGCAAAATGTTTGGGAATGGAGCTGCCATATGGTTACGTATGCAAGCCAATTATGATGCGTGGCATGCTGAACGTGAAACAGATGTTAGCAAAGTTCCAATACTCCACGCTGTTTGACTTTGTGACTCAATCTCTAGAGACTTTTCCAAGTGATTTTATTGCTTTAACTTCTTTAATTTTAAGTGCAATTTTACGAACGAAAGCAAGACTAAAGCGCCCTTGTGGTTTTAAATCTTCAAAGTCAAACAAAGATTCGCAAGGAACAACATTAAATTCATCAACACGCACCCAAGATTGCTTTTGCAACCCCGCACGTCTACATTCTATCTCAGGTACTTTTAAGCTATATTGTAAATTAATAGGCTCCTGAGAAGTAATAGGAAACAAAAAAATATGGCTTTCAGTTTTAACCATAACACAGGAAGGACGCGCTTTACGTCCTGAATGTTCACCTTTTTGCGCTTGTTCGTGCCATAAATAATAATATTGAACAACATCCCCTGCTTTAAACATGTTCATCACTATTCAAAATGTCATCTAAACCACGATCTAAATCGTCTAATATATTTTGCGGTGCATCTGCATAAACAAAAGATTGTGCACCAGAACGTGCTTTTATTAATTCATGATATAAATCAACAGGAAGCATAATGATTTTTTCACGCCCTCGCTTTGTCAAAGCTACAGGTGTAGACATAGCCTCGTCTAAAATATCGCCTGCCCCGCGGTTTACATCTGTAAAACTATATTTTTTCATATGCACATCCTATCTTTAATGTATAATACGTATTATACGTATAATGTGTATTATGTAAAGATATTTTACGGCATTAACCACCTCCCCGCCTCAAAGACGAGGAGATAAAATCATGTTTTTAAAGTTAAGCAGCTTTCTTAACAGAATTTTTCAAACTCGGCTCGTAAGCTTTCAACAAAGGCTCCATAATAGAAGGAGGTTTTAAAGATCCAAAATTTGTAACCATTGCTAGAATCCTGAGTGCATTTGGTGATTCATCTTGAAGTTTTAAAATCAAAGCTTTTTCTATTGCATCCATGGTCTCAATGAGAGCATTAAAAGCTTTATCTTCGACATCATCACGATCAGAAAATTGAAACAAAGCCATCCATAAATCACATAAAAAGTCGATACTGGTATTCATTGCACACCTCCATGGATTTGCTCTCTCAAACAAGCTAATCCTTTTGGTGTAATTTTTGTTGAAGGCAGTACCTTTTCTGTACCATCTGGTCTTTGAATAGTGATAGCAGGACAGTCCATGAATCCTTTCTTAATTTTATCCTGATAAGGTAACAGAGGCGCCCCTGGAGCCCGTCGATAAACCCAATCATGTTTACGCAAGTAATCCGTTAAATCTTTTGGTCGTACTTCAAGCATTTTCGCTGCTTCAATAAGACCGAATAAACCATCAGAGCGTTTTAAACCTTCCAAAGCTTTTGCTTTTGGTGCTAATTCTGCAATAACATGATCTTTTTGCTCTATTTGACTTTGTAAGTGATTCAAGACACCAAGCAATGCCTCGGGTTTGGAGTAGTCAACTTGTGGTGTTGCTACTTGTTTCAAAAGCCGTTCACATTTGATAAAGTATTGACGCGCTTCATGCCCTTTATCATTACGCTCTATCATTGAAAGGTGTTTAGCCATGTCTAAGGTGATATGGTATTCTTTTATTTTTCCACCCCGGTAAAAATTTACCGCAGTTATAAAGTTTATATTTTCCTGAAATTTACATTCTTTAATGCGATTTTTAATCCAATTTCTAAATTCAGACTTTATTTCCAAAAACGCATGTAAATCACGCGCGTTAACAGTTTGAACAGTTTCCTGATCAATAACCTGTTCTCTAATTTCTATAAGAGTGTTCATGAGAACTCCTTGTTGTTAGACGTTTTTCATTGACATTTTTTATAAAAATGCCGGGTGCTGAAAAACACGGCAACAAGTCCGTCGTTATGCCTTTCCCCCGAAAGGGTATTGTATAGCGTAACCACACCCGACAAAGCTATTATATGCGTGTAGCATATAATGAGTCAAAGTCTTTAATGTACAGAAGACTGATTATTTCGGTAACCAATCCGCTTGTTGTTTTAAGGTGTTTTTCAAGCACCTTTGTATGAATCTAACGGTTTTGAATATTTTGTCAAGTCGTTCTCAAAAGCGGCTTTTTACCTCTCATTTTTCACATTCACTTCATTAGCCACTATTTTAAAGGAGCATAAAATGGCAACAGGTTTTCTACACGGTGTTGAAGTTGTCGAGGTTGACGACGGCACCCGTCCCCTTCGCGCGGTTCAATC
>NZ_JBHIMO010000002.1:201557-290928 GCF_042194195.1 Bartonella sp. MR30HLJHH | reverse complement strand
AGCAGAAACCGCTCTCGTTACCCGCTGTATATAGTACTCTTTCAAATAAAGAGTCAATATCATTTTTTACTTTTTTTTAAAATAAAATAACATAAACAACTGGTTGTATTTCAATACATTACACTAAAATAAAAATAAAACATGAAAACAGAAAGAGTTAAAGGGAGCATGGCGCCTTTAAAGTAAAATATAGCACCCTATTGCAATGCATAAAAATAGGAAGTGCCTAGGAATGGATTAATCACAATAACGCTTGTTTTATGTTACTTTAATTCTGCACAGGTACGATTCATAAAGACATTAATGTATAAAGAGAATTCGTATGATCTGTAATTTGTAAAAAGAATCAAATTCTTGTAGAAACATGCTAAGCTATGCTAGCTTTCTTTATTTAATATTGAAAAGTACTCTTAAAATCTATGTGGGATAACGAACAACAAAAAAACGATCCCGGACAGGACCCTGCTCTTGTCGTCAAACGCTTGCGTCCTGCGCGCCGACAAGTCTCTGTCCGTTGGCTTACGGGAACCGTTCTGACAGGAATCACTTCCTGCATTCTTATGGGTATTGCACTTTTTACGGCTCTTGATGAACAACAACGATTGGTAACCCCTCCACAATGGTTTACAAAAGAAAACCTCTCCCATACACAAGATCCTGAGGCCAATGGGTATAAAGGTGATCGTATTTTTCCCACCCATGCACGGCAAAGCTTTGACAGCAAACGTCAATTTGAACTATCGATTCTGCAAAAAAAAGGCGATGAACAAGTTATTCAAACACAACATTTTGAATGGATTCGTATGGCTTTAGCCGAAAAGCGCCCCCAGAAATATAGCTATCCCAAATTTGATTCTTTAAGCATTCTTGCCAGTGATTCGAAAAATCAAAGCGCCAAACCACAAGATTCTGGACAGATTTATGGAGCAAAGGTTGAAACAAAAATCACCTTACGCAGCTATGATTTTAAGGTAAATCAATTCGATTTTGACAACAACGATACGCTGACAGATGAAGAGGCACAACAAGAAGTGCAAAAAGCTGGATTCACTTTAGAAAAAAGTACCGAACTTCTTTCAGTTCTCACATTGATTGATCCTTTAAAATTAGAAGATGCATCCACTGATTCCCAAGGCACAGAATCCCCTGAAGTTCGCATTGTTCAAGAAAATGTAACCGTTTCTCCTCAAAGTCACCGTATCGATCTGACAAAAAACTATGTTGAAGATATTATTCCTATTCGTAAAAAACAAAAGATAGCCGATGCTTTCAAAAAAACCAGTTATACAAAAAAGCAAATTGAACAGGTTGTAAAAACGCTAGAAAGAATGAGCCTTTCCGATACCCTTAAAGAGGGAAGTCTTTTACGCATTGGTATTGTGACACAAGCTGGTGAAGAAGACCATCTCGTACGCGCAAGTATCTATCAAGGAATGTATCATGTTCTCACCATTGCGCTGAATGATAAAGGCCAATTCATTGAAAGCACAGAGCCTAAAATGTCTAAAGCTCTTAAAACGGCTTTTCAAAATGGTATTCCGCATTCTTATATCAATAGCGCGCAATTACCAACAGCTTATGATGCACTCTATAATGCCTTGCTAAGCCATAATATATCACAATCTCTCTCTCATCGTCTTATTCGTCTGCTTGCCACCAATATTGACATGAAAAGTCCGATAACCCCCAATGATCAAATCGAAATATTTTATGCCGTACCACAAAGCGATAAAGAAAACCAAAACGGCAAAAAGAACTTGAAAGCAAAGGAAGCATCCAAAAACACTGATCCAGAAATTCGTTATATTAGCGCAACTTTTGGAAATACAACTTATAAATATTACCGTTATCAATTAAAAGATGGAAGCGTTGATTATTATGATTCTGAAGGGAGGAGTTCAAAGCCTTTCTTGCTGCGCAAACCCACACCAAATGGGATTTTTGGCTCCCCCTTTGGTCCACGCAAACATCCTATTTTAGGCTATGTTCGCATGCATACGGGAGTTGATTGGGTTGCTCCTAAAGGATCACCCATTATTGCTGTAGGGGATGGTGTTGTCACAAGAGTAGGCGTAACAGGCGGCTATGGAAATCACACGGAAATTCAACATGCTAATGGATACGTCAGCAGTTATTCACACCAAAGCCGTTATGCACCAGATATCAAACCAGGCGTGAAAGTACGACAAGGACAAATCATTGGGTATGTTGGAACAACAGGAATGGCAACCGGTCCCCATTGTCATTTTGAAATCATTGTCAATGGCGTCAAAGTTGATCCCATGCGCATCCGTATACCGGATAGCAAAGCCTTAACCAATCAAGACCTACAAACATTCCTACAAGAAAAAAACAATATTGATTCTTTGATAAACAGCCCGTTAACACCCTCCGAAGAGACTTAAAGCATGAAAGAATCTGCATTTTTACGACTCAAAACATCTAAAAAATATGCTTTAGCACTTATTTTTCTCAAAGAGATTTCCGCACTTTAAATATCTGTAAAGAATACGCCAAAATATGCCACCACCCAAAGTCGCATAACAATGATTAAAAATAAAACGCCCTCCCATTCGCAGGTTTACGCACAATAGAAAAGTGCAAAATATGAAACCCAAAAAGGCTAACTCTTCTTGTTTGTTTTATCAAAACGATAAAAATCGCTTTGTTGTCCATGCGATAAAATCTTAATCAAAGGTAAGTTTTTCTAAAGGATGAAGATTCTAAAACCCATATCATTCTATAAACAACCCGACTTCTTGTTGAATGCTTATGCTGTTCATAGCCTTAAAGGACAGTGTTTCATGAACTTTATGAGCAAAGTATCCTTAAGAATATTCGTTACACACTTTTACAAAAACACCACATATTTAAAGTTTTACATGCCTTACAAAAAATAA
The DNA here is from genome assembly GCF_042194195.1 of Bartonella sp. MR30HLJHH. NCBI lineage: Bacteria > Pseudomonadati > Pseudomonadota > Alphaproteobacteria > Hyphomicrobiales > Bartonellaceae > Bartonella > Bartonella sp. MR30HLJHH. The sequence continues at coordinate 288,028 of NZ_JBHIMO010000002.1, read as the reverse complement.
CAAAACTTGAAAAAACAATCTCTTCGCAAAGAAATAGAGCTTACTAATATAAGTATTATTGGCTTAAAGGAGCTCTTATTCAAAATAAATTTAAATTTTAACTTAAGCACTTCAAAGCTATAAAACATACAAAAAAGAAGAATTTTAAAAGCCGATAACCGGAGTCAACAAAGCGAAAAACAAAGAGACCAAAAGATGAAGAAGCAAAGTTTCTTCTCTTGAAGACAATTGACAATCTGATATGAATGGTGCTGTGTTCACGTTATCTAAGTCATATTTTATTCTCATTTTTATTAAAACGAACAAGCAGAGAGCAAAGAGTTTATCTCTTTAAAAAATCAGTCAGAGCTTTTTTTTGAACTATTCATGCTGAGTTTTGGCAAAGGAATGACAATCTTTGTGCCTCCTAAAGCAGAAGTTTCAAACAGAGGTTTCTCACCAAATTGCATACAGAGTTGTTCCACGACCACACGACCAAGCCCTGTTTTTTGTTCTAAAGTTTGGCTTTTCATTCCCACGCCATCATCTTCTACAATGAGCATCAACTGCCCATCTTTCTGGGGACCAAAAGAGATATAAATATGACCCGTACGTTGATCAGGAAAGGCATGTTTAAAGGAATTTGTTAGCAATTCACCAAGGATAATTCCAAGTGTTGTCGCATCTCTTGAAGACAGGCGACAATCTTTAAAGTTGGTGTGAATGGTGATGTTTTCACGCAATTCAAAAGGGACTGCCAATTCGACATCATGCACAACAGAACTGAGAAACTCTGCCAAAAAAGTCGTTTCCATATCATCACTTAAGCGCAAACGACGATGTGCGGTAGAAATTGTCTGAATACGATCACGTGCAGCTCCTAGAACAGAACGGACCTCTTCATTTTTGCTCCGGTTTAACTGGAGCCCCAGCAAAGAAGATACTGTCCCCAGAGAATTGCCAATGCGATGGCTTGCATCCTGCAACAATATTTCAACCCGTTGGCGTTCTTTTTCAGCGTGATTGCGTGCTCTTTCTAATTCTTGTGTTCGTTCTTTTACGCGGGCTTCCAGAGCGATATTTTCGCTATGAAGCAGCAATTGATACAATTTTAAAGAGCGCACATCACGATGAAAACGATTAATAACAAAATAGGCAGAAATAAAAGTACTCACAACGGAAACAATAGCTGCCAATGTCAAAGCAGCCCGCATCAATGCGATACCCTCACGCTGTTTTTGTCGCACCACATCATCCCCATTAATAAAGCTTGTCATCAATTGAGCTAAACGTGCCACAGGAATCTTTGATACTTCAAAAGAGGCCGTATGAGAAGGTTGTTCAGGAATTCCATCAAGAGCATGCATATGGGCACTCATAAATGCTTTTCGTGCTTCAACCTCTTTTTTAAAAGCCGTAAACCATTCATACCATTGTGGATGCGCATAAACGATAAGTGCGGTATAATCGAGAATATCTCCCAACTCCCGCTCTGCATTTTCAAAACGTATTTTATCTTCCGCCTTGCGCGTTTTTGCATAGCTGCGATCAGCAACAGCCATATCAATCAAGCTAATAAGGACCAAATCAGCCTGTTCGCGTAATTCTGAACTTGTATTCAACTGTGCGACTTCTCGATCAACGGCATTTGAAAGCAACATAATAAAAACCGATGCCAAAAGAGCCATAACAAGAGAAACAACAATCGCTACCCACCGCCAGCGTGATATCGTTGCATCAGAAGAAGGCATTTGAAGCATCAAATTTGTTTTTGTTGTCATAGAATGTCCATTGGCGAACTTGAAAGTCGTCATTTTTCAGTACAAAGGAAGGCAACCTTATGGAACATAAAACCTAAAGCCCGTGAGAAAGTTTATACAGGCTTTTCTTGTGTTCCTAAGGATACACGCCACACACTCTGAATTCCCTCAGATACTGACTTTACTGTAATAGCTATAACGGGAATAAAAAAAACAAGGCTATCGATCATAATTATTATGCTTTTTTAGCCGTTAAATGAACACAATGTGCTTCCAGCTGAATAAGAATCAGGACCATAATCAGACTCTCCATCCACCTTGAGAAGTTCTTGTAATCGATTACGCGCTCTGCTCACACGGCTTTTAATGGTTCCAACAGCACACCCACAAATAGCTGCGGCATCTTCATAAGAAAACCCCGATGCGCCAATGAGAATAATGGCTTCTCTTTGATCGGCAGAAAGCAAATTTAAGGCTTTTTTGAAATCTTGCAAATCAAGCGATCCATATTGAGCAGGATGAACAGCAACATTTTGAGTAAACACGCCATCGGTATCTTGAACTTCTCTTCCCTTTTTACGCATTTGACTATAAAATTCATTGCGCAAAATGGTAAAAAGCCAAGCCTTAAGATTGGTTCCCATCTCAAAACTGTCTTGCTTAGCCCACGCCTTCATAACAGTATCTTGGACCAAATCTTCGGCTTTATCCTGCTTGCCACTTAAAGAAACAGCAAAAGCTCGTAAAGCCGGTAACACCAAAAGGAGTTCTTGTTTAAAGTTTTTCGCGCACTTTGACATAAAGGATTCAAACCTTTTCCACATTGTTTAAGCCAAATTGCTCTGCGCGCTCCAACTTCTCTAAAAGCTCGAGCAAACACCGTGGCAGTGCTTCTTCTTGAATTTCCATGTAAAATTGACGTAACTTCCGTGCTATTTCGCTATTGACCCCGAGAAGATCATCTCCAACTGTAAATTGTGTGGTGAGATTTTTTTCATCACGGTCGTTCATTTTTCATCCCCCTAATCCATATAATATCAGTAGCACCGCGAAGAATTTTTTCGCCTTATGGTTGTAAATATAGCTGTCGGTAAAAAGTTCCATACAAATCAAGGAACTTTTTTATCTGCTGAGAATTTCAACCAACAAAATGCTTGAAAGGTCAAAGGAGTTATAAATTATGTCATTATCAACGCGCATTGCCCCGCATCTTCCCTATCTTCGGCGTTTTGCCCGCTCTGTCACCGGTAGCCAATCCTCTGGCGATGCTTATGTGTCAGCGATGTTGGAAGCACTCATTGCCGATATCTCCATTTTTCCCAAAGCATCCAGTGACCGAATTGGTACTTATTGGCTTTTTTGCCATCTTTTTGACCAAACCACACCGAACATCCCTGAGCCCCTGCCCCAATTTGGTCTTGAACAAAAAACCAGTGCCAAATTATCCTATCTCACGCCTCGTGCACGCCAAGCATTTTTGCTCATTGCCGTTGAAGGATTTCATGAACAAGAAGCCAGCGAAATCATGAATCTGGATACAAAAGAATTCCGTAAGCTTCTCAACCAAGCATCCATTGATATTTCTCAACAAATTGCCACTGAAGTAATGATTATTGAAGATGAACCTCTTATTGCGCTTGATATTGAGCAAATGGTAGAAAGCCTAGGTCATCGTGTTGTAGGAATAGCGCGCACGCGTGATGAAGCTGTCATCATGTATCATAAGAAAAAACCACGGTTGATTTTAGCTGATATTCAATTAGCCGATAACAGTTCAGGTATTGACGCGGTCAACGAGATTTTGAAAAATGACCGTATACCGGTGATTTTCATCACGGCTTTTCCCGAAAGGCTACTGACCGGCGAGCGTCCAGAACCAACTTTTTTAGTGACCAAACCTTTTAACCCTGATATGGTGAAAGCGCTTATTTCCCAAGCTTTATTTTTTCAAGAGAATGCTTCTAAAGCGGCTTAGAACAGAGTAACATCTTAAAATTATGATCGTTACGCCTCTTTCAAAGCCTCCCATAGATAGATCTCATATGAGTGCGCTCATGCAAGCGATTCGTGGTGCTGATATTTGTGTTCTCTATCAGGCAACAAATCTGGTTTATTTATGGGCTGAAAACTTGCCACACCATTTGCACAATAAATGGCGGGTTGGGTGTCGTGACAGCGACTTTTTTTCGCTTGACCTTGCAGACAATATGGAAACCATCAAACTGCAAGTTTTAGCGAGTGGCAAAATGCAAACTGTTGAAGCACGTTTTGAAGATACAAAAAAACAAGAGATTTGGTACAAATTTTCTATTGATTGCCACCGCAATGATAACGGAGACATTATCGGTATTATCACCACCGGTGTTAATATTTCCGGCTTACGCCGCCGTGAACAAGTGCTTAAAATCCTTCTTCGCGAGGTCAGTCATCGTTCTAAAAATCTTCTAGCGATCATTCAAAGTATTGCCAGCCAAACCGCCCGCTATACTGAATCTCTTCAGGTTTTCTTACGAAAATTTCAAGGTCGTCTTCATTCTCTTTCTCATTCTCAAGATCTGATCACTGATTCCGATTGGCGTGGCGCTCAATTTCGCGAATTGGTCCAAACGCAGGCTTTAGGCTATTTTATGAAAGAAACAGGACGTTTTTCACTTGAAGGCGTAGATCCTTATCTTTTTCCCAATGCCGCTTTGCATATTGGTTTGGCTTTTCATGAACTGATTGTAAATTCTCTTTCTTTTGGGGCCCTTTCCCAAGAAAAGGGTAGCATCTGTGTACGCTGTGAAATCGAAACAAAACTGAATGGCAAAACGCAACTTATCATCACTTGGCGTGAAAATTTTGAATCCGGCATCCCTCCCACAAACAATAAAAAAGCCTGTTTTGGTAGTGCCGTTCTCGAAAAAATCGTTCCCATTTCCGTAAATGGTTCCGCTTCCCTCAAATTGACAAAAGAAGGAATTCTCTATTGCCTCTCTGTTCCTGATACTTATTTTGATATTTTTTCTTAAAAGAGCATTTCAAATAACAAACAAGAGGAGTTTCCCCTTTTTTAGCAAAATTTCTCATCTATTTTATTAAGCACAAAGATATTTTCCAGCCTCTTTAAACCAACCACTATGCCCCCCAATAGTTCCCCAAAACCTTAACGATGAAAACTTAAGCCATATAAAATCCATTTCCGCTGTCAATCAACTTTCATCCCTTATAGAACCGCATATTTTAAGAGAGAAACCAAAACAATGAAGAGTAAACCGTTTCAGCTTTTATATGCCAAATAAAAGCGAACCTATTACCTATCTCTTTTTGTGTAACTTTCGCAATGCGCATACAATTCCATTTTGGCAGAATATGAAATTTCAAGGAGTAAAGCTAACATCCATCATCACTCTTCAGCTTTACGGGACTAAAGCATCCACGACAATAACAATTAACTGATGAAATTACACATTTTATGCTTTTATTTATCGCATTCTTTAATTGAGATATCCTCTTCAGGTACAATAGGACATCCTAAAACAGAATACACTTGTGTTTTTCATTCATGCACTTTTTTAATATTTCCCAGCGCATCCACGCTTATTTCAAAACAGTGTCTGTAAATAAAATATAATAGCCCCCGTAAAGTGAACCATCAAGCACGCCCCTTTTTACCCCACATCCTTCTTTACCTTCATGCCCATTTTCACTTCATAAAAATAGTAGCTGAGCATTATCATACCCTTTGTCCCTCATGTTACAACAGCCATTGACCTTTGAGAGCGTTCATAAGAGGCATTTTAGTCTTTTTTCAAATATTTCTCACCAACACAAAGCCCACACACAGCCTTTTATGACGTGCAAACCAATGACTTTTATTAATTCACTATAGACCGACATCTCAAAGGGGGAACTAAAAAACTGTAAAAACGTTTAACGGTGAAGAAGCCCCTAGACTGACAAATTGGAGTCCATGCTGTCAACCTCTCATTTGGAAAATAATTGATGAATCCCCTTGTTTTTATCCTCTTATTAGTTTCATGTACAGATGATTTCAATAGTTGCTATTCGAACAATACAATGGTTAAAATCTATCCAACGGCTCAAGCATGTGAACAATCCATGATACCATCCACAAAAAATTTTGCATTTTCTGGACAACAAATTTTTGCCCAATGTATAGACGTACATGCAGATTTACATCAACAAGAAGTAAAATTGATCTGGTCTGTAACAAACCGTGGAAATTTCCTGCTTAAAAGCCAAAACGAAAATAACAAGATATCTACAGTCCAGAAAGAAGGCATTTTACCAACATCGCTTCCTCTTTTGCATTCTTCTTCCACAAACCTCTTGCACAAAAAACTTTAAAAGCATAAACCCATCAGATCTCAAAAAAAATAATCAATGAAAGACATGATGGATAATAAGCGCATGCAACCTTCAAAAGACCATCACACAGAGCAAAATTCTCTGCCTCAAGATCTCCCTTTAGATCCTGCTGTAGAACGAGTGAGAAAAAAACTTATGGGTTTAATGATTATTTCCGTTTTAATAACGCTTTTCCTTATTCTAACCGTACTGTTTTTAATTGTTTATAAAGTGATCGCAACCGGATCAGCGCCAAAACAAACAGAGTTATCTTCCTCTCCCAGCAAAACCCCACACATTATCAATCATACGCTCTCTTTACCGGAAAAAACACAGATTTTGTCGCAAGGCCTCTCAGAACACAATATTGTACTGAAAGTTTTAACCCCTGATGGACAAACAAAATTTATGATTTACAATTATCACACCGGTGCACTAATCGCCGTTCTTTCTGTTGAAACAACAAAAGAAATATCGGAAACAATGCCTCATTAAGCAACTAACATCACCACAAGCCCTTACACAGCATCCCTGAAGATTTAAACATTTTCCTCTGCTTCAAGATACGACCACTCTGGCAATGGTGCGTTTTTCTCTGTATCTCCTCACTTAAATCTCGGAAAAGAAGAAACCTTTCTGTCAACGCATTCCCATGCTTAAGGAAACTGACATCGCTTGGGAAAAGCTAATAAACGTGCAAGAAATGCATCTTCTTGAATGCAAAAAATCAACATATTAATTTAATAGTGATTATTTATTTTGCATGTCGAACGAGAACCTCAAATACTGTAGGATTCTCCCCTTTCAAATCTGTTCATGAGGAACTGAATCAAAATCATTCCCCACATATCGCAGCAAGGAAATGGATGAATAAAAATAGCTCTTATGAATGATCCGGTATCAAAAGAAGAACTGTTGCAACATTGAAAATTAAAGCAATAACGCTCAGCTTACATCTTTTATTAAGCAAGGATAGCCGATAAATTTCACATGATAGGATTAGTGAGCACCATCGCAAAGTGGGCATAAATACATTGAACGATAGTAAATATAAGTGTCAATAAATAAAACAACGACATTGTGTTCTTCATACAAGAACTGCCTCTTAAAATACACGGATGCGTTTTTCTCTGTATCCCCTCACTTAAATCCCAGCAAAGAGGCAATCTTGTCTGTTGACACCCTTCGTTAAGTTCCTGACACTGACCGTGAAAATTCAAAGAAAGCGCAAGAAGCTTCTTAAGCATATATAATTTACCATCATGATACCAATAACATCATCACAAGCGCTTACACAGCATTCTGAAGGTTTAAACATTTTCCTCTGCTTCAAGATTAACCACTCGGCGACGGCGCGTTTTTCTCTGTATTCCCTCACCTAATCCAGGCAACGAAGAAGCCTCTTTTGTTGCTGTTGATGCATCTCCATTGCTCGTGCTTTCTGCTGTTGTAAGTGAAAGCTCAAGAGATGATTCATCTTGTTGGGTCCGTACAGTACGTCGACGGGGAGAACGGCGTGTTTTTTTGACAGGTTCAACATTTTTCTCAGAGCGACAGTGCTCTTGATCCGTTTTTTCATCGGATAGAGCCTCTAAAGCATTTTCACGCGCATCCCCATTTTGCGTTTTAGCATATTGGCCATTGCCATTTTTTTGCGTCGGCATCTGTAATACATCTGTATCACCCTCGACAGCATCCTTTTTTTCACCGTCAAGATTTATTTCACCGCATTCTTGCTCGTTGTTTTCATCACGATTTTCATCACCACGATTTTCATCACGTCGAACCGATTGAGACATTTGTCCAGCTGCTGCTAAAATAATACGCAAATAGTGCTCGGCATGTTGTAAATAATTCTCCGACATAACACGATCACCTGCACCTTGTGCATCACGCGCAAGGCTTATGTATTTATCGGCAATTTGCTGAGCATTCCCGCGAATTTTAACATCCGGACCGCTGCTTTCATAATTGCGAGACAACGGATTAGGACCGCGACGATTATTATTGTTATTACCATTATTGTTATTATTGCGACCGCGTACCCGTCTATTTTGTTGTGGCCTCATCTTTATCCCTTTTTGGAGTGTTTGTCTTATGTATGTCTTAATTGACTCTTCCTCATTGCATTACCTTTTGATAATGCTGATCATTTTTAACATATGGTTATCAAGCTATCCGCGTTTATTTTACTCAAACGAACCCTACTGATATTGATAAAAGCATATATTTTCTTGAAAATCACAAAACAGCAGGGAAATCGTAAATCAAAAATTCCCTCTTTCTCTGTCAAACAGCAGAAACCTAATGATGTTCACGTAAAATTCCAAGTGTTTTTTTTAAAATAAACCATATTTCACTAAAAAAATAATTATCTTGTGGACAACAAAAAGGAAAACACACATACACAACATACCTGACAAAGAAAAAATTCCTGCCAGAGAATATTAGAAGCTTCCCTTTTTTGCTCTAAAACCACCGCTCCTAAAAACGCCGATATCCTCTACCCCCTCGTGCATTTAACTCACAAGCACTTCCATCCCAACGAGTCACTGCGCGAACCTCTTTATTTTATGAATATAGCCTCTCTTCATCGCTAAAGCAACCCCTTGCGAGCGATAATCCACGATCGCTTCACAAAACCTCTTGATCTTTACAGATAGATTAATACGAAATATTATTCAAGCCCTATAAACACCAGGAGATTAATCCTCTTTCCTAAATTAAGCCCGATACTATCAATTTCTATTTTAACCCATGTTTAACCCATGGAATTTTTAAGTTAATCACAGTTTTTATTTATAACAAATTGAGCTTAAAAACAAAATATTTAAATACAAAAAAATATCAAATTATGAAAAAAACGACCAATATTTCACGTTTTTTTAAAAATCAACTTCTTCTCAAAAAAAATGCCCCTCTCAAAGCCTATCAATAAGAATGGCATAACGCATTTCCTTTCTTATCTTTCCTGATAAAGTCTTTTCTGATAAAGAAAACTGGAATTATAAAACAAGCACATTTGTAAACCTAGCACAGCGCTTTACGCATGAAGCAGCCTTGAATGTTTATAAAAGGTATGTTTCTTTTTTAGTCATTTTTATCATGTCTATTGACTTACGCCCTCAAAGAACGAAGGTTCTCAAGTCACACTGCTCTGTCAACAATCAAAATTCTTGTAAAATTCGTACACTTAATTGATTTATAACAATAATTCATATCTTTTGTGTTGAGTAAGAAAACTTAATACCGTAGGATTTTTCATCCTCAATCTGTTTGCTGTTGAATCAATCTCTTTTTCTTGCATATTACACGTGGGAAAGCCTGCGTAGAGTAAAAACGATAAAAAAAGGCTAAAAGTGCCTCTTATGAACCGTCTCTAAGGCTCAAGAACTGTCAGCAGACACCATTGGGCGCTAGCAAAGTGTGAGACGGTACCGGCTTACTCTTTTTTAAAGTGTAAAGATGAATATGCTTTATAAATTTTATACACTTCATGGGGGCTTTACCATTATACCATTCACCAGAACCATTACGAAATGGGTTTCCAACGCCTGTTATTTCCCTTAAAAAAGCTCAACAAATTCTCCTGAAACTCCACCACGCCCCCTTAAACATTTCAAGGGGGAATCCATGCCTTATGTCGCCACACCTTAAATAAGAAGTGTGATATAACAAGATCAATAAATAAAATTGCTATCGGTCTCGAGGCAGATCGTAATTTAAGAGGTTTTTATCTTCTCATCAAAATTCGCATCCTTTTAACTTTCCGAATAAAAACTTAAAAGTAATTGCGTCTTTTGCCTTTTTTGTTTTCTTTTTCATTGAGAAAACAATCGCGTAAGAGAAAATAATTTCCATCCCCAGGTCGTACCAACGTCAAACATTGTTTTTTTGCAGTATCAGAAAGCTGATCCCACATTTCACGAATAGCAAAATAAGCCTCACTTTCCAAATTAAGACAATGCTGATAAACCTCTTTTTTCATATCGGGCATAACGGAAGCAGAAATTTCCTTGCAATATACACGCAGATCAAAAACAGGAATAACCAATTCAACGGGTGCTTGTTGTGTTATTTTTTTATGAGAAGAAAAATAACTGACCACCTTTGCAACAACAAAACACAAAATCACTATACAAAAAAGTATTATGCAAACAAAAGCAATCTTGCGATATAATCTTTTGAAATAAGCCTTTTGCCTTGCACGGATTCTTTTTTCCATAAAGATTGCACCCTTTAACATCCCAAGAGAAGCTTTTACAGCAAAAAATGATAGAAGCATCTGTGTACACAATACAGGTTATAGCAGCAAACGATCAAGACTCTTATGTCAAAAGACTCTCTTTTTTTATCGTATAATTTTTATCCTATAAAATTTTTGTGAAACACTTTTCTCATGCCCTTTATGAAAAAATAGAGATTATGATTTTCTTTCACCACCTTAAAAGACGAAGATTCTTCATCCATGTGGCTCTATAAACAATTCGTCTTCTTTAAGACACATCACTTTGATTTATAAAGAGTATTTATTGTTTTGCATATTGAATGAAAGACCCGAATACCATAGGATACTCTTATCCTAAATTTGTTTTCCGTTGAAACGATCAAACCATGTCGCTTGCAAATTACAAGCGGAGTTGGCATGTGGATTAAAAACTGTACAAAAAAGACATATACCTCTTATAAAGCGTCTCACGAACCAAAGCTGTCATAACATTGGGAGCTGGAAAAGTGTATGAGAATACCAACCTGCACTTTTATGAAGCATAAAGATGAGGGAGATACCTTATAAGTTTTATCCATTTCATAGGGGCTTTACCCCTATACCATTGACGAGTGTTCTTGTGAAAGGGACTTGGGAGTAGGACATCTCTTTAAAACAAGTCCGTAAATATGCAATAAATATATATTCGGAGACAAATAATATTTGGGGCATTCTTTTTTTATGTAAGAGGCATAATCCCAAAAAGACACGCGATACACAAAGGCATAAGGCATTATCTTTATTATTTAAATAATATTGCTATAGATAGTTTTGAAAATTATAAAGCAAAAAGATGATAGCACGACGAGTGATTGATATGCCTTTATATTTTTCTCAATAAGGCTGTCTCCCTATTTCAGCAATCACTCAAATACAGCCCCCATCTGTCATACATAAAGTCTAGCTTACAAAAGCTGGAGTCGCTCAGAGAGTTTTGCCCTTCTGAATCCGTAGGATTCTCATTCTTCTTTCTCTCAAACATGCTGCAGCGTTGAGATTTGATGTTGACTGATAAGCAACAGAAAAAGCTCTGCACTCTCTTAAGAAAACAATGCCTTAAGGTTACACACATAATGGATTAGAAAGATGTCCTAGCTTTTTATCAAACATGCTGTAAAACAACGAGCGCAACATATTGGCTTTTTGCTTATCCCAAAATGTTCATCCTAATTTCTTGCCTCCAATTCCCTTGCCTCCTATGCATAAAGATCAAGTTGAAGGAAATATATGAACAACCCTGAACTCGAAAACATGAAAGGACGACGTGACAGAGTTTCGCGTTCCTTTGTCATGCAAAAGCATTAGACATTCTGAAACAAGCACACTTGCTATCTCGTAATGATTTCTTTTTTCTGCTACCGGTCAAATCCCTTTATTTAGAGAATTAGCTATCACAAGTTATGCAACAAATAGCGCTATATGCAACAAACAAAGCCTGATTTATATCCGCATGGAATCCGTTCCAGTTTACATGATTGGCTCACAAAATCCACTTGACTTTCCCCTTCTTCTTTCCCCCTCATGGGATCTCTATCACCATAGAACAAAAAGTGATATTTTATGACGCTTTATGGACAAAATCCCCACTGCCCGAAGAGTTCATCACATGATGAAAAAACACCCCTCATATTTACCACACACAAACACTTCAATATATAAAATCTTACATGCCTTCTATCACCGCACTCTCAAAAGGCAATCACTACAACAAGATAAGAAATTATTGATGCAAAACTCCAAACAAAGAAAAGAATGGACTTTCTAATCGAGATCAACAAACACTGTAAAAGACACATTTGCATTTTTGATCATGCGAGCATGTATGATAATAGACCTTCAAGTGCGCCACCATTTTACGCTTCACCCCATATCACTCTCCATCAGACAGTAACAAACATTCTTTAACTATTCAACGCCCCCCATTATAATCAACGCAAAGAAACTAAAACAGATACCTGCATTTTTAGTTTGAATCTTCCTTATTGGGATAAAACACTCAAGAATTTAGAGATTTCACTGCAAAACGAAATCACAAAATACAATGATGCGAATAATGAAAAAAATATCCAAAGCCACCTCAATAATAGATATATAGCACCCCTGTTATTAAACAGAAAAAAGCCGCACCTTTAAATGGCGCGGCTTATGAATAGAGATATAATTAAATAAAATACAAAAGAAATCAATAATAAATACTTATACACAAATCGTATAATATTGCAAGCTTTTTAATTATATTTATAAAATTTATCCAAAAAGAGTATAAATAATGACGCCTTCGTATTAATGGAAGTCATTTGCAACAACGCACTTTCTAAAATCAAAACGTATCAAATAAATCAAAATACTTTGTAGCTTTATTTCAATATCATCCATGAAAAACACACATGCTTTAAGTACATAATTATAATAAAACCCATTCTTTTACGCTTGTAAAAGCTGGTTTTTCTTAACTTGCATCCACCACTTCAAAAGACGAGATTTCACCCAATCTGATCTATTAATAGCTCGGATTATAGCGGGGTCCATTTAGCTTTCCCACATATGATTTACTTAAACTTAAAGCTCAACAAATAAGCCCTGCCTTAAATATTTGGCACACCTTTAAAAACACTTTTTGTGTTATTTGGGCTCTTACAAAGAGGCTTGCCTTATATCATCACACCTGAAAGGACAGTCTTTACAGCGTAAGACAAATAAACAACCGCTTGTGCAATCTTGTTTGATAAGAAAACAAGTGAAATTTTAGCCTTCAAGCCTGCTCAAACAGTACAACATTGCTCTTCTTTATAAGAAAAGATATAATGATACGCATTTTTTTCTTATAGGAATTTTTCTGCTTTTATTCTTGTGACAATTAAAACTTTCTTTTTATGGGATTTTTGACAAATTAAAATTGCGATAAACTGCTTTTTTCTCTTTTAAAAAAGCGTAGAAACAGCAAATTATTTATAAATTTAAAATCATTGAATGCTCTATCCAAAAGCTTTTTAAAATTATTGCAAGATTTTTTATCGTCTACAAACTTCTTTTGCCATGCGTTTCTGTTTGGGCACGGCTCCTTTCTCCGTAGGCTTTAAAAAACTTGCCCTTAGATTTCAATATGCGCCTTAATCTCCCAATACCCCATGATTAACTTTCCTGCAACAACGCTTCTCTTTTTAAAACTACACTCCCTATCAATTTTTTACCTTTTTTAACATCTCAAACAGAGTGCAATTCCACACCCCACCGAAGATATAAATAAGGTGCATCTGATCTATAGTTTCAACCCATACCTATTGTTATAATCAGTTTGTTATGACCACTCTTTTCTATTTTTCCTTTTTAAACAAAGAAGAAATCCCTCTAGACTGCTCAACACCCATGTATTGACTAACATTACTGTACTGTGTATTTCTAGCGGCTCATGTGCTGTAAGTTCTGAAACAAAAGAGCTGTCGTCTATTTTTGACCTTTCGTTTATTGAAGGAAAAAATATGTCTCCAACGGACAATGATTCTATTTTAATGTCTGATCCGCTCACAATACTGCTTGATGTCGTTAATCCACCACTCACAACACTATTAATACTGTCTTGATTCTATTTTTTCGTATTTTTTTTCTGTTCGACATTGATAAGATCTAGAGCATTTAATTTTTTTTCTAAAGCGTCCATGCGCTTTGAAATTTTTGTAATATCTTCAGATGCTGTCTTCAACAATGCGTTTAAAGGAGCATGTCCCATTCTTCCGCTAGCATAAAGAACCACACGAATACATTCAGGATCATCAATATCAGCAATAGAAAATGGAAAAAGTGCCATTATATCCCCCTTTTTGATAAGCTAAACGCGTATTAAGCATTTGAATATCTTTTTCCGTTGTACGGCTCTTGCATTCTTCAAGACAACCTCAGACAACCTCAGACAACCTCAGACAACCTCAGACAACCTCAGACAACCTCAGACAACCTCAGACAACCTCAGACAACCTCAGACAACCTCAGACAACCTCAGACAACCTCAGACAACCTCAGACAACCTCAGACAACCTCAGACAACCTCAGACAACCTCAGACAACCTCAGACAACCTCAGACAACCTCAGACAACCTCAGACAACCTCAGACAACCTCAGACAACCTCAGACAACCTCAGACAACCTCAGACAACCTCAGACAACCTCAGACAACCTCAGACAACCTCAGACAACCTCAGACAACCTCAGACAACCTCAGACAACCTCAGACAACTATGTGAAAGGCTTTTGAAAAAATTTCCTCATCAAAAATTTTTACAAGGTATTTTTTAGATTATAGTCTGTTTTCCACCTAAAGTGATAATTTTATCACCTGAAACCAAAGAAAAATGCATGTCACCTTGCTGCTTTGTTGGCTTTCCCCAAAATGACAAAGCCACGCTCACCGGGCTTCAAACAATGCCAATCGATAAACAATAGTCTGTAAACAATCTGACTTCTTATCTAATGGATTTGACTGAGCTTCCCCTTCAAATGCAGCCTTGTCTAGAGTTATTCTACAAAAAACGCTGCTTTAAGAATACGCACAGACGAAAAACATCCCAATGCATAAAGTTTTAACCGCATCTCAAACAATGGTATTTTACGACACAACGGGATAAACCATTGTTTTACAGATTTTCTCGTATCACTCTCATTCTGTTTCAAGAAGTTTCCTAACAAGTAAAAAATGCCATCTAAGAGAGTTCAATTACTCACCATGTGTTAAACGCATCGCCAATCTGCTCTAGCCAATAAAATGCCCATTTTAAAAGAATGAACGCTTTTTGCATACACGCTCTACCCAAAAGAAGGAGAGCACCATTTTGCCTTTTCTCTCTTTAAATAAACATATCCATTGATCTCTTCCCGCCACCTAAAAAGACGAAGATTTTAGCCCCACATCGGTTTGAAACAATCCAACTACTCTGAAGGGATTCCGTCTGCTGCTTACCTTATATAATTCACTTGCATAAGGCTTAACGAAGCACCCCATCCCCTGAATAGATGTCTCTTCAATACTTAAATGGATCAAGTATTGTATGTCTTATTTTCCTTATATCACCATATCACCATATCACCATATCACCAGCTTCAATAATAGTGTTTTACGGTATAACAAGATAAAATTTTATCCATGGGCTTTTTGTCATCGCCCACCAGCGCTTTAAACCCAGCACCTTAAACAATGTATCACGATACCACAAGAGGGAGCCTTTTGGATAAAATCTTTATTCCTCAGAAAAAACTCTATGAATAAAGGAAGATTTTTTGTTCTCTTTTACCCCTACCTTCAATAATTACTGTCTTGATCCTCTAAAGAACAATAGGCAAACTTACCTTTAGACATCCAACAAAGGCAGCACAAAAAATAAAATAATAAAGAGAGTTCAGTTTTTTTCTAAAGCACCTCAAAACTTTCTGCACAATATATTCTATAAGACTTTATATTCTATAAGACTTTTTCTCATAATAGATATTTTGCTCATTTTTATCTTTCTCTCTCAAAGCTTTCATTCTCAGGCTTTGACAGCATAAACCACCGCCATATTGACGGGGCGTGTTTCATCTCCCCCTGTTTTTTGCAACAAGACCTTATGTTCATGCTCTCCTGCAGGAGCTGTCAACAAATTTTTATAGGAAACTACTAGAGCCATATCTTTTTTATAACTACCGTTATTTAGCTCCTGAACTATGTTGTTAATCATTGCCAAACTATGCTGGTGTTTACCTGTCGAATCTGTTTTTCCTTCATGAGTATGAGATTTAAAAGACTCTTCTTGTCGACTTCCCAAGCGACGTCCTTTATCAATTGCTTTTCCACTATCGAGCCCCCGTAAAAACATTCCACGCAAATCGGGAACATTGAATGTTGTTTGCCCATTTCCTTTTCCCCACGTTTCCCCCAAAACAGCAAAGAGATTGGCATAGTTCTTTCGCGAATATTCTTTACCATCACAGAGTAACCATCCAGAGGGTATTTTTTCTGTAGCAAAAGTCCCAATAAATCCAGAAGAAAAAGTTTCAGGCAAAGGAGGAAAGGGCGGAATTTCAGGAAGTTTTATAGTAGGATTGGTTAAAAACCATCCATCAGCATTTTTTCCGGCAATATCACACGTATAGACGATTTCATAAAGCCCCCCCTTTTGAATTTCCCCCCCTTTTAAAGGCATAATACCCTCTGGCGTTGCCATATAAGTTGGTCTTGGCGGCAATTGATTTAAAGAAACATTTGTTATTCCTCTGTTGACGCCTTGTGCTTTAAAGCGCACAACAATGCCATCCATATAAGTCTCAAAAAAAGACTTTGTCGCCAAACGAAGTGATGTCCTCTCGTTTTCCACATCGACAGTAAACTGTGTTTCAATCCCGCCCCCATTATCCAACAAATATTCTTTGATGCGTTGCATCATAGCGCGGGCACTATCATTGACTGTGCTTGGCGGTTGCCCTTCTGCCCAGTTTATACTCTCATCGACATAAGCATTTTCTGATGCGATAATTGACCAATCATAAATCGAACTCATAGAAGATACTCTTTTTTCAAAAAGGGAAAACGAGCAAAAAATGAAGAAAAGAAAGCCGCAATTTTATTTTTAGATGCCGGTATTTTGTCCATTTTCATTTTCTCCATTTTCAGTCCTATTTTTTCATAATCAACATGCAATAACTTTGTTTTTGCATTGACATAAACAGCTTCAGGCTTCACACGCAATACGTCTTGCGCCATAACGCCCTGATAACGTTGTGGATTTCCTTTATAATTAAAGGTATAAAGTGGATATCCCTTTTTCTGCCCCACAGGGATAATATTTTCTTTTGCTCTCACATCACAAAGCCCTAAAATTCCTCCTACCAATCCAAGTACTTGCTGCGCATCACGCAATGGATCTTTTGTCACAGAAGGCATTGTCGTGGATTTTCCTGAAGTCGTTCCGTAATTTCCAGCAGCCTGTGTTCCTATCTGTAACAAGTTTTGCAATCGGTTCCAATCTTGATTATCTTTTTCTGACCATTTTTGGCGTTCAGCATCTAAGATATTTTGACGATTTACATCTTGAATCATGCCCCCTTTCAAAGCATTGCTTTGCACATTACTCTGTCCTTGATAATAGCTATTTGCCGCATTAACCTGATCATTCTGAGAGCGATCAATCATCTGGTTTGCATTCATCATATTGTTAATATCTTGATTATATTGCTGTGCTGCAGCATTTGTTGCTAAAGCGCCTAGTTCATCGGCCAGCACACCGGTGTGAGCCCCAGAGCCATAACGTCCTGCCCCAGACATCGATTGATTAATTGCATCGGAAGTTTTATTCAGGGCATTTTGCAATGCAGTATTAAATTTACTATTGCTTCCAATCCAGCTTCCCTTAGCCATACCGGAAAGATTTGTAGCGCTGTTGGTTGGTGCATTCAACCATTGCGTTACCGTTGGATTGTTATAGAGCCCTGCTGCTTGTTGTAAACCGGTCAGAGCATTTTTTGTCATATCGCTAAGACCAGCGACTCTGTCTCCCTGATAAACGTTGCCGCCAATTCCTTTATTATAAAGTCCTAGTGCATCAGCACTGGCTTGTTTAAAAATATCAGCCGCCCAAGCAGGTGGAGCATTTGTTTGTGTTGTTGTCTGCACTTGAGGTGTGGTTTTTCTACTCATGGCTTGAGAACCTTTCTATATTGAATAAGATTACGAGAATATCCGTGATGAGCGAGCCTTTTCGCCCATCCAGTTCTTCCAAACATGTGCATTTCTTCAGCATTAATTGTTCGCGCCCATTTTTCGACTTCATCAATCAATTTGACCAATTTCAGCCCTCCCTCTCCAGCAAGATCTGAGAGAACGACGCATTTTTTCCCTGTATGGGTTATTTCAACCTTGGTTATTGCAAAAGCACTAAATTGGATTTTATTTTTTAAGACCAGCCACAATTGTACTTGTCCTGTAGCGATTTCTTCAGCAATTTTTTCCAGACAAACATCATCAGGAAAGCGCTGAGCATATTTTTTCAATGCAGCATTGAGTGCCTCTTGATAGGGAGCTATTTTTTCCCATGGCCATTGCTCTGTCAAATGAGCAGAATACAAATCTTGACTCTCTTGCATCATAACTTTGGCTCTTTTAGCTTTATCACTCATCTCCCCTTAAATAACATCCCCCTACGCATTTCTCACGTTCCATGCTTACCGCACAAAAAAAGAAAAGAAGCCCCATCATCCCTTTGTCATAACAAATAGGAAACTTTCTTCTTTATAAAAATAAGCCATTGTGCAGACTATTTTTCCTTTATCGCAGAAAAGCATGAAGCATAACGCACCACCTTGTTCCTTTGTTTATAAAGGCTTTGGCCTATCGCATGCCGGCTCGCGTCAATTCCACATCAAATCCAGTGACATGAGTCCAATTCACCCCTTCAGGAATGCGCAATTTAAAGCGATAAAACCGTGCCCTTGCGCGACAATGAATTTGTCCAGTATTATAAGAAGGCTGTTTTTCTGGCAACCAAACAGTTTCCTCTTCAAGAGATTGTCGAAAGCGCATTCCCACAGACAAATAAAACTTTCCACTATTGACTTGAGGCATAATATTTTTCACCCGTGTTATCATGCCATTTGTCTGCCCCATTTCTTGTGATGTCACGACACAAGCCATAGCCCCCCCAGAAAACGAACCCAGTCTCCCCTGTTGATCAAATGCCCCCAGAATAGGCGATTCATTTTTCCAAGCTTTACTATCGAGAGAAAAGGACAAATCATCAATATTCTTAGTCACAAAATCAAGACCTTCTAGGGTTGTTCCTGCTAAGAAAATAGGCAATATCATTTTGATATCCACGAGAGCTTTTGTCCATTTTTGCAATCCCCAATCATAAATGAGCAAGATACGTTTATGAAGGTTCTCATCAGAATCAACCATCCAATAAACACGATTATACACCCCATCGATAGCCGCAGACATGGTATACAGATTATCCTGCCTTGATTTTGCGGTCATCGTTCGATCGACTTTTTCGAACCCAATAGGGATAATCTGTCCCTCATTTGTTATTTGATAAAAACCGCCCTCATCGGCAAAGAATGCTAAATCGCCTCTACAAACAATCGATTCAGCATTTTTTGCACCTCGTTTATCGTGAATTTTTTGGAAACTAAAGATAATCTTAGAGCCAGGGATAAAAGAACCAGCATAGATTGCAGAACGCATAAAGATAATTGGATTTGTTGTCTCGGTTGCCCCTTGGACGAATCCGCCATCAGGAAAATCTTGATAATCGCAACTTTTTTTCCCCACGGTCCAAAACTCAGCATCATTTAATCCAGACCAATGAACCCGCCTTGGATGCTCGGTTAATTTCATCAAACAAACGAAATCTCCCCAGATTCGAACAATCCCTGCTTGTGGTGGATTTCCCCCCAAATTTCTAAATGTTTTATCATGATTAATATCAATCACTTGTGGTTTATCATTGGCATTCACAGCAATGATAAAATCACCAAATAAAGCAAAAGACCACGGAGCATCAACATTAGCAAGATAAGATTTTCCTTTTTGGCTAATATCCTTCCACTTCATTGTTGTATTATCAAGCAAGAATATTTTTTCTCTTGTCCCAACAATAATAGAAACCCCATTTTTTGTTTTAACCGCAAGAGCACCTAAAATTGGCTCAGGACAAGGCTCTGATAAAGGTTCAAAACTTGGCATAGGAATATAGGAGCCATCAGCCGGTAGCACATTAACAAGTTCATCGGTAAAAATTCCATTGATATCCGCCACATCGGGTCGATAATCAGCGATTGGGAAAAAAGCCATCAAGACCCCCATAAAATCTTTGAAGAGCCTAGTGCCATTCAAAACACCAAGGCTTATTGATAAAAAACCACAAAAGCCCTTAAAACTCTAAAGGCATAAAATTCAACAAAATACACAACCTTAAGTTGATTAACACGTCGAAAAAAAAAGATACCATAAATAATGGCATACCCAGCGCCATCCACCAGCCCTTCACCATCAATCCCCAGCGCTTATCCAACCATAAGGGACAAACCAGCCATCAACGATTTGGAACAAAGCCTTTTAAAAACTCATTGGGCGAATCTTTGAGGAACCTTTTCGGCGCGATGTTTCAATGCGCAAAGCTTGAAGCTGTTCTTGAAAATCTCTGAAAGAAACGGCGGCATATTCAGGGTCTTTAAGAATATTTTTATAAAGTTCATATTTTGCCCGTGCTTTAATAAGATCAAAAGCATAAATCAACCAAGGATTATCGTTTTCTTTCAGCTGTTCATCGGCAAAATGAACAGGAGCATAAGAAAGCTGCATAGTTTCCACATGTTCTGGTGTTGGAAAGAGTCCTATTTTTTGATCAAGGCACGTATAAAAGAATGGCGTTCCTAGCGCAGGATGCATACCATATTGTTGATGCAACACTTCCAAGGGCTTAAAGAACAACTTTGTTGGTGTTGCATTCTTTGTTGCTAAAAAGACGCCTTCCAAGCTCTTTTCTGATTCAATAAAAACTCTCTCTTCTTGCCCATACCATGTTTTACCACTTTGTGTTTTAAAGGTCCTTTCTCTTTTTTCATTAAAGAAAAAGGGTTCGCATTCACACACACGCAAAGCCGTAAAAATTGAATCTTGAATTTGCAGGGAATATTCCGCTGTTGTATCGTCAATTTCATCTTGAATAAGCGCGACCATATAAGCAAAAGTTTTAGAATGGTCTGAATGTGTAAGGTTTAGATTTTTGGGATCAGTGTATAAAGTGGTCATAAGCCTGTCCTTTTTCTGGAAGCATTTTAAATTTTTCCCCCAACAGATCCCTCTTGTTGGGGGAAGTTAGCAAACATTCGCTTTAAGCAGGTGCTCCATAAGTTGGGATGACAATAGTGCCAAAATCCTGAGCCCCTTGCGTACTTCCTGGCAAGGTAAAGCAAGTTTTTTTCATACCCATAATGGTTTTTGCCGCGACCCCGAATTCTCTTTCATAGTCGAAGAGTTCTTCCACCAATTTATAGCGTGTCGCCCCTCGATCTTTACCAAAAGCAATCACAGCACTCTGTGCACCAAGGAGAACAGCACGACGCACATTTGGTACAGCTTTATTTGCCGTCCCAGATTCGACTCCTTCGGTAATATGTTCAGCTTCGCGCAAAACCACACCATTATACATGCCCAAAGATCCATCATAGAGCGGATTTTTGATACGACTTCCACTATAGATTGCCTTGGTAATGTCGAGCCATTGCCCCGCATCTGTATTGGTTCGCAATTGCGTCACTTGGGTTGGATGTAGATAAAGCACATAGACATTTTCCCCATCGATCCGCACGGGTCTAATTTTGGGATTTGCCAATTTAGCCCTTTCGACAGCTTTATCAATGAGCTTAAGATCAAAAACATCGTTTGATTTTAAATCTTCATCTTTTGTTTTTCCATTAGGGCGCACGATGCGTTTATCGGTTGGTGCCGTTGGCGCATTAAACCCATAATGGACAGGTTTAAGAGTAATCGTACGTCCCTCAAAGTTAATAGCTTTTGCAGTATATCCACACACTTGAATGAAGAACATCATACTCAGACGATCTGCATACCAATCAACCAAACCATTTTTTGCCTCGGTACGCAAATCATGGAGAATTCGTTGTTGATCAATCGTTCCCTCATTTTTGACACGCACAGCATGAACGAGTTCATTAATTGCCAAGCGATCATTGAGAAACTGTAAGGCTTCTTCATTGCCTTCCAATGTCTGCCCTTCACTCACCCCATCGCCTAGCAACTGCACACGCAAATTAAAGCTAATGGCATCCCCACTTGCTTTCGTGGTTTCATCCTTTAATTGCACGATACTATTTGAATCATTTCCAATCAACGGTGCAATCGGAATTGCTTTTGAGACTTCTTGGTTTAGTAATTTAGACCATGTGCGCACTGCCATTGGGTCATTAAGTCCGATATAAGTTACAGTCATTTTATCCTCTAAAAGTTTTATTGACATAAAAAACCCGGCAAAGCGCCGGTTGTTAAAACACCACATTTCATTTCAAATGGTGAATTGGTTATTCGTGAGTTTTATCTAATTTCTGTTAGCGTCTGCCTCCCCCTTATAAGAGCTCTCCTCACCACATCCGTGCTTTGAGAAATCCCCCGCATTCCCCCGCGCTAAAAACCTCTCCACGTTCCCGCAAAAAACACTCCCCGCATTTTTATTTTTAAAATTCTCTTCCCCCCATTAAACGATTAAAAGCAGCTTTATTTTTAGGATCAGAAACCCAAGCGCTAAACTCTGCTTCTGACATTTTATCAAGCATCTCCAAAGAAATCGGCCCATTTGGCGTCAAGCCGTTATAAGCAGCAAGTGTACGTGCAGAATTGTGTCTTTCCTGTAAATTTTCATCCATGTTATTGGGAACATTTGTGTAGCCAATTTTTTGTGCAATAGAGTAAATCACTTCAGCCGGATTTTGATTTTTTTGCGCACAATCGCGCAAGATCTGCTTCAACTCATCGCCAATCAACGCATCAATATTTTTGGGATCTGCCATCTCAGGATAGAGCGAAGCGCAAGCTGCCAACTGTTTAGCCCGCGTTTCATAAATAAAATCAGCTGCTTGATCAAAATCATGATGCTTTTGTTTAACACTTGCAACAGACTGCTGAAAAAACGCTTGCAACTGTTCTGCTTCGCGAGCCAGAGAAGGTTGTTGTTTTTCATTAACAAGTCCTTGTTTTTGGAGTGTTTTTCCCAACCATTGCATATAGCCTATAAAGTCTTTTTGCGGATCTGGCGGAGCATCTTCTCCCCCTTGAACCTCTTTTCCAGCCTTTTGCGAAGAATACTGTTTTTGATGCGTTTGCCCTTGAAAATTATCTTCAAGAGTTTTTTCTTCTCTTCCAATTTCACCGTCTTCCCCCTCTTGTGTTGAGAGCAGATAATCCTGTTTCAATTGGTTTTGTTCTGCCGGCGTTAAGTGTTCTTGATCCATGACATTAGCCTTCTCTTTTTTTAACAATAAAATTAAATTTTTCAGATAAAACAGCCTGAGAGCATTTATCCCCTTAATGCTTACCCATCATTTTGGCTCCAACATTTCCCCCACATGGCTCCCCCACCATGACGACAAGACTTCTATCGAACATTTTTCCCAATACACACTGTCCAATAAAACAGCTCTTCTGAGATAAAGAGAGGCGACATTGCACGACATAAGCAACATGGGTAACTATGGAAATTGTTTAGATAAGCAACTTCTGATAGACGAAATTCATCTGAAAGAGCACATCATAAAGCGGGGTCCTATTGTTGAGCCTTTACTGTCTGCAACATCTGCATTATCTGCTCTGTTCCCATATTACCCCCCATCTGCGCTGAGGCATTTTGCTCTTCTTGAAGAGAATTTTGCGCCTTTATCGCAATTTTATGAATGAGTGAGGCTGGTAAAGGCGAATAGCGTAAGAGATCGAGCATAATCTCAGGCGTTGCAAAATTTTGCATCAAAGGAAGCAGTTGCATGATCAGTGCAAAAGTACGCTCTTTTTCATTAAGACTTGTTGGCGCATCATCCACAACAATATCATATTCCAAACTTGTCACCATTTCGCGTGTCAGTGGAACATACTGGGCATTTTCATCACCAGCAATACGGACCAGCCGCCCATCGGACAGATAATTTTGAATAAGATAGAGAATAATTTTCCCCTGTCGTTGCCGATATCGACGCAACCCATCAAAAAAGGAAGCCAAAAGATTAAGTGACGATTGTCGCCGTTGTTGTTCAAGAACGCCAGGCTGATTGACAGCTCTTGTCCCAATAAATTCAGAAGACAACCCCGTCACCTGTTCGAGTGCGCTCTTTGCTTCATTAAACAATTGGAAAAACCCTTGCGGAAATTGTGCCACGGGTTTAGGCTGAATTCTTCCCCCAGACACAGCACCACTTTTCAACCAAGTAATACTATCGGCTCTAGCCCAACTCTCGAGGGCTTGTCGATCATCATCAAAAGCATCGCGTTCTGCCATAATTCCGCCTTTTGATTGGCTATTGAGCAAATGCATCACTTGACTAAAATATTTGTTTGCCCACCGTTGGGGATCTTTTGTAGGGCGCACAAGTCCGTAAAAGTGCCGGCTTAACTTATCAAAAGTACCGGTAATACATTCCCATCCCAATTGATTGTGTGGGACCAAGGGCTTATCAGGCGCTTCGAGCAGCTTTCTGCCCAAAAATGCCCGTTTGACAATTTTTCTGTTCAACCTTGTTGCTTGAACATGAGGAAAGGTTTTGCTTAAATTTTGGAAATCCTGCTCTGAATAATCGATAAACTTTCCACTTTGAGGCTCGAGAACTTTATAAATCACCTCGCGTTCAAACCAACGACATTCTACCAATGTCACCATTTTAGGACGTTGATAGGTCCCTCCCTCTTCCCAGTCTTCCTGATACCCCCTCTCAGCCTGATAACTTTGTGTCATCCCATTGCTGGTTGAATGTAAAAAACTCTGATGTTTAACCCAATCAGCATTAAGATCACTCCAATGAACATTGGGAAACATTTCCTGAGCCACAGCAAGAGGTTTTTCATCAATATACCACAAGCGTTGTGCATCAATAAGATTAGGCTTAACAGCACTTGCATCCCATACCATTTTCATAGGATCCAGCCGCGCAATGATTGGTTTTCCTTGTGGATCTTCTTCATAATCAAGGCGTGTATCTGTCCACCCCATTCCGCAAATAATTGCATCTTGAAAGGCATCGGAATCTTCGTATTCCCCATCGGCTTCATCACGAAACCACTCAGCCGCCCCTGTCAGAATCTGGTTTGCAAAGGCTGCTCCTTCTTGTCGTGGAATAAATTGAACTTGTCTTTTATTATTGCGCTCAGCCCCAATCACGGCATTAATTAAAGGTGCAATACGGTTAAAAGTCATGACCGGTCTGTTTTGTTCGTGCAAGGCAGCCAAGTCTTGCTCATTCCATTGCCGTCCATTATAAAAATCGTAATCTTCTTGGGCATTTTTTCGCCATTTTTCGACATGGGCAATATCATCCTGATACCACCCCACGAGTTTTTTAAAGAGAGCTTGATTTTCAAGCGTTTCGATTTGATCAAAAGAAGAATCTGTAGAAATATTCATTAAAAAGCCATCCATGAAGTTTGAGAATGGTGAAACGAGCGATAAGGTTTTTTTCGCGCTCTAGCATTTGGTTGTTCATAAGCCACACACATCAGTCCAAAGGCATCGGCCCCATGGCTAGCCCAATCATGTTCAGCCCCTAGTCCGATATTGCGCTGTTCGTCGCGCTTTTCATGATACCAAGCGAGTGCTTTTCTGCCCGCACATGTCGTTTCACGATTAAACCATAGTGCAGGAAACAATCGCCTTACGGCTTCGATACGCATTTTCACAGCGCCTGTCCCTTGATTAGGGATCACTTTAGTTTGAAACCCAGCTTGTTGAAGGGCACTTTCAAAACTCACATTATAAACACGATCTTTTGTTGCGCCATCATGGGGCAAAACCATGAGAGCCTTTTCATATCCCCTTTGAAAGACCCAGCCCACATGCTCTGAGAGAGGCTGTCCTTGGGCTTCATAATAATCGAGCACTCGAATTTCCCGTCCAATAAATTGCGCAACCCACAATGCGGTAGCATCAGCCTTTGCTCCTGTTCCCCCGATATCCCAAAAGATTCTCACCTGCATCAAAGGATCACGTGGAACGGTGGTAATCCGCCCTTCCATTTCAGCTTCGAGAAGACATTTCTGATAATAAGCCCCTTGGACAGCTTGGAGATATTCGCCTTCCCAAATATGGTTATACTGCTCTGGTCTTTGCTGCAAATCGTCCATTCGATCACGATTGAGTTTTTCAGGAAATTGCGGATTATCACGCCAATTAATTTCTGCCCCTTTGATATGAGGATTATCGACATTTCGGAAACGTTTTTCCACGGGTGCATTTTCATGGCACGGGTTCCATGTGACCCATAATTCTGCATTCCAATCTTTTCCTTCTTCGCGCAAAGTTGGAATGAGGGTTTGCCAAGCAGTCTCTGTCACCGGCTCCGCTTCATCAACCCAGCAAAGGAAAACGCGCCCCATTGATTTAATACTTGCGATATTTCGATCAAGCCCAGCAAACACATAGACAATCCGTCCATCTTTTGATTTAATATACTTATCGCCAATGTCATAATAGTCTTGTAAAAAAGGATAAGATTCGATAGCGCGTTTAATTTCTTCCAAAGAACTGTCATTGAGAGAATTTTGAAATTGCCTTGCACAAAGAATAATCCCGCGTTCTCCAGCCATTCCATGGCGATATCCCACAACAGCCGACATCAAAGCAAAAGAACGTGTTTTTCCAGAACCCCGTCCTCCCCAAGCAGCTCGCACATCTGCTTTTCCAGTAAAAACAGGAATAAGCTTTGGAATAAGAGCCACTTGAGCCGTTTTCTGCTCTATTTTTTGAGAAATTTTCTGAACAATTTTCATTATAAATTTTCATACTTTAGCAATAATTGCGCTTCATCCTTTTGCTTATCCCAAGTTTAATTATCCCAGAGCAATTGAAGGAAAAGAGCAATTGGAACGAAAAACGCCCTTCTCAAAAGCAGCGCTTTATCTTCTCTTCATCCTAATACGCAATGAATTTCACTTTTTTGCATGAAGCCCCCCCTTGGACCGCTTTGACCGCTTTGACCGCTTTGACCCCGCATATACACGATATGCCCCCCCCAAGGGTCCTTAAATCCCAAGGTCCCACCCCTCAAACACCGCGCCCTGTCATCCCCCAACCAAAGCACGGCATCCCCCCACCAAATCATAGCCTCAGCACATGGCTCTCAAGCATCCCCAAAGCCCAACATCCTCAAATATCATGCCTCTCAAGCTTCACCAATCCTCACACTTATCTATCCCCGATACCCCCACCAAAACACATGCATCCCGCAAGCATAATACTTCTCTCAAGTTTCACGCCCTTCACCCATCAAAACACTGTCCCATATCCACCACACAAACATCCTGCACCAAATCTCCTCCAACACATGGCTCTCAGGCATCATTCACCCAAGCCAAGTATCACGAGCGCCTACAAGCACAATAGCCTCTGCTTCAATCCCCTCAAGACAAGCAATCACCAAAGCAGCCCCCTTCCAAGATGTCACCCCGCATCATCCACCTCAGCCTAACATTTTTCAATATCACAAGCCTCCGTTGCTGAAGGATCACGCTTCTCCGGTTCAATACTTTTTGCATTCACTGGTACAATCTCGATACGCAAAACTGTTTTTAATATCTCCACACCTTCAATAACGAGAAAAGACCAAACCTTTACAAAAAATCCAAAACAGTAGATAATATCACGCCCTCTAAGCATCGTACCTCTCGAGTATCACCTCTTCAGCACACGCCCCTCTGTCATCGCCCATAAAAGCCGGCGTCCCCATAAAGCCAAGCCCAAATATCTCCCCCCGAAATATTCTGCTCTCCAATAAACGCCCAAACATCACAGCCCCCTCTTCAAGCCTCCGTTGCTGAAGGATCACGCTTCTCCGGTTCGATACTTTTTGCATTCACTGGTACAATCTCAATACGCGAAACTGTTTTAACCTCCCCTTCTCCAGTCGCCTGAAGAGGCAACACTTTTGCAAGCAGCGAAAAAAACGGTACGGGATTATTCAGAGCATGATACTGAAGATAAGATACCAACCCATCTTCACCATAGTGATAGCCCGCCTGCTCCGCCGCTGTCAGAAGAGCTTCATTAAATCGCTTTGTTGTTTTATTCAAAGCCCCTTTTTTCCGCCCTCTTCTACGTAAGGGAAGACAATGTTCATCTACCATCATCATGTTCCTTCCAACTAAAGAGAAACCAAAACCTCAAACACAAAAAATGACATGAAAATCAGGAATGAAACCTCAAAAGCAACCAGCAATTAAAAAAATGGGACACACCCTAAAAGATAAAAAACACGCACAAAGCACAAAGCCTCTGCTCCGTTTTTATGGATCTCCATTTTTACAGATCAACGTTTTTACGCTTTTACATCATTACAGAACAAAGCCAAATGAAACTCCCAAACCATTACCCCGCATCGCTCTATAAACACGGGTCTGTCAACAATCTGATTTCTCGTCTATCAGATTCCCCTGCTAATTATTTCATATGGCTATCCCACACTTCAAAGATTGGTGTTTCATCAAACACGCCAGATAAGCTCTGATCTACAATTTGACTTCAAAAAGCAAATTTTACTCTGCTGAATAAAGCTTCCACCCCGCACCGGTTTTAAACTATAATCCAACCTCTTACCCAATAAATTCCCCTACTAACATCAGATTACCGCCCCCAAACATCTCTATTTTACAGTATAACCGTATAGCAAATATTTTAATTTTCTTGCCAATCTTCTGAAACTACTTTATTGATGAGTTTGTGTTTTTGATCGTCCACGCAACGGTCAAATAGGGATTTGAAAGCCCAAAAACTCAAACGTTAATTTACCCCACTTTGCGGATATCCCAGAATTCCGGGAGTTTTTGCTATGTCCAAGTGTGATAAGCACTAAAAGCAAAAATGCTGATTCGAGTTCAGTATTTTCAACCTCCCGGAATACCAATGCGAGGGCGCTCGCCCCCAGCGGGGGGCTTAAAGTGCAAATTAAGAATTCACATTTCAACGACATTTTGATCGGTAAAAAAATCCGTCACAGACGCATTTCAATGGGACTTTCTCAAAAGGAATTAGGAAGCCATTTAGGTGTCAGTTTCCAACAAATCCAGAAATACGAAAAAGGCTCCAATCGTGTAAGCGCAGGGTGTTTGCTCGAAATTGCTAAAAAACTAGCAGTTCCTATTACCTTTTTTTATACTGATATTTTTGCAGAAGAAGATATTCCCACAAAAGAAACTCTCCTACAGCGTGATCAATACACCTATAGCGAAAAAGAACACGCACTTTTGAAAAACTTTAGAGAACTCCAGCCGAAAAAACAAAAAGCAGTTTTGTGGTTGATTTCTGATTAGACAAAAGCACACCTATCGACATCCCTCGCCAATATCCCCCTCTGCCTAAAGCCTTGCCCGCCTGATACCACCACATCTCAAAAAACGGTTTACGGCACCGGTTTACGACATCATAGGATGACAAACTTCAAAATAGGATAACAAACACCAAAACCTTGGGAAAATATCCCCACCCCTCTCACAGAATTTTATCAAGAAATCTCTCTGATTTAAACGCACAATTCCGATTGTATCATTATGATACCTTTTTACATTTACCTTGTCAAGTTTTTATATTTTTCTTTTGATATTTTTGTGTTTTTCTTTAAGGGAGCCACATCCCTCAAAACACCTCTCCAGCAAAACACTATTCCAGCAAAACGCCTCTCATAAAAAACACAATGTCCAAAACAACAAGAGCTAAAATAGGATTACCTCTAAATAGGATTACCCCTCTAAATAAGATTACCATTGTATTTCTCCTTCACCCACTTATTAAAAAAACATCTCTCAATGCTTCTCACACCCATTTCACGGATATCCCCCACACAAATACAGACGCAAATATAATTGTTAAATTCCGCATAGAATATAAAAGCCTACCACTATTTTTCTCTCTTCACATCTCTTTACACATCACCTCTTTACACATCCTCCTTTCAATCTGTTCACAGCTATTCCCAAACTCTCCTCTCCAACCAACACACGAACAGCACTCTTCATTTCCCCTCCAGTTTGCATAACTCTTCGCTTCATCCCCTCCTTCTCACCACTCCATACCATAACAATATATTGATTTATAATGATAATTTAGCATCATTGATATTGATTGAGAATTCCAAACATCGTAAGATTCTCTCATTTCAAATCTCTCCCATGTTGAATCAATCAAAATCATTCGCTTGCACGTCAAAAGCAAGGAGAGCCCGTGTGGATAAAAAAACGATTAAGAAAAGAATAAAAATGGCTCTTATGAACCGTCTCAAGTGCCAAGGGCTGTAACCAACACCCACGAGCTAGCAAATATAATGATAGTGCCGGCTTGCTTCTTCATAAGCGTAAAGATAGGAGTGCTCAATGGATTTATCATTATACCATAACAAAAAACACACACAATACATAAATCCATAAGTCCTCCGCTTCACTTTTACAGATTCACATTTTTACGCTTTTACATCTTCACAGAACGCAGCCAAATGAAACTCCCAAACCACCACCCCGCACCGCTCTGTAAACACGGGTCTGCAACAATCTGATTTCTCGTCTATCAAATTCCCCTGTTGATTATTTCATATGGCTATCCCACACCTCAAAGAAGGCTATTTCATCAGACAAGACAGATAAGCCACGGCCTAAAATATTCCCCACACGCTCTTCTCCAGTCAACACGCTTAACACCCCTCTTCATCCCAGCCTTTCCCCACTCCATTCACAAGAGCCCGTATGGATAAAAAACGATTAAGAAAGGAATAAAAATAGCTCTTATGAACCGTCTCAAGTGCCAAGGGCTGTAGCCAACACCCACGAACTAGCAAATATAATGATGATACCGGCTTGCTTCTTCATAAGCGTAAAGATAGGAGTGCTCAATGGATTTATCATTATACCATAACAAAAAACACACACAATATATAAATCCATAAGTCCTCCGCTTCACTTTTACAGATTCACATTTTTACGCTTTTACATCTTTACAGAACGCAGCCAAACGAAACTCCCAAACCACCACGCGACAATTTGATAAAAACAAAACACCTTTCAACAATCTCAAACAACAGATTTCCGTAAAGAGTTCATATGAATTTGATTGTTTAGATCTGACTATTAAATTGATATATAGAGCCGTAGAACAGAAAGTAATTTTCTATAAGACAGAAATGATAAAAGCGCTATATAACTGAAACAGAACATGAAGAATTGCGAACAGATAAAACGATATCTCTTTTCATTACAATACTGAAATTGTAAACGAGACGACTGGTAATTGTCAGCTGAATATATAATTTTCACATCTGTAAATTTTTATTGATTAATTCAATCCCAACATTTCCCCTGAAACACATTTCTTCATTATCTACTTCTTTGAGACAAACCGGCAAAGGGGTTTCATCTATTATAAGTACGGACATAATAACGGGTTACTCCAACCTCATCATAAGAAACCATAGACAGGATACCTGTCTTTATTGGCGTTATTTGATAAGTCAAGATTACACCATTTTGCTGTTTGTTTGGTTGATCTGTATAGATCACGTTATATCCATTCCGTCGCAAGAGATCAATAAATACAGGAGTAAAGTTGTCTTCTGTTTTATTTTTTTTCACAATAAGTGTTGTTGTAGCGGGCGGTAAAGGTTTTTTAAGATTACGAACAAAATCGTTAGCAATTAATTTTACATCATCTTTCGTGATATTTGGACTGACATAACTTGATGAATAATTACCCATAGATGCACAACCAGCCACCAAGACAAGAGGCAACGGAAATAAATATTTAGACATCTAGACTTCCCCTATAAATTGTATTTCCTTTTTTGAAAAGCTCCTACACAAGAAATAAGAGCCCCCTTTCTAAGAATAGTATTAACAACATATTTCTTTCCAATCAAGCATTAGTTAATCACTTTCTCGCTTGTTAAAAGAACGACCATCATCTCTAATAGTACTCAAAGCTTACGCTTAACATAAAAAACATATATATTAAAAGTACACAAAACATATGTAAAGAATGTAGTATACATATAATATATTTATACTTATTTTCATGATTTTCTGTATTATATATTATTTAAGACAGATTTATCATTAAAGAAGTACAGACATTGGATGATTTTCCAAGCAATAAAAATGATATTTTTTATCCCCATAACATTGAAATTATCACTTGCTCGAAGAGTAATTATTGTTTGAATATTTAGTCCTTTACGGGCCATTTAGATCCCGACTTCTCCACTATCTACCAATTTGTACCGATATTGTTTCTTTTGGTTTTTCATTTACGCTCATCATTAGCTATTTTATGTGTTTTTTGAAACAATTGTAAAGCTCTACCCTAAAACAACGAATGAAATTTCCCAAATCCCACGCGACAATTTGATAAAAACAAAACACTTCACAACTTAAATTCCACTGGCAAGCTTATCCCCACCCCTTTTCATTTTTTCTCCATCCCAAGGGGGATATCTACCCCTCACACATCATCCTTCATCCCTTCGCACCACCACCTCTTATCCACACTCTCCTAACCTATCCATGCGCACTCTCTTCATCTTCTATTCCCCCTTTTCTCTCCCATTATACACTTAACAACTTAACACCCCTCTTCCTCCCAACGTCCCCCTCCATTCAAGAAAACTCTTCCCCCAATCCTCACACCCCATTCCACGCCCCCAAAAGCCCAACGTGACAAAAAACACGCACAACGCATAATCCCTCCACTCCTTTCTCACAGACACATTTTTACGCTTTTACGTCATTACAGAACAAAGCCAAAGGAAAGGCTCACCACCCCACGCTGCTCTATACACACTGGTCTGTAAACGAACAAAGCTTTTTGCCCAGCCAATCCGCTCCCCACAGTCTTCAGACACCCCTCCTCAAACGACAGGACTTCATCAGGCTCAACAAATCAAGCCCTGCCCTCAAATATTCTAGCTCTTCACTCCCCCTCAAAGAGCGATGTTTTTACATTACAACAGGATAATTAACGAACCGTCTTAGAAAAAAGAAACGGCATGGAGATATTAAATATATCAATGGTCGTCATCTACTGTCGTATTAAGAGATGTTGTATCTTTATTTTTCTTAATTTTTAAAATGCCAATCATTCCCGTGGAAATAATTAATGCAGACATAGCTAAAAAGGAGCTTAACAATCCCACGAGTGCAAAAAGTCCAGCAATAAAGCCAGACACTGCTTCCGCAGAGTTCGCTAAAGTTGAAAAAGTTCCAAAACTCATACCAAAATCTTCACGACGAGAATATAATTGAATAGCTGAGACTAAACTAATATCCACAAGTGCACCAATAAATCCTAAAACAAATGCTAACACGAGAAGGAGTTTTAAATAAAGTCCTGCTGCTAAGGGCATAACAAACAGAATAACCCCATAAAGAAGCCAAAATACCATGAGCTTCAACGATGTAATCTTGAATATAATTTTACTATATAACAAACCACCAACAATAGTTCCAACAGCCATGAGAGAAAAAATATAACTCACAAGGCTTTCCTCTCCCCCTATAGAGAGGACAAAAGCTGGAATTAAAAATCTTAAAATTGCACCAGTAAAGAGAATAGCAAACGACGAGCCGACAAGCGTAATAAATAAATTATTATTTTCTTTAGAAATATATTTAAGATAGGAAGCTGTTTCTCGATAAATTTTTATAAAATTGAATGATTTATTCTCGCTTGAATTTAAATTCATGAGATTAAATAACACTATAATAGATATAAAATAGGTAAAAAAATCAAAAATGAGTACTGCCGATTTATTTGCTAAAAAAAGCAGTAGGGAACAAACTAAAGGACCCATGACGGATGCAGTTTCCTCTATAATTTGTGCAATGCTATTGGCCTTTGTCAGATCCTTTACTGAGAACATTCTGGGAATAGCAGCTTGAAAACTTGGTTGGAAAATACTTCTTCCTATCGTTGTACATATTGCTGCGAAAATAAGAACAATAATATTTGCAGTCCCTGTTATAGTGGTTATAAAAACGAATAATGAGGCTAATAATCTAACAAATTCACTTAAGATCATATTTTTCTTCAAAGAAAAATTATCAGCTAACCAACCTCCTATAGGACCAAAAAAGAGAAAAGGGATAAATCGAAAAAAATACACAAGACCTGTAAAAAAGATGTTATCTGTTAATTCTAAGACAAGTAAAATAAAAACAACTTCATAAGCATAATCACCAACTTTAGAAATAAAGAGAGAGGAAAAAAGAGCTAAAGGACTCTTTTTTAAAAATAAATTCATATCAACCATCCGATATTAAACTTTTCTACAGTTAAAGTTGCATTCCCTTCAATACAATTGGTGATATGAACTTCAAAAGAGTTGTTTACTCTAACAAATTGCTTAATAAGTTAAGTGAAAATTTTTAAAGAAATACTCCTCTTGGTATAAGCATTTAGACCAATATCAAGTAATATATTAATTTTTCTTTCTTATTTGCTTTAAAAAAAAAGAAAGAATGTAAAAATTATGAGATCAAAATCTGCTATATTATTATATTGACTTCCAGCCCACATCTCAAAGAATGAAAATTCCCAACCAGCACTGGTCTACAACCCCACTTCAAAAAGCAGCTTTCCCCACAGAACAAAGCTTACACCCAACCGCCCCTCAAACGACAACACTTCGTCAGGCTCAACAAATCAAGCCCACTCTCCTCCTATCCATGCGCACTCTCTTCATCCTCCATTCCCCCTTTTCTCTCCCATCACACACTTAACAACTTAACACCCCTCTTCCTCTAAACTTCCCCCTCCATTCAAGAAAACTCTTCCCCCAATCCTCACACCACTCCATACCATGACCAAAAACACGCACAATATGAATTTGTGAATATTTCGTCTTTTTTGTAGATAGAATTACTTATAGGTAACAGTTTTAACATCATAGCTGGGTACATACTGTTAACATCATATACTTCAATTCCATTATATATATATGTCCCCATTTCTTGATTAAAAAAACAAAGCCCACCTTTATATGCATTTCTTAATATCTCATCATCATTTAATTCTAAAGTAGGTGTTAAAAAGTTGCTTTTGTAATTCCCGATAAATTTTTCATTACAGGGCTTGGTAAAGTATCGTATTTTTTTTAAAATATCCTTTTTTAATAAAATGTCTTTTAACCATATCTTTTATGATATCATCTTTAGCTTTTGAGAAATTATTTTTTTTAAATCAGTCTTTTAGAACTTCTATCTTTAACAATATTTCTGTTTAATTTTGTTATTATATTTATTGTAGTGAATTAACTGATTTTCAGTTTCTGGATACGCTTTACAATAAAAAGCACTATTTGGAATTAATTCATTATATTTATGGGCACGAACAGCAAAGTTTTCTTTTTTTGTTTAAACTTTTTTTCTGCTTGCCATTTTTTTAATTCTCTGCTAGCTTCACACACATTCTTAGTAGTGACGGTTTCCGAAGGTACGAATTCCTCCATCGCCTTTATATCTATAAAGTACTAAGATGTGAATTTGCATAATTTATAAGATGTTTTAAATTTTGTAAGTTTGATTTTTTTGACATTGTTTCCCCAATGTTGAGAATTTTTTCCGCTTTTAAAGCCCTCTGTTACAACAGAGGGCTTATTTTTATGTTAATGTAATTATAGCTCCTGCTTTTTCTTGTAATAGATTAATAAATTTTTCAGTGTTAAAATATCTGTTTAAAATTTCATAATCTTTAAACTCATAAGTTTTTTGTTTCTGGATTAGAAAATTGAACTTGCATTCTTATTTTAAAGTCAAGTCTCATTAGCAATACCGTGTATTTTATTACATAGTAAGCTCTATTATTGTTACTAGATTTAGTTAATTTTACTGATAAATTAGACCCATATTTTGGCTGGTAGTTCCAAATTTAGAGACAATATCAAAAAAAATCTCGAATAGCTGTTCTTGCTATAACAAATAGAACTTTTTTATCATCAAAATATAGAACTGTTTGTACAGTATTAGTCTTTTTTCTGTACTAGGAAATTCTGCTTTACTAGCTGAATAACCTAGTACTTTAAATTTAAAATCATCTTGACTACACATAAATCCACAAATCCCCCGCTTTGCTTTTACAGATTCACATTTTCACGTTTTTACATCTTCATAGAACGAAGCCAAACGAAACTTCCAAACCACCACTCCGCACTGCTCTGCAAACGAACAAAGCTTTTTGCCTAGTACCCTTAAACTTCAAATCTCCCTCAAACAACAGCACTTAATCAGGCTCAACAAATCAAGCCCTGCCCTCAAATATTCCAGCTTTTCACTCCCCCTCAAAGAGCCGTGTTTTACGGCGTAATAGAATAGAAAATTTTTGATTTTTCTTGCTAATCTTCTGAAATTCCTTTAACTTAAAGTGTAATTTTGATCGTCTACGCACCGATCAAGAGGGATTAAAGGTCCTAAATCCGAGCGTAAAAACAAACCCGCATTGCGGGTATCCCGGAATTCCGGGAGATTTTGCTATGTCCAGGTGCTTCTCAGCACTAAAAGCAAAAAGCTGACTCGGATTCAGTACCTTTAACTCCCGGAATACCAATGCGAGGGCGCTCGCAACCGGAGGGGGGCTTGAAGTGCCAACTAAAAATCCACATTTTATCGACATTTTGATAGGCAAAAGAATCCGTCATAGACGCATTTCAATAGGACTTTCCCAAAAAGAATTAGGAAGCCATTTAAGCGTCAGTTTCCAACAAATCCAAAAATATGAAAAAGGCTTAAATCGTGTAAGTGCCAAATGTTTACTGGAAATTGCCCAAAAACTAGATGTCCCCGTGAACTTTTTTTATGCAGACCTTGCCACAAAAGAAGATCTTTCAACAAAAGAAACTCTCTTACACCTTGATCAATGCACCTATAGCGAAAAAGAACACGCACTTTTAAAAAACTTTAGAGAGCTCAAAGCGAAAAAACAAAAAGCAATCTTGTGGTTGATTTCTGATTAAGCAACAGCGCAATGATCAACATTATTCCATTCATATCCCCCCCTTAAGTCGAATTCAAACCAGCTCCCCACACCCTCTCAAAGAGCAATGTTCTACAGCATAATAGAATAGAAAATTTTTGATTTTTCTTGCTAATCTTCTGAAATTACTTTATCACTTAAAGTGTAATTTTGGTCGTCTACGCAACGACCAATAGGGATTAAAAACCCGAAGACTTGACACATAAATTTATCCCGCTTTGCGGGTATCCCGGAATTCCGGGAGATTTTGCTATGTCCAGGTGCTTTAGCACTAAAAGCAAAAAGCTGAGTCAAGTCAGTGTTTTTAACTCCCGGAATACCAATGCGAGGGCGCTCGCAACCGGAGGGGGGGCTTGAAGTGCCAACTAAAAATCCACATTTTATCGACATTTTGATAGGCAAAAGAATCCGTCACAGACGCATTTCAA
Organism: Bartonella sp. MR30HLJHH; assembly: GCF_042194195.1. Lineage (NCBI taxonomy): Bacteria > Pseudomonadati > Pseudomonadota > Alphaproteobacteria > Hyphomicrobiales > Bartonellaceae > Bartonella > Bartonella sp. MR30HLJHH. Next base: position 250,511 of record NZ_JBHIMO010000002.1, on the reverse strand, counting down.
TAGGGCTTTCCCAAAAAGAATTAGGGAGCCATTTAGGCGTCAGTTTCCAACAAATCCAAAAATATGAAAAAGGCTTCAATCGTGTAAGCGCAAAATGTTTGCTCGAAATCGCCCAAAAACTAGATGTCCCCGTAAACTTCTTTTATGCAGACCTTGCCACAAAAGAAGATCTTTCAACAAAAGACACTCTCTTACACCACGATCAAGAAACCTATAGCGAAAAAGAACACACCCTTTTGAAAAACTTTAGAGAGCTCAAAGCAAAAAAACAAAAAGCAATCTTGTGGCTAATCTCTGATTAAGCAACAGCGCAACGATCAACATTATTCCATTCATATCCCCCCTAAGTCACATTCAAACCAGCTCCCCACACCCCCTCAAAGAGCAATATTTTACGGCAGATAAACGGCATTTCTCTTTAACGCTTTTACGCACAAAGCAATAAAGCAATAAAGCAATAAAGCAATCCCGCTTGTGACTTCACTCATTACATTGCAAGAAAATAGTTTTCACTACAAACAGAAATAAAAGAATCCTACGATATTCGAGAACACTCATTTAATATGCAAAAACACCGACCACTCCCTTTGCTTTGCAATAAAACACCCGCTGTCTCATCGTGAATTTTTCTAAATCAGCACGCCTCAAAGAGCGGTGTTTTATCACACAATAGGATTATCACCGCCCTTTATAGCGTGAATTTCTTCAAACTTAATCTTCAGGCAAAAATTCCAACCGATCACCTTGTTTTATAATTTTCACCGTTGTTTCATCGTGAATTTTTCCAAACAAGATATTTTCCGCCAGTGGGTCTTGAATTTCTTTTTGGATAATCCGTTTAAGCGGACGTGCACCATAGAGAGGATCATAGCCTTTATCGGCAAGAAATTTCCTCACCTCTGGCTCGATTTGCAAAGTTATTTTGCGTTCATTGAGCAAATTTTGCAAATGTTCTATCTGAATATCGACGATCGCTTCCATATCGTGGCGTTGCAATCTTTGAAAAAGAATAATCTCATCAATACGGTTTAAAAATTCAGGGCGAAAAGCCGCTTTGACGACATTCATGACATCATTTTTTGCCTGATCAGTTGTTTGTCCTTCAGGCAAAGCAGTTAAAAATTCAGCACCAAGATTAGAAGTCATAATCAGCAAGGTATTGCGAAAATCGACGGTACGTCCTTGACTATCGGTCAAACGTCCTTCATCGAGCACTTGCAACAAGAGATTAAAAATATCAGGATGTGCTTTTTCAATTTCGTCGAACAGAATGACCTGATAAGGTCTTCTGCGTACGGCTTCGGTCAGCACGCCTCCCTCTTCATATCCAACATATCCAGGCGGCGCCCCAATAAGCCGCGCCCCAGCATGTTTTTCCATATATTCAGACATATCGATGCGCAACATGGCATTAGAGTCTTGGAAAAGAAAAGCGGCCAGAGCTTTGGTTAATTCGGTTTTCCCCACACCAGTAGGACCCAAAAACATGAAAGAGCCAAGCGGACGATTGGGATCTTGCAACCCTGCGCGCGCGCGGCGTACAGCGCGAGAAACAGCTTGAACAGCTTCGCCTTGACCAATCACACGTTTGCTAATTTCATCTTCCATCCGCAACAGCGCCTCCCGTTCTGCCTCCAGCATTCGATCAACAGGAATACCGGTCCAGCGTGAAACAATCCGTGCCACATGTTCAGCAGTGACCGTTTCTTCAACGAGATGATTTTGTTGGTCATCATTTTCAGCGATGCTCAATTGTTTTTCGAGTTCAGGGATAACGCTATAAGCGAGTTCTCCAGCTTTTTGGAATTGTCCATCACGCTGTGCAATAGCCAAAGCATTGCGTGCTTCTTCGAGTTGTTTTTTCAAATCAGCAGCATGCCCTAATTTTTGCTTTTCAGCCTGCCAAGCCGTTGTCATCTCAGCTGACTGTTGTTCCAATATTTTCAGTTCATCCTGCACCCTTTTCAAACGTTCTTTTGCTGTTGGCTCCACGTCAGTTTTCAAAGCTTCACGTTCAATCTTCAACTGTAAAATACGCCGATCAAGTGCATCGAGTTCTTCCGGCTTTGAATCGACCTGCATCCGCAACCGTGCCGCCGCTTCATCGATAAGATCAATAGCTTTATCCGGCAAGAAACGGTCGGTAATATAGCGGTTAGACAAACGCGCCGCCGCAATCAAAGCACTATCTGCCAAGCGCACTTTGTGATGTTGTTCATATTTTTCTTTAATACCGCGCAAAATAGAGATAGTATCCTCTAAAGAAGGTTCAGGCACAAAGACAGGCTGGAAGCGGCGTGCAAGAGCAGCATCTTTTTCGACATATTTTCGATATTCATCCAAAGTCGTAGCCCCCACACAATGGAGTTCTCCGCGTGCGAGAGCAGGTTTTAGCAAATTGGAAGCATCCATAGGTCCATCGGATTTTCCTGCCCCCACGAGATTATGCAATTCATCAATAAACAAAATGATCTGACCATTTTCAGCTTGCACCTCTGCCAGCACCGCTTTGAGGCGCTCTTCGAATTCCCCACGAAACTTTGCACCAGCGATAAGCGCTCCCATATCAAGCGCATGAAGCTGTTTATCACGCAAAGTTTCAGGCACATCGCCATTAACAATGCGCAATGCCAACCCTTCCACAATAGCTGTTTTTCCCACCCCTGGTTCACCGATCAGCACAGGATTATTTTTGGTACGCCGTGAAAGCACCTGAATAGTGCGGCGGATTTCCTCTTCCCGCCCAATAACAGGATCAAGTTTTCCTTCGCGGGCATCTTTTGTCAAATCACGAGCATATTTTTGCAGAGCATCATATTGGCTTTCGGCATGAGGGCTTGTTGCTGTTTTTCCCTTCCGCAAATCATTAATAGCCTGATTAAGCGCTTGCGCTGTCAACCCTCCGCTTGTGAGAATATCAGCAGTTTTTGCTGTCTTTTCCATGATCAGTGCCTGCAGCACACGCTCCACAGTCACAAACTGATCACCGGCTTTTTTCGCCAGATCTTCAGCCATGTTAAAGACTTTTGCCAACGGCTGAGACAAATAGAGCTGTCCATTTCCCCCTTGCACTTTTGGCAAAGCATCAAGCGCTTCGTTAAGCGCCTTTCGAATAAGAGTAAGATCGCCACCCGCTTTTTGGATCAGTGATGCCGCCAACCCTTGAGAATCATCTAACAGCACTTTCAACAGATGCTCCGGCATAAACTGCTGATGATCAGAAGAGAGAGCGCTATTTTGTGCTGATTGTAAAAAACCTTGCAACCGTTCGCTATATTTTTCCAAGTTCATTTTTTTTCCTTCAACTTAAGCCACCGCCGCACTTTTATTCCCCCAACATTCCACAAAAGAGGCATCTTCAAAGGACCGGCCACCCCCCACAAACACCACAAATGATGCCGCATAAAGAAGAACTGTAGTGCTAAAAAGAATATGGGCCCTCACAAGCCCTATAGCAAGAGGGAGAGAAAGGCACACTGTTATTATTTAAATAAAAACTGTAACTCCCCTATAACCCCCACCATCACAGCCCCACCATCACAGCCTCGCCAGCAAAGCCTCGCCAGCAAAGCCTCGCCATCACACACTTCACAATTTAACCCCCCTCTTCCTCCCAACTTCCCCCTCCATTCACAAATGCGTCCCCCCATTTATCTCACCACATTCCACGCCAAACAAAAGCCCAACGCGACCAAAAACACGCACAATATATAAATCCACAAATTCTCCACTTCACTTTTACAGATTCACATTTTTACGCTTTTACACATTCACAGAATGCAACCAAATGAAAGGTTCACCACTCCGCAGTGCTCTATAAACAATACTCTACAATTTAACTTCTTACCCAACACCCCCTATAAACTTCAGATCACCCACTCCTCAAACGAAACTGTTTCATCAGACCAGACAAGGAAATCCAGCCTAAATATTCATCACGCTCTAAAAAACACCTTGATAAATTGATATGCCTGATATCACCGCCCCTCCAAATAACGCCGTTTTATGACATATTGATTTTTCTTGCCAATTTTCTGAAATTACTTTACCACTTAAAGCGTGTTTTTGATCGCCAACACAGCGATCAATAGGGAAGACGAGCCCTAAGCTCTAGCGTAAAAACGAACCCGCTTTACGGATATCTTCAGATTCCGGGAGATTTTGCTATGTCCAGGTGCTTCTCAGCACTAAAAGCAAAAAGCTGACTAGGGTTCAGTACCTTTAACTCCCGGAATACCAATGCGAGGGCGCTCGCAACCGGAGGGGGGGCTTGAAGTGCAAACCAAAATCCACATTTTATCGACATTTCTGATTAAGCAAAAGACGCGATTTATAATCCATATTTCACACTTTTTTAAAAAGTACCCAATCTTATAGCCTTTGAGATTATTTTGATTTTTCTTGCCAATTTTCTAAAATTACTTTATTGATAAGCACGTGTTTTTGATCGTCCACGCAACGGTCAAATAGGGAGTTGAAAACCCGAACGCTCAGTACATAAATTTATCCCGCTTTGCGGGTATCCCGGAATTCCGGGAGCTTTTGCTATGTCCAAGTGCGGTAAGCACTAAAAGCAAAAGGCTGACTGAGCTCAGTATTTTCAACCTCCCGGAATACCAATGCGAGGGCGCTCGCAACCGGAGGGGGGCTTGAAGTGCCAACTAAAAATCCACATTTTATCGACATTTTGATAGGCAAAAGAATCCGTCACAGACGCATTTCAATAGGACTTTCCCAAAAGGAATTAGGGAGCCATTTAGGCGTCAGTTTTCAACAAATCCAAAAATACGAAAAAGGCTTAAATCGTGTAAGCGTAGGGTGTTTACTCGAAATCGCCCAAAAACTAGAAGTTCCCGTGAACTTTTTTTATGCAGACCTTGCCACAAAAGAAGATATCTCAACAAAAGACACTCTCTTACACCACGATCAAGAAACCTATAGCGAAAAAGAACACGCACTTTTAAAAAACTTTAGAGAGCTCCAGCCGAAAAAACAAAAAGCAATATTGTGGCTGATTTCTGATTAAGCAAAAGCGCAACGATCAACGTTATTCGCTAATATATCAAACAACAAAACATCCTTAAGTAAAATTCAGCTCAGTACACCACCCTCCCTCAAAGAGTGATGTTTTACGGCATATAGGACAATTCACGCTATAGCTCGTTTTCTGTTTCCGTTATCGCTTTAAGTCAAGCTGATTGAGGATCAGCGGCTGGAGTTTAAAGTTTAACTATTCGTAGCATAACAGGGTTCAATACAGTGCAATCGTTACTCAAAACCATGCCCCCAATTGCGTTTACGAGACAGTGGAACCGTGTCAAGAAGGCAAAGCCCCGAAAAAAACATATGAGCGGTTAAGTAAAAATCAAAAGGTTGAGCTTATAACGTTGTAAAAGCTGCCCTATTTTAGATTATTCCCGCACGCCCTGAATCTCAGAAAAATGATTTAAAACATTTGTTTCATTGATGAGCCAATCATTAAGAACGAACAATAGACAAAGAACGGTTCACCAATATCCTGATAGCCAATAAACAGAATAATCCACTCAATCCAGAAAAAAGGAACAACTGCCCAGCCGAAGTGTGACCTAAAACAAACGCTCCAACAAAGGGAGCCAGCAACATAGCTAAATTTTGTATAGACTGCACCCATCCAGAAGCCACCCCAATCTGTTCATTGAAATTGGTTACCAGATAAACGTTAGAAGATATGGAAAAGTAGGCACTCACCACTCCAATAAGAAAAGAACAGAAAAACAAAATCTCAATACGGAGTAAATCCAAGTAAAAAAAGCACACTGAGATCATTAGAAAACCAATCATTGTTAACATTGCTGGCATTAACAACTCCGATATTTTGCCTGTAAGGGATTTATGCTTTGATTGTTTCACTCTCCAAAACCCATATAGAAAACTACCAATCGCTGAAGCAGATACCAGCATCCCAAGAACCTCTTTATTCATTTTCAGTGCATTAAGAATGACAGGCAACTGATTATTCACCATAAAGATCATGGAAAATACACAAACATCACCGCCACATAGGCATACCAAGTTGTCCCATAAAGCCTATGCTGTGATTTCATGGTGTTCGCTGTTTTTATCATGAGTGACGAGACAGGTTGTGCACCAATACAACAAAACACTATAAAGCCTAGCAATGTCAGAAATCCAGAAAACAATAAAGTATATGTATCTGAAAAAACGCGACAAAGCGTACTCCCCAAAGCAGGTCCTATCATCTTTGCTGCGCTATTGATCATATTAAGCACAGAATAGTAACGAGTCCGTTCGTGTTCAGGCACAGAATTTGCACTGAAAACGGAAATTGCTGGAATGGCTAGACTATTGAAAGTCGCTCGAATAACTGCCAGTATAATAAATCCTTGCAGACTCGTCGCCATCAATAAAACGACAGTACATAACGCCCGTAATAACAACGATGCACGCAACCAATGCATCATATAATGGCTATTGACCAACATTCCAATTGGCTTAGACAGAACGATCCAGGTAATAATGTTGCCGCTCCAATAAAAGCGACATCATATTGATCAGCTTCCCAAGTGTACACAGATACGGTCAAAATCACGATATAATCAATCCAGCCCCCAAATGACACCATGCCATTACCCAGCAAAAGCACAAACAAGCGATTGTTTGTTGCCCCGTCTATTTGCACCAAAACACGCACCCTTCTTTTTTGTTAGCAAGACTGATTGGATGATCAATTCTTCCCTCACACCCTAAAGGCATCAACGACCTTCCGCAACAAAGCACCAACAAGCGATTTTTGTTGCCCCATCTATTTGCACCAAAACACGCGCCCCTCTTTTTCCTTAGCAATACTGATTGAATTATCAATCCTTCCCTCACACTCTAAAGGCATCAACAACCTTCCCGCAACAAAGAAATTTATAATTACAAAACCACTGGTGCTAAGTCTTAGATATGTATTAAATTTTTCATCATTGATTGAACTTAATCTGCATCTCTACGAACAACGACAATAACCAAGCCGTTAATCCAGCTCTTGAATCCATTTACGATAATCCCGCGCACCTCCCCTTCAGCTCCAACACAAAAAAACGCTCTGAGCATTCTCTCCTCAAAAGGAATTCCCCCTTTATTCTTCTTCATCACTTTTTTGCGGCGGGGGCGGTAAAATATAAGCGCCTGAAAGCCAACGATTAAGATCAATGGCTCGGCACCGTGTGGAACAAAAAGGATAGGCGTTTTGTTGTGCCATCTGACCACAAATCGGACAAGGATGCGGAGGACGGATCTCTTTTTGCAAATTTAGCTCTTTTTTTTCTTGGCGCACCTTTGTCATCTGCTCCTTCATTAACTTTTCTTCTGTTCCTTTTTTTTCATTTTTGCTTTTTTCTTTTTGTTGCTTTTCACCTTGCATTGATCTTGCCTTAAAGTTTTTCTAATGCACTTCTTCAGCCCAATGAGTGAAAAGTGGATAGTGATAAGTGGTCAAGAGATCGACTGTTTCAGCCAACGGTAAACCAACCACATTGGAGTAAGAACCAGCCATATGGACAACGAAAGCGCCGGCTTTTCCCTGAATAGCGTAGCCACCAGCTTTCCCTTCCCATTCGCCAGAAGCAAGATAAGCCTTCATCATGGCAGAAGTTAAGCGTCTAAAACGGACACGACTTTCAACCAATTTTACGGTTATTTTTCCACGTTCATTGAGCGCACAAACGGCGCCATAGACCTTGTGCGAACGCCCAGAAAGGTATCGCAAACATTCATAAGCCTCGTCTTCACCCTCTGGTTTGGGGAGAATGGTGCGCCCCACAGCCACCACCGTATCAGCAGCCAAGATAACCATTTTCTGTTGAGGTAATTTTTCTTGACCATTCTGCAACTCTTCTTGACCATTCTGATTGTACCAGCGCAAAATTTCTTGGGCTTTCAGCGCTTTTTCTTTTGCCAAGCGTTTTGCGAGATTTGCAGGATGTTCTTTTAATTTTGGCGTTTCATCAATATCGCTTGCACAAACCTGCTGAGGATCAATCCCTATTTGTGCTAAGAGCGCTAAACGTCTTGGCGAAGCAGAAGCAAGCACCAAATGAATTCCTTCTGTAAGAGCATCTGCCAAACGTTTTTTCCCCCACTCTCTTATATTTTTCATTTCCACCCCTTCACAATCGGCTTCCCTCTCACCCCTTTTAAACACCCCCTTTTACGCGCCCCCTTTTTAAACGCCATTAATCTCCTTGATCTTTTTCCGCATTGATTTTACAATTTTTCAAGGCTCTTCAAACACTCCCCTTTTTTCACTCATGAAAAGCAAGCTAAAAAACTGTTAAAAAATAATAGAAATAATATGATGACTTTTACAAAAAAGCGCAAGCCACCCCTTAGGCTACTTATAGCGATATGTAATGCGCCCTTTTGTCAAATCATAAGGTGTCATTTCCACCATGATTTTATCACCGGCCAACACCCGAATACGATTTTTCCGCATTCTACCAGCAGTATGCGCAATAATTTCATGATCATTTTCCAGTTTCACACGAAACATCGCGTTCGGTAAGAGTTCAGTAACGATACCAGAAAATTCTAAAACTTCTTCTTTTGACATAAACAAACATTTCCTTTACAGTGCACATATTTTGTTAAGCTGTGCGTTATTTCCAGCGTTCATATCCTATTTTCTTAAGTTTGTGAATAAAAATTCAACAAAAAGAGAAAGGTTTTTCAAGTTTACTCTCTCATGCGCTCAAAAAACATCACCACACATATCACCACAGATATTGAGGCTCAAAACTTTCTCTCCACTAATTTTACCCACCCATTTCCTCCAATTTTATGATGATCTTGATTTCAGAGTGACGAGAAATTACGCTAAAATTTCTCCCCCTCAACCGTTTTCCCAACGCCTCTGACTATCCTCCACGACTTACAAACAATCCTCATCCCTCCAACTTTTCCTCACCTTCCGCCTTCCACACCCTAAACACGCGCCATTTGGATAAATGCAAACACCACTCCCCATCCAAAAGCCCCCTCCTTTTTTCAAAAACATCCTTCACACATCCATCCACGACATGCTCCACAGCCTTTCTCCACTCTCTATGCATTTCCCGTACAGCCTGCCCCATTTTTCCTCTCTCCACACACTTCCTCTAAGCCACTCCTTCTATTTATGTTGCACTCCCAGCTTGAAAACACGATCCCTATACATTCCGTCTCATTAACCACAACGCCCCCTAGCGACATAAAGCCTTTTCCTTTTTTGCACATTTCCGTTTTTACGCTTTTATACATTCACAGAATAAAGCCAAATAAAATTCCCACACCACCAGCCCCGCGCTACTCTGAAAACAATGCTCGACATCCCAGCTTCTTACCCAACACCCCCACGCACTTCAGATCCCCCCCTCAAACGAGACTGTTTCATCAGACCAGACAAAGAAATCCATCCTAAAATATTCATCGCACTCTAAAAAAAACTTGATAAATTAATATGCCTGATATCACCACCCCTATAAGCTCCCCTTCTAATCATGATTTCGGAGCCGCGTGAGAGGGACAAACAAGCCGTTAGGTTCTTTTGTCAAGGACGCGTTAGACGCCTTGTAAGGGTTTCCTTGACCTTAAGAACCTAGGATTGTTAGTCTCCTCATTAAACACGGTCTGATCTCATGATTTTGGTGAGCGTTCCGGAGAGTTTGAGAGGCGGAAAGCCTCTCATTAAAAAATAAAGTTTATAAATAAAAACTATTTTTATTTGCCAATCTTCTAAAATTACTTTATCACTTAAAAGATATTTTGATCGTCTACGCAACGATCAAGAGGGAAAACAAGCCCTAAACCCTAGCGTACAATTGAACCCACTTTCGTGGGGGGCCCGGATTCCGGGAGTTTTTGCTATGTCCAAGTGCTTACCAGCACTAAAAGCAAAAAAACTGACTAGGATTCAGTACTTGTGACTCCCGGAATACCAATGCGAGGGCGCTCGCAACCGGAGGGGGGCTTGAAGTGCCAACCAAAAATCCACATTTTATCGACATTTCTATAGGAAAAAACGCGATTTATAATCCATATTTCGCACTTTTTTAAAAAGTACCCAATCTTATAGTCTTTGATATTATTTTGATTTCTCTTGCCAATTTTCTGAAATTGCCTTATGAATGAATACTGTAATTTTGATCGTCTACGCAACGATCAATAGGGAAGACAAGCCCTAAGTCCGAGCGTACAATTGAACCCACTTTTGTGGGTGTCCCGGGATTCCGGGAGATTTTGCTATGTCCAGGTGCGATGAGCACTAAAAGCAAAATGCTGACTCGGACTCAGTACTTGTTACTCCCGGAATACCAATGCGAGGGCGCTCGCAACCGGAGGGGGGCTTAAAGTGCAAACCAAAAATCCAAATTTTATTGATATTTCTATAGGTAAAAGAATTCGTCACAGACGCATTTCAATGGGACTTTCCCAAAAAGAATTAGGAAGCTATTTAGGTGTCAGTTTTCAACAAATCCAAAAATACGAAAAAGGCTTAAATCGTGTAAGCGCAGGGTGTTTACTCGAAATCGCCCAAAAACTGGATGTTCCCATAAGCTTTTTTTATGCAGACATTGCCCCAAAAGAAGATACCTCACACCACGATCAATGCACCTATAGCGAAAAAGAACACACCCTTTTAAAAAACTTTAGAGAACTCAAAGCGAAAAAACAAAAAGCAATCTTGTGGCTGATTTCTGATTAAGCAACAGCGCACTAATTAACATTATTTGCCAATATATCCAACTCCCCCTATAAACTTCAGATCACCCACCCCTCAAAAGATGATGTTTCATCAAACGCGACAGATACGTCCTATTCTAAAATATTCTTGCCCCTTCACCACTCTAAAGTAAGATCACTAAAAGCACCCGTTCACCCCCTCTACAAACACAAAACTTTCCCCCTCTATTCCCTCACAGCCTCTCCTCTCCCATCAACGCACCCGCCTCTTCGTCCCAACTTCCCCTCCCTTCATAGACTCTTCATTCCCATACCCTCTCTCCACATTCCATGCCATGATAAAATCACACACCACGCATAAAGTCGCAGCTTCCTTTTTTGCACATTTCCGTTTTTACGCTTTTACACATTCACAGAATAAAGCCAAATAAAATTCCCACACCACCAACCCCGCGCTGCTCTGAAAACAATGCTCGACATCTCAGCTTCTTACCCAACACGCCCACGCACTTCAGATCACCCCCCCTCAAACGAGACTGTTTCATCAGACCAGACAAAGAAATCCATCCTAAAATATTCATCACACTCCAAAAAAACACCTTGATAAATTGATATGCCTGATATCACCACCACCCCAAATAACGCCGTTTTATGACATATTAATTTCTCTTGCCAATCTTCTAAAATTACTTTATCACTTAAAAAATATTTTGATCGTCTACGCAACGATCAAGAGGGAAAACAAGCCCTAAACCCTAGCGTACAATTGAACCCACTTTCGTGGGGGGCCCGGGATTCCGGGAGTTTTTGCTATGTCCAAGTGCTTACCAGCACTAAAAGCAAAAAAACTGACTAGGGTTCAGTACTTGTGACTCCCGGAATACCAATGCGAGGGCGCTCGCAACCGGAGGGGGCTTGAAGTGCCAACTAAAAATCCATATTTTATCGACATTTCTATAGGAAAAAAACGCGATTTATAATCCATATTTCGCACTTTTTTAAAAAATACCCAATCTTATAGTCTTTAAGATTATTTTGATTTTTCTTGCCAATTTTCTGAAATTACTTTATTGATAAGCACGTGTTTTTGATCGTCCACGCAACGATCAAATAGGGAGCTAAAAGCCCGAAAGCTTAATACATAAATTTATCCCGCATTGAATTTATCCCGCATTGCGGGTATCCCGGAATTCCGGGAGTTTTTGCCATGTCCAGGTGCGATAAGCACTAAAAGCAAAAAGCTGATTAAGCTCAGTACTTTTAGACTCCCGGAATACCAATGCGAGGGCGCTCACAACCGGAGGGGGCTTGAAGTGCAAACCAAAAATCCACATTTTATCGACATTTTGATAGGTAAAAGAATCCGTCAAAGAAGAATTGCCATGGGACTTTCCCAAAAAGCATTAGGAATGCTATTTAGCTGTCAGTTTCCAACAAATCCAAAAATATGAAAAAGGCTTAAATCGTGTAAGCGCAGGGTGTTTACTCGAAATCACCCAAAAACTGGATGTTCCCATAAGCTTTTTTTATGCAGATATTGCCACAAAAGAAAATCTTTCAACACATGCCGCACACTGTGAGCAAGAAACATACAGCGAAAAAGAACACACCCTTTTGAAAAACTTTAGAGAACTCAAAGCGAAAAAACAAAAAGCAATCTTATGGCTGATTTCTGATTAAGCAAAAGAGTAACAATTAACATTATTCCATTCATATACCCCCTTAAGTCAAATTCAAACCAGCATACCACACCTCTCAAAGAGCAGTGTTTTACGGCATAATAGAATAGAAAGATTTTGATTTCTCTTGCCAATTTTCTGAAATTGCCTTATAAATGAATACTGTAATTTTGGTCGTATACGCAACGACCAATAGGGAACTAAAAGCCCTAAATCCGAGCGTACAATTGAGCCCACTTTTGTGGGTATCCCGGAATTCCGGGAGTTTTTGCTATGTCCAGGTGCTTTAAGCACTAAAAGCAAAAAAACTGACTCGGATTCAGTACTTTTAGACTCCCGGAATACCAATGCGAGGGCGCTCGCAATCGGAGGGGGCTTGAAGTGCAAACCAAAAATCCAAATTTTATCGACATTTTGATAGGCAAAAGAATCCGTCAAAGAAGAATTGCCATGGGACTTTCCCAAAAAGCATTAGGAATGCTATTTAGCTGTCAGTTTCCAACAAATCCAAAAATATGAAAAAGGCTTAAATCGTGTAAGCGCAGGGTGTTTACTCGAAATCACCCAAAAACTGGATGTTCCCATAAGCTTTTTTTATGCAGATATTGCCACAAAAGAAAATCTTTCAACACATGCCGCACACTATGATCAAGAAACATACAGCGAAAAAGAACACACCCTTTTAAAAAACTTTAGAGAACTCTAGCCGAAAAAACAAAAAGCAATTTTGTGGCTGATTTCTGATTAAGCAACAGCGCACTAATTAACATTATTTGCCAATATATCCAACTCCCCCTATAAACTTCAGATCACCACCCCTCAACAGATGATGTTTCATCAAACGCGACAGATACGTCCTATTCTAAAATATTCTTGCCCCTTCACCACCCTAAAGTAAGATCACTGAAAGCACCCGTTCACCCCCTCTTCAAAAAGCAACTTTCCCCCTCTCTTCCCTCACACCCTCTCTCCTCTCTCATCAACGCACCCTCGCCTCTTCATCCAAACTTCCCCTCCCTTCACAGACTCTTCATTCCCAAACCCCATACCCTCTCTCCACATTCCATGCCATGATAAAATCACACACCACGCATAAAGTCCCAGCTTCTTTTTTTGCACATTTCCGTTTTTACGCTTTTACGTCATTACAGAAAGCAGAAAATCTGTAAAAAATGCATTACACAATAACGTTTTCAACAACTGTCTTTAAAATCTCGCCTCCCTTTTCATTTAAATCCCTCTATTTTCACTTAAATCATAAATATAAACCGCCCTACTATTTGCATTGACCAGCATAATTTTTTTCGACAAATTCTAGCTATCAAAAGGATTCATAAGAAGCATTTTACGACTTTTAAAAGAATTTTTATTTACATCCAGTGCTTTCTTGTAACGTACGAGAGTACATTTAATTGATTGACTATAAGAAAATTTGAAATAAGAGAACCTTTTCGTTTTTCTCATTCAACATCCGCAACGATAACTTATCCTTATAAGTCACAGTATTTTTTCGTAAGACAAAACGCACAAAACACAATATACTTGCGTTGCATATTCACACGCTTGTTTTAAAGACAAATCTCTCAACGTTCGTCACACCCATTTCGCCAACGCTATCCATGATAGGAATGGCAAAATCCCCCCCATGAAATGTATAAAATCCATTCAGCCCCCCTATCTTTACGCTTATGGAGGAACACACTGGCAGCATCACAAAAACTCTGCCAGCTCCCAATGTTGCGGACAGCCTTCAGTTCAAGAGCCAATTCATTAAAGGCATGCCTTTCTTGTACAGTTTTGACCCACATGGCCCACCCGCTCATGGTGTGCAAGCAAGTAATTTTAATTGATTCAATATGAAAAAACTAATAATGAGAAATCTTATTATATTTCAGCGTTGTGCTTCACGTTGGAAATGATAATTTATCATTATAAATCAACATCTTAATAAAAAAGAGAGTCATCCAGACGCTTTATTTTTTCTAAAAAAGGCTTCACACTGAAAAGAAAAGATCTAAAAATTAGATAAAAAAAAAGGTTTGCCTCTAATAAACAAACCTCTGCAGAAAATTATTCAGATAATTTTCAAAATTTTAAATTAATCCCTCTAAAAGCAGCAAAGATACTTCAGAAGCATCAAAATGAATACAATAACTTATTTAACGCAATGTTAAGAAAAATCAAGAATAAAAATTTTTTATCGTTAATGCACCTTAAAAAAACGAAGCTTTTTAACCCACGCAGCTCAACAATCTGGGATTGTTCTAAAAACACCTGCAACCAATCCCTTTATCTCCCTCAAAAGACAGTATAAAAGGTTCACAGAGCAAGTCTTCGCTTAAAAAACATCAATCGCAAGCGCTCATAAAAGCCAGCGTTGCATAAAAGATCAGATTATCGAATAATCTTGCTAAAATGTCTTCCCAATCAATAAAAAAGAAGCGGACTTTTAAACATTTCCGCCTCTTTGAACAATAAAATCACGATGAGGGATTATTAAAAAATTTCAAGACTGTGAAGGGAACCAATTTGTTAACAATTCATACCTTACAGGATCATCGGCACATTGTCCACCACCACATTCCAATATGGTAGAAATCAAATTTGCTGCAATCAAAAACACAAATAAGAAACTTGCCGCTTTACTCAAGACTGGAAAAGGAGAAAATTCTTTGAACTTGTGCGCCAATTCGCCTAAAATCATGACAAATGAGACAGCAAAGATACAAAGGACAGAAATAATGAAAGCCCAAGTATAAAAATGCAATCCAAAGAACGTTGAACCATATCCCAAATCATCGGGTGTGATATGCAAAAACACTTGCCGCGCTGCAACAGCACTCGTTACCATACAACCAAGAATAACCATACCATAATGGGTATTTTTCACCTTATGGTGAATATTGAGCAAGAACCCACAACCTGCCAGCATCAATCCAACGCGCTGTAGCAAACAAAGGGGACAAGGTAACTCAAACTTTACCAATTGATAATAAAAAGCCACCACCAAGACAATGGATAACCCAATGAGTCCTAGCGTATTCATAAAGATGACAAAGTGAGGATTTTTTTGTTCAACTTGTTCCATGGCTATTCTCTCAAAAAGATAAATTTAAAGTAGAAGTTGCGTGATGGTTAAAAGTGAGAAGAATGACAACGAATAAAATTGCCCACAAAGCATAACTTATATTTTTTTTGCCACACATAGTCGTTATTGCAGTACCTAAAGCGATTAAAAATGGAAGAAACATAGCTTTTAAATCTCCTTTACATCCGTTGTTTAACACTTATTTATTTCAACGTTCACCATATTACAAAATTGGGCAAAAAAGAGACCATGGATTTATTATTCACAATTCGTCATTCACTTTTCTTGTCATTATATTTAAGTGAAAAAACAAAGAACTATATAATCGCTAAGAAACACATCTCAACAAAAGCACAAAAGCGTTGATTATTCGCTTCCCCTTATATCAGCTATTATTAAAGATATATCAACAATTATAAAGAGCATATTCCCCCACTCAATTAAAAAAAACACTTGAACAGCAAAATAAATAGCCTTTGAAATTAAGAGAGCGACATCTCTTTTTTCTCAAAAGAATATCCTCACTTTGCAACGCATTTTTGCCATATTCTCATAAGCAATTTTTCAAATTGCAGCAGATTTTATAATATATGGTGATCTTGTTTATTTTAGCAAATAAAAATGAGACATTTTTAAAAAAACTGATAATCAATGGCTTTCCCCCAATGCATTTTTCCCTCTTATCTTAAATAAAAGACAATGCCGCAAGCTCAACAGCCTCATGAGTCCAACACCACCCCTTAATACCTCCCCCTCAAAATTCATCCCTCCCCCTCAAAAGAAGTGCTTCATAACCTTCAATACTTTAATTTTTCATCTCTCAAGATCCCCCTTTAAATTTTTAGCTTTCCATCTTATTTGAAAAATAACTGTTTCTCTGTCATCAATTGGCTTTGCAAAGAGAATATAAAACTTTAAAAAAATAATGATAAAGAATCGCATTGAACCTTTGAAAAGGATAGAGAATGATAAAAAAATCATGTGATGTCGCGATTTTAATGGGGAGCCAATCGGATTGGCAAACGATGTGCCATAGTGCAGATATTTTGACAAATCTTGGTATTTCTCATAGTTCGCATATTGTCTCAGCACACCGAACCCCTGAACGCCTTTATCAATTTGCAAAAGAAGCAAAAGACGCAGGATTTAAAGTTTTAATCGCCGGTGCAGGGGGTGCAGCGCATCTTCCTGGTATGCTAGCAGCCCTTACGCCTCTTCCTGTTTTTGGCGTTCCTGTGCATTCTCATTCTCTTTCTGGTCAAGATTCTTTGCTTTCAATAGTGCAAATGCCAGCAGGGATACCCGTTGGCACATTAGCAATTGGCAAAGCAGGCGCAATTAATGCAGCACTTTTAGCCGCAGCCGTTATGGCCATTTATGATCATGATCTCGCCCAGCGATTACAAGATTGGCGTCAACAACAAACAGCCAATGTCGCCAAAACGCCTGTAACGGAGGTTTAAAATGGCACCGTTTTCCAACACCACCCTCTCATCCAACACCACCCTCTCATCCCCCCCCTCCTCACCTAACATGTTACCTCCAGGCAGCGTCATTGGTTTAATCGGGGGCGGACAATTAGCACGGATGCTCGCCATAGCGGCCGCAGAATTAGGATTTCGAACAGTTATTTTTTGCCCTGAGGCCGATTGCCCAGCCGCACAAACAGCAAACAGCCATATTGTTGCCTCCTATGACGATACATCAGCCTTAGATCATTTTATTTCTCAGTGTGATGTTGTCAGCTATGAATTTGAAAATCTTTCGCTTCAAACGGTTCAATATGTAGAGAAGAGTAAGCCTGTTTATCCTTCTTCCAAAGCATTAGAGATCACGCAAGATCGACTTTTTGAGAAGCAATTTTTGCGCGATCAAGGGATTAGCACCGCCTCATGGTATGCTGTTGACAATTCTTCTTCTCTTCTTTCTGGTCTTGATGCCTTAGGCGGACGTGGTCTTTTAAAGACGCGTCGTTTTGGTTATGATGGAAAAAACCAGATCAAGCTTGATCGCCCCAATGAACAAACCCGTGACGAAGCCTTAAGGACTTTTCAGGAGCAGCCTTGTATTTTGGAAGAAATAGTTCCTTTTTTATCGGAAATTTCGGTTCTCTCGGCTCGCACAAAACAAGGGGAACATATTTTTTATGATTGCCCTGAAAACCAACATAAAAACGGAATTCTTCATAAATCCTTTGTTCCATCACATATTCCACTTGACGTGCAAAAAGCAGCCCAAGAAATCAGCCTAACAGTAATGGATGCCCTCGATTATGTTGGTGTTCTTTGTATTGAACTTTTTGTCTTAACGGATGGTCATCTTTTAGTAAATGAACTAGCGCCGCGTGTCCATAATTCTGGTCATTGGACACAAAAAGCATGCATAACTTCACAATTTGAACAGCATATCCGTGCTATTTGCGGTCTTCCCTTAGGCAGCACATACCGTCATAGCGATTGCCAAATGACAAATCTTCTTGGGAACAATTTAAGCACGTTAAAATATTTTCTCACGCAAGAGCGCACCTCGATCCATTTATATGGCAAAAGCACTGTTCACCCCTACCGCAAAATGGGACATGTCATCCAATTAATGGGACCAGCGAGCAAATCTTAACGCTCACATATAAAAACGCTTTTTCACCCAATGAACTGAAAAACACCCTCTCCCCTCACACCGATATCCAGCGGCTCAAATCGCGCACACCCCTGACCTTTTAACTTTCCCCTGACATGGGCTTCTCCCCCCTTCACACCCTCCTACAAGCCCTGCTCTTTTAAAAACATCACCTCTTCTCGCCCACAAACCGTTTCACATCTCATCCCCCCTCAAAAACAAATCTTCACTCCACACCGATTGACTATCCATGCGGCTCAACAAACGCTCCCCAACCCCTTTCAACCCTTCTTTCCCACCCAAAACTCTGTCCCCCCTTTTTTTCTCAAAAACATCATCCCCTCATCCAACATGTTACCTCTAGGCATCATTATTCTCCCATGATAGAGGCAGCCCCTTCATTTTCCTTTTAATCCCAATCTTTAGGAAAGAGACTGATCGATTGCGCCCATAGATACCAATCCACGATGCGCTTTTATTGCCTCTAGCTTCTCTTCTTATGTTTATTTTTGCACAAAAGCATTTTCACAAAAGCATGAGTTTTGTTTTCTCATAAAATCGCTGAGAGGTAAAACGTATTACTCTACCCAAACAACTCTCGCAAACGCAGCCCAATATTGATCAGAAGATAGCCCCCTCCAGCATAGCAACTTTCTTCTTTTTCTCCTCTCTCTTTTTCCTTCAACGGATAGAGGACCTTCTTCTTTTGTTCATCCGCTCAACATCTTTCTCGAAAAAGTCTCCTCAACGTCCCCCAACGGCTTAAATTTCTTCTTTACAAATCAATTTTTCTTCTCTCACGCTCCCCCTCTTTTCAGCGCATCGATTTTCCCACCTTTTCTTTAAGCTTGTTAAGACAATAAATTATAAGGCGCATCACCACCGTATAATGCTCATGGGTTTTATGGCATATCTTTATTGCATCCCGCACAGTTCTTTATAAACTCCCTTATCGTAAGCGTACTTTGTTTACGCATACTCTCACCCACAAAAGACTCTCTGTAACTCTCTATCCTGCTCAACAATGACATTCGTCAAGACCAACAGACCAGCACACTTCACGAAGTTCCCTCAATTTTCGCGCTGCAAGCTTCTTTGAAGAGCACCTAATAGCACCCTTAATTGACTAAGTATAAATGTTTGTTTTATTATCCTGATAAAGCTAAATTATACTTTTTAATACTATCATTTTAATACTATCATTGCCTTTAAAACGCTCATTATGCGAAAAAATACTTCACTTCTAACAATAATAAAATAATTTCGCTTGTATCTTATCTTAATATGTGATTAACGTTCAGCACAAACTTAGATCTTTTTATAGCAAAAATACCATACAAAAGGGGAAAATAATGGAGGGTATCTCTTCAAACAAACTCAAAGATGAAAACAATGAAAATAAGGAAGCAACTTTAAATGAGGCACAGCCTGTTCCTCCTCAAAAACGTAAAGGGGGTCCATTTAGACATATGTTGTTCCTCTTTCTTTTAACCTTTCGTAAACCCATTGTTTTCGTAACGAAAATCCTAGCGATAGGCTTTTTATTAATGGCAGGAATTCTTTGTCTAACATACCTCGCAGTAGGAAGAGAGTCATTACCCCTATCGATCGGGATACCAATGATCATTACGTCAGCTCTCTTTGGCATTTGCAACATGTATATAAATTGGTATTATGACATGCTTTTATTACGTTTATCGCCAGACAATGTGAACCTTTCACTCTTTCAATAAACATTATCATAGACCACCCTTGGGAAGGTCAAATTTTTTCTACAGCATGAATATTAAAAGGAATTCAAACCATCCACATTCAAGAGCCAAAGTATATTCTCAGTATACTGACTCCCTCACCGGATAATTTGAATTCCCCCTCCGTTTGACAATATCCAGCACTCCACCCCACGTAGAAATACACATAGAAATAATTGGGTTGCAAAAAATCATAAACTATTGCCTTAAAAGAGAAATTTATGCAGAATCTTTCACTCTAATAGCACAAATTTAATCCCCCATTAGAAGTTCCAAGCGCGCCACTCCGTCCCTGATCTCCACGTCAAAGATATAAT
Source organism: Bartonella sp. MR30HLJHH (assembly GCF_042194195.1). NCBI lineage: Bacteria > Pseudomonadati > Pseudomonadota > Alphaproteobacteria > Hyphomicrobiales > Bartonellaceae > Bartonella > Bartonella sp. MR30HLJHH. The sequence continues at coordinate 230,353 of NZ_JBHIMO010000002.1, read as the reverse complement.
TACAGGACGTGATTACAGCACTAAGCTTATCCATTCCCAAACCAAACATCCTCTCACCCCTCACGTAAAATAAAAAGCCTCAAACAGAAGACACTTGTGTTGCCAATTTACGCACTTGTTTTAAAGAAACACTTATTTTAAAGAAACACTTGGCCAATGCACATTGCCACCACTTCACAACAGTAGCCCCCGTCATAGAGTATAAAAGCTCTCGATAATAGCTTAAACATTCATAGTGCACCACCTTCTTCAAGCTTATGAAGCGTAAACGCCAGCCTCATCACACCGTTTTGCCAGTCCCCAATGTTGCAGCACTCTCTTGCACTTGAAAGTATTTATAAAAGACCGTTTTATTCCTTACTCTTCAAGTGTTTTTACCCATACATCAATCCCGCTTGTGATATGCAGGCAGCAAATGCTATGGTCAAAGATACATAGATTTGTAATGAGAAAACCATAACACTATGAGAGACTCTTAAGTTTGCTATGCTTACTATGAACAGTAGAAATTGATCCTTATCAATTCATCCCTTTTGTCTTCATTATGCGGTTTATTTTCTAGGTTTTAAGAGCAAACTTTAAGAATATCCTCACACACTAACAAAAAACACCTCATGGTATAAATTTTACATAAGCCTTCTACACCGCCTAAACGATGATATTTTACGGAAAAACAGGTTTCTCTTCTCACAAATGAGAAGCTTTTACTTGTTTCCACTTTTTATTGTTCTTTTTTGCGAGAATATTTTTACCTTCAAGGCAACCATTAACCCACCATAGGAAATGTATAATACACCCTTGACAAGAATAAGACTTCTTGTTAAATCTTTCTCACTTTTTTTGCAATTTTCACTTATTCGTTGTGCTAATGAAGTGGTTGTTGTGCTAATGAAGTGGTTAATGCGTACCTTAAGAGTGCGCTTCTCTTTTTGTGATCACAGCGAAAAAGTGTGTCGTGTGATGTTATGATGCAAGTACGATATCGCAGTGCAATGTTCATAGTGTGAGCAGTGTATTGGGGTTGTAATGTTGTATTTTCGTGTTTTAATGTTGTATTATGGTATTGTGTTACGTAAACTGTTTAACGGTGAATATGATGAAAATTAAAAATTCGCTTAAAGCACTAAAGGAGCGCCACCGTAACAATCGTTTGGTGCGTCGTAAAGGTCGTATTTATATTCTTAATAAAACGAACCCACGTTTTAGAGCGCGTCAGGGCTAATTCTTTTAGGGTTAATGTTTTTATGCCTACTTTTTGTAGGCTTAAAAATTTTTCTTAAGGTTTTTTGGGTTATAAGTCCGTTGGTTACGAGTCCATTGTTTGATAATATTTGGTGATTTATCTTTTGGGGGCTTGTTTTTATGGATTCTTCTATTTTTCTAAAAGCTTTTCGATTTTTTCAGCTGCGTTTTTTCTGTATTTTCCAGCGCATTTTTTTTCTTTTCTTTGTTGGCATTTTTTGTTTTGTTCCCTCTAGCTATGGGCAAAATCCTCCTTCGCTTCCTGAAGATCGTCCTTCTCCACAATCGCTTTTACCGTTAGATGATCTTATTCCCAATTCTCCTGCCCCTTCCTCAACGCCCTCTGATTCTGATTTGTCTGCGATTACTCTTGAAGATTTTGACAAAGAGCAGCTTTCCCATGTTGACAGAGTTAAGCAACGCAAAGAAGCCGAAATTTTACGCTTACTGAAAGAGTTGAAATATTGTGCTGATGTTTCTCAAGCGAAAAAGATCAGTCAACAACTTCAACTTTTATGGTCGCAATCGGGGAGCGATACAATTGATCTTTTAATGTCATGGGCTGAAAATGCGATCAGTAGCGACGATTATGGACTTGCGCTTGATTATATTGATAATGCTCTTGCACTTTTACCTACTTACGCTGAAGCTTGGGTAAGACGTGCTTGGATTCACATTCAACTAAACGATTTCAAGCTTGCCATGCTTGATCTCAACCATGCTCTTGAACTTGAGCCGCGCAACTATATAGCTTTTTTTGAACTTGGCGTTACCATGGAAGCAACAGAGCGTCCAAAACTTGCTCTTAAAGCTTATGAAGCAGCATTAGAGTATTACCCACAAATGCGCAGGATTCAAAAGCGCGTGCAAGCTCTGTTAGACGAACAATCACCGCAATCTCTTTGAAACCATTCAAGAACGAGACGCTTTACGACATCCTTTCAAACTTAGATAAAACGCAAGCCGGCTTCACATTCCACTCAATAAACTAAAAGCCCCCTGCTTATCACTACACCATCAAACGCCCCCCCACGCAATTGACCCCACTCCAAGCAATTGACAATGTCTTTTTTGAATTTTGACCTGTTTTGTATTGAAGGCAGCTTCCAAACACTTCCAATATACCCTCTACAGAATTTCTTCTCATAGCAAGCAAACGCTTCACACCTGAGTCTTCTTCACACCACCTCTTTTTTTTACATCCCTCCATCATGGATAAAAAAAATTTATAAATACGATCCTCAAAAAATATTTTTTGAAAAAAGCTTAAAACATCGCTTAGCACCTCTGATAATCTGTCATCGTCTGTTTTTATTTTTATGAGCTTCAACCATAGCAGCACATACCGTATCGGCTCTCCTCCACCTCTCAAAGTTTATAAAACAGCACTGAAATATTCCCTACAAGGAAAAAACTTCAAAGACGCAATGTCAGTTAAACAAACATCCTTGAATAAGAAACTTTTCCCCTTCAAAGCTCCTCCAAGCATTCCCGCGAAACATAAAAATCAAGCTATTGCCAATGAATATCCTCCCCACACCTCAAAGTACGAAGTCTCTTAACCCGCTTCGGTCTGTAAACAATCCGAATTCTAGCAGACTTTACTTGGTTTTCCACATATGGGATTTTCTTAAACTTAAGGCTCGACAAACAACCTTAAGGACATTCACCACACACATTAAAAACATTAAACCTATCAAGGATAGCAACCTTATATTGCCAGTAAATAACAGTATGTTACGCTATAACAGGATAAATTTTGATACCCTCACGCCTTTCTATGCACGTTTTCATCTCCCAGTATACTCACTTTTCCTATTTTCCTTTAAATTGGAACAAATCTTTCTATTGGGTATAGACCACCAACACCCATTTCAAAACCTGTCATTTTAACGCTTTTACCAAGTTGAAAATCATCCAATGACTTGATGTGAGGCGTTAATTTGTCAGAAGGTATATATGGGCAAACGGCTTGAAAAGTATTATCTTCAAATTGCAAACAATATTGACGACGAGCTAAATATTTAGCTGCTATAATTTTCTTTTTATTTTCTAATTTCCAAGCCCCTATTTTAGAGGGATGAATATCTAATTTTTTAGCATTTTCAGTTTTGAAACAATGGATACTATCAGTGTCACAATAGATAAAATTTTCAAGTCCAATTTTGTAAATAGACTCAATTAAAAACATACGAGCATAGCTTCCAGCAAATAAAGAAATTGGTAAATAACCACATTTTTGGAATATTGTTTCACCCCAAATAAATCTAAGAACATCATTTTCAAATTCGATATATCTTTTAATTCTATGAGGACGTTCAGCCATTTTTCCACATAATGAATTAAGAAACATTTTTCCTATTCTGCTGATTGTTTTATCTGAAGAATTTTTCAATTCAAAAAATTCATCAATATAATCAGTAAAAAGGTCATCTCTTGCTTGAAAAAGATAACCATCTAATAATTCCAAATTTTGGTAGTGATAAGATTGTTTAAACAATTCAAATTCTTGTAATGTTAACATGAATATTTTTTTATGTTCACATTCGTATTCAGATAAAATTTGTAAATATTCAACACCCCCAGATGATGATTGTGTGTTATTATTTAAAATAGGTATTTTGTTTTCTCTTAATTCTGCTGAATTTATATAAAATCTTTGAAGACCTAGAGGATGTAAGTCATTAGTTTCAATTTTACCTTTTTTATAAAGAGGTGCCCCTATAGGTAATTGTTTTAACATCATAGCAGGGCCCATACTATTGACATCATAAATTTCAATTTCTTTATTTATGAATTTACCCATATATCTATTAAAAAAACAAAAACCACCGTCATTTGCTTTTCTAAAAATATAATCATCATCTTCTTCTAAAGATGGGAATAAATATGTTTCTGCTTTAATTTTTGTAAATTTTTTAAACATTTTTTCTGACCATACAGCTTTAGCATCAGCTGCAAAAGTCATTTTATTTCTTCCCCATTGGAGTCTTTTTTTGAGAGCAATGGCTAATCCCTTGCTTTCATTCACACAGCAATCGATATCATTTTGATGAATAATAACATCATCAATGCACTCAAAGAGAGAAGATTCACTTTGTTTTAAATCGGTAAAAGCTGTTATTATATCTCGCAAAGGAACTAAAAATAACTCTAATGAATCGAATAGATAAACTCTTTTTGATTTATTTGATTGAAATGCAAGTTCCGATCTAAGAACTCTATCATTTTGCGAGATAAAATCATAAAATTTAGGTGTTATAAGATCATTTTGATTAAAATGACACCATGATCGAATAATAGCATAATCATAGTTTAGGTTATAAGCATAAAATCTTGTACTTTTTTCTATTTTTTTCACAAATTCTAAAAAAAGTCTAACAGGATCACCATCGTTTATTGTAAAAACAGTGATATCTGTTAGATCTTCAACATTAACAATTGAAACCATATAGGGCTTAACAGGTTCTTTAATTGTCGCCTTGAAAGTAAAAGTATATAACTTTCTAAAGTTGATAAGTCTCATATCTCCTCCCTCTTTAGATTTTATCACCTCTTTATTGTGTTTACTTCATTCTAAAGACAAAAATATTTATCTTTTACTATATTTCGCTCTTCACGAACACTCTCATAGCCTTCACCCCATGATTAGAGATACCTTTTTACACTTAGAAAATCATAGAAACGAAAAGCGTTCACAATTTGCCCTCAAAATTGATAAAACAGCACTGAAATATTCCCTACAAGACAAAAACTTCAAAGACGCAATGTCAGTTAAACAAACATCCTTGAATAAGAAATGTCTCCCTTCAAAGCTCCTCCAAGCATTCCCGCGAAACATAAAAATCAAACGATTGCCAATAAACCATTCTGCGTCACTCAATCACCCACCCCTACTCATATTTTTTGCTTTTTTTACTTTGAATAAAGCGTTCTATATATCATACAGCCATTTCCAGCAGCCACCAGAAAAATTGTAAAACCATCTTGAAAAAACTTTATGAAAAATAAGAGATTGCAGTTATTTTATCTCTAGCAGAAGCTCTGAAATTGTTTTATATTAAGGAGGGTGTTCTGCGCTTCTCGACAGGAAATAACGTATTCCTGAGACCTTAATGATCTCCAAGGGAGCTGTCCCTGATCAAGCCCGTGGGCTTTTTCATATGGCGCCCACCTATTTGTATAGGTTCCCGGGATCAGCTTTTTCCATCGGCTGTTGTGGATCACCCTTTTTTACATCAATAAAATTTTTCCAGATAAAATTATGAGGGGCTTTATTTTATGAAACAGACAGCACTTACAAAAATAATCCTCTCTGTGAATCTGCTTCATCCCTTGGCACGCAAGCAACGCAAGAGCGGCTTGTCGCACCAAGATCCCCCCTAAAGAGCACACACTTTTTTCATGCTTTTTTTTCATGAGCAGAGCTCTTGTCCTAACAGAGATTTACAAAACGCCAACAATAGATAAAATACCAGCATCTTATAAAGCAACTGGCGAGACAATGATACAAAATCCCCTCTGTGAATCTGCTTCATCCCTTCGTACACAGCAGCGCAAAAGCGGTTTATCGCGTCGTGATGCTCTTTTAATAGAAGAGCGCGCACTCTTTTCTCAGCATGCTTGTTGCCACTTTATTGAATACCTTGAAAAAAAGGGGACAGATTTTTCACGCCTCATTTTGGCAGGCTATTGGCCCATTAAATCGGAAATTGACCCACGTCCTTTACTGGATGCTGTAGCGTTACGCGGTGGGCATTTAGCCTTACCAGCAGTACTTGATTCCACCACCATGATTTTTCGTGCATTTTCGCCCAGCACGATTTTAGAGCCCATGCGCTTTGGCACCTTTGGTCCCAGTGCCGACAATGGTGTTGTTGTCCCCAATAATATTATTGTTCCGCTTTCTGCGTTTGATCATCAATGTCACCGTCTTGGCTATGGAGGAGGATATTATGACCGCGCGGTTCAAGCTCTTGAAAAACAAGGGCATCAAATGACATTATGGGGCATAGGATTTTCATGTCAGGAGGTTTCCTCTATTCCCGCAGCAGAACATGATCTACAGGTACAGGGAATTTTTACAGAAAAAGGTTTCTTAAAATGTTAAAATGTGATTAAAGCGTCTATGCGTTTTTTATTTTTAGGTGACATTGTTGGTAACACAGGCTGTAAAGCTGTTTTTGAACACCTTCCTCAACTGATTAAGAAGTGGCAGCTTGATTTTGTTGTGGTAAATGGTGAGAATGCCTCTGGTGGTTTTGGTCTCACACAAGAAACGTATCAAGATCTTTTGATAGCCGGTGTTGATGTTGTCACCACGGGCAATCATGCTTTTTCTCACAAAGAAGCATTGCAGTATGCCCATGAGAGCGATCGTTTTTTACGCCCTGCTAATTTTTCGAAAGAAACTCCCGGAAGAGGTGTTGGTATTTTTACGGCAAAAAATGGAGCCCGTGTTCTTGTCGCCAATCTGTTGGGCAGCGTTTTTATGCCGTGCAAAGTAGAAGATCCATTTGAAACAGCGGAAAATATTCTTTTAGCCTGTTCATTGATGGAGCAAGCCGATACGGTTATTTTTGACTTTCACGCAGAAACGACAAGCGAGAAGCAATGTTTTGGCCATTTTCTTGATGGTCGTGTGAGTGTTATCGTTGGCACACATACGCATATTCCCACGGCTGACGCGCAGATCTTAGAAGGTGGGAGCGCCTATTTAACAGATGCAGGTATGTGTGGAGATTATAATTCATCTCTTGGAATGGATAAAGAAGAACCTTTACACCGTTTTCTTTATAAGACGAAGCAAGATCGTTTTGAACCGGCGTGTGGTCCTGCCACCCTTTGTGGTTTAGCGGTTGAGATTTCAGATCGCACAGGTTTAGCAGAAAAGGTCTCGGCGGTACGGATTGGTCCTCATTTAAAGCCTGAAGTTCCAGATTTTTGGTAGCTTCTTTTAAGCCGCCCCTTTGATGATTACTCTCCACTGTGCGCCCTTTGGTGATCGCTCTCCAATGTTTCCTTTTGAGAACTCTATTTGGCAAGATGATTTTTCCAGCCCTTCCCAAATCCTAAAGACACCCCGCCCTCCAATTTGCCTAATACAGCAACTTTTCTAGCACAAATAAGTCACTCTTTTTAAAAAAAATAAAGGATAAAGGATAAAATTTTCGTGATTTTTAAAACGATGAGAAGGAGGTTTTATTTCGACATTTCTGCGGGGGGGGGGGGAGGAGAAATGTTAACCCCCTTCTCTAAAAAAAGCTCTATATAATAATTTATTATTTAGCAAGAGCCTCTTTAATTTTTTTTTGATTCTAACGAAAATTTAATCTTAAAATTGCTTTCTGCTTTTTAGATTTGAGCTCTCTAAAACTTTTCAAAAGGACTTGCTCTTCTTTGCTCGAGATCCTTTCATCATAAGGATACAAGACGTCTTCTTTTGTTGAGAGATCAGCGTAAAAAAAGGAAATGGGAACATTGAGAATATCAGCAATTTCTTGTAAACGCCCCGCCCCTATACGATTAGAGCCTTTTTCATATTTTTGGATTTGTTGAAAAGTCACACCTAACTGACTGCCTAATTGCTTTTGCGACATTCCGATCATTGTTCTTTTAAAGCGAATTTTTCTGCCTATCGAAATATCGTTAAAGTGTGGATTTTTAGCTTTCACTTCAAGCTCCCCTACCGGTTGCGAGCGCCTCTTATGCGTATTCCGGGAGTCAAAAACACTGAGTTCAGTCAGCTTTTTTGCTTTTAGTGCGCAGACGCACTTGGACATGGCAAAAACTCCCGGAATCTCGCGATACTTATAAAGCAGGCTAATGTCTCAGCTTGAATTCTCAGGCTTTAGGTTCCACCATTCAACCACACTGTACGACGAGAACCCTCGTTCTTGTTCATAAAATAATTTCAGGAGACCAGCAATAAAAATTAAAACAGTGTTTCTTATCTCATGAGACAATCAAACACAAAATTGCTTTCTGCTTTTTAGGTTTGAGCTCTCTAAAACTTTTCAAAAGGACTTGCTCTTCTTTACTTCCGATCCTTTCATCACAGGGATACAAGACATTGTCTTTTGTTGAGAGATCAGCGTAAAAAAAGGAAATGGGAACATTGAGAATATCAGCAATTTCTTGTAAACGCCCTGCGCCTATACGATTAGAGCCTTTTTCATATTTTTGGATTTGTTGAAAAGTCACACCTAACTGGCTGCCTAATTGCTTTTGCGACATTCCAAGCATTGTTCTTTTAAAGCGAATTTTTCTGCCTATCGAAATGTCATTAAAGTGTGGATTTTTAGCTTTCACTTCAAGCTCCCCTCCGGTTGCGAGCGCCCTCGCATAAGTATTCCGGGAGTTGAAAGAGCTGAAACTTGACTCAGCCTTTTGCTTTTAGTGCGCAGACGCACCTGGACATAACAAAAGCTCCCGGAAATCCGGGATATCCATAAAGCTGGATAAATACGTGTCTCAAGTTTCGGGTCTTTCATTCCCTGTTGATCGCTGCGTAGACGACCAAAACATTCGCTTACAATAAAGTAATTTCAGGAAATTAGCAATAAAATTTAAAACAGTGTTTCTTATCTCATGAGACAATCAAACACAAAATTGCTTTCTGCTTTTTAGATTTGAGCTCTCTAAAACTTTTCAAAAGGACTTGCTCTTCTTTGCTCGAGATCCTTTCATCATAAGGATACAAGACGTCTTCTTTTGTTGAGAGATCAGCGTAAAAAAAGGAAATGGGAACATTGAGAATATCAGCAATTTCTTGTAAACGCCCCGCCCCTATACGATTAGAGCCTTTTTCATATTTTTGGATTTGTTGAAAAGTCACACCTAACTGGCTGCCTAATTTCTTTTGCGACATTCCCAGCATTGTTCTTTTAAAGCAAATTTTTCTGCCTATCGAAATGTCGTTAAAGTGTGGATTTTTAGCTTTCACTTCAAGCTCCCCTGCCGAGTGCGAGCGCCCTCGCATTGGTATTCCGGGAGTCTGAAAGTACTGAGTTCGAATCAGCTTTTTTTGCTTTTAGTGCTGAGCGCACCTGGACATGGCAAAAACTCCCGGAATCCCGGGAAACCCACAAGAGTAGGTTCATTTTTACGCTCGGATTTTAGGGGTTTTTGAATCCCTCTTGGCCGTTGCGTATACGACCAAAATTACAGTGTTATTTATAAGGTAATTTCAGGAAATTAGCAATAAAATTTAAAAACAGTCTTTATTTGTATTTTTTATAAGAGGCACCCCACCCTCTTTTTTGATTAAATTATATACGAACGAAATGAGCGCTATTTATTGAAATAAGTATAAGATCATAATCAAGAGAAGCTAGACGTATTAGCTAGACGTAGTAAAAACCTTTCATAGGCATCATTAGCAAACAAGCAAAGAAATATCATGATGATACCACCAATGACCATTGCTGTTTGGTGTTCATAGGGTGCAACTCTCGCTGTGTATCCCCAAAAAAGAAAAAATAGGAATAAAACCAAGCCACCAGCAAAGAAGTTTAAGAAGGCAAAAACTGGTTTACGAATAAATAATAGAATAAGGAAGATTGCGTAAAGCAACTTTTTAACTATCACAGCCAATATTCTACGTATTATCTTGAACACCCCACACATTATAATTGATAAGATACTCTTTTTATGTCTTGATTTTTTTGGTGTTTGTCTTCTTAGCAGAAAGATCGCTCATGACTCCCCCATTTTCAAGCCACTATATTATAAAATATGTACTATAAAAATGATTTATCTCTAATTATATCATCCAAAAATACAACAATACTTTATTCATTTTAACTAAAAAACAAGTGCTTTATTGAGAAGAAAAGCTATTTTCATTAGCAAGAGCTGTTAAATCCTTACGTCTAAAATAGATAGAGCGTCCACAACGGATAGGGAGCTCTCCTTGCACGAGAATAATCTGTTCGTCTTTTCGCATTTCTTGTGTTATTTCATGTGGATATATTAAGGGTCTTTGTCGCAAACTTAAATGCTCTGTTCCTTCTATACCTGATGTTCCCAGAGTTATGCTTGAATCTTTCACTTCAATGGTCATTTGACCACATGCCTTAGATATATTTTCAGCAGTTTTAATATCTTTTATTGCGGCATAGCTTACAAAAGCACAATTTTCAAACCATGTCATAACGCCTAACGAACCGAAATAGCGTTCTATTTGCTCTACAGACTCGTAAAAAAGCATGAGAGATATGCCATATTTGCGTCCATGATCACGTGCTTCTTCTAAAATGTTCATATATCTTAAAAGATCAGCATTATCTAAAATAAAGAGCGCTCTTTTTGCATAATTACCATTAGCAGCTTCCATAGCTCTGAGAAAAGAGCCAACAAGGACACGCCCAACACCTGGATAAGATTTTAAAATTTTTGAGGGGATATTTAAAAAAATATCGATATCTCCTTTTGTTATATCATTAGTTTTAAAGTTATAACCACTGATAAGATCTGCATAATTAGAGAGGGAAAGCCATTGTATATCTTTTGCAACAGTAGAATAGACATCTGAGAAAGTTTGTTCAATCATGTTTGTAAACACCCCAAGAGTTTCACGAATAAATTGGGATGGAGAATTTGATCGTATAGATTGCAATTTTCCAATCACGGATGGTTCTGGCATTGACATGATCGTATGAAGGGTTTTTAAGTTTTTTTCCTGTAATGTGTATTCATCAGAAAAGACCACATGCGCAAGTATTCCTGTTAACAAATTATGTGCCTGTGATACAAAGAATTGGTCTGTCGAAGTTGATTTGTCGTTTTCAGAAAGAAGGAGTCTAGCAACTTCAACCACACCCGCTTCTCTTTCATAAAGGGGGAGATTTTCATCTAACAGCCAATCTAAAGGATTAAAAGTTTCTGTTGAAGAACTATGGGGGTCAAGAACGTATACTTTTTTTTAAAATCCTCCCTTGCGTCTTTAACTATTGGAGCGATTTCAGTTGAAGGGTCAAAAACGATCAGTGGACCGGAATATTTGAGACAAGTTGGAATAACATTACTGGTTGTTTTATAACCACCAGAACCAGCAAAAAATAACATATGGGTTGAATCAAAATCCAGTTTATATGTCAACAATGGCTGGCGACCACCTTTTCCCCATGTTGTTTTGTCTTTAGGATTAAAAGGGACATCTTTAACAATATCTTTGTCGACTCTATAGCGCTCTCCTATGACGACTTCACCATCACGAGGAAAAATCTCTTCAATCTTTTTCATACTCATCCATTGAACACCACCAAAGATCGTATTTTTTGAAATTTTCAAAGGTGAAGCTTTAGGTAATGATAGTTTTATCGTGTAACCAAGGATAACAATGCCAATAATAACACCCCCTAAAACCATCCTATCAAAGAAAGGAAAAACATCCGCCCATGTCATATTATCTTGACCTACATAGGGACTAAGTCTGATATATTCATTTGCACTATAATAAGTTGCAAACAAACCAAAGATGATCATGGACGAAATAATGATATTTTTTCTGGTATGCCTTTTTTGTAATAAGATGAATGAAGAACATGAAAGTGCAATAAGGATTAAAATATCCAGTGGCTTTGATCTTACAAACCAATAAGCATCAGGCGTCGTTCCATTTTCTGTAATGTTATTGATGGTTATATTGACCAAAAAAGCTACAATGATTGAAAAGATGAGTGGCAATGCTAAAAATATAATCTGTTTTTTGTCTAATTTATTGACCATTTTCCCCCCTGCATACCAGAAAAAGCTTCTCTTCCTATTTTTTCGAAATTTTTGAATTTTTATCAAGTTTTGAAACGTAAAGCAAACCATCTTAAGATGAAAGACTTATCTGCCTCTCTAAGACGGGCTTTTATAAAAAGCTCCCCTAAACTAATTTTTTCAAAGTTTCTTTGATGCTTCACGCGCTATTTAAATTTCTTACTTAACTCTTTTACGACACTGTATACGCTTCTTAACAGAAAAAAAACCAATAACAATACGCATTAGTGTTCACTGAAAAAAAGCGCGGTTTATCATATTTTTCCGTAAAACATTATTGTTTAGAGCCGTGATATAAGGCATGTAAAACTTTCCATATTAAGTGTTTTTTTAGAGTGTGTAATAAATGGGCATGGCTTGCCCCGTAGAGCCTTTTTAAAGTGAACCACATGAATGGGGTCAGGAGTAAGTCACCCCCCCGCCAACAGAAGCCGGACTGTTTACAGAGCAGCCCTTAAGTCAGGAATATGCATCCTTTAGAGTGGGAGGAAAACAAAGAAGGATAAGGTAGCATAACAAAAAAACTGGAGTTCCATTGCTACATTTTTAAAATTTACAACCGTTTACAAAAGTACAAAAAGTAAATGAACAATATTTAGATACGATAAAACAAAAAAATGATTTTATGACACGTCAACGCGTCATAGTGTAGAATCGACACAGGATAGTGAACGTAAACGGCGTAGTTTAAAAACAGCACAATTAACACTTGCACTTGAACCAATAGTAAGAGGTCGTTTTTAGTCTTTAGCTGATAAACTTAATGAAAATGATGGGGATTTTTCATCGTCTTATTGAAGTCTACATAAATAATAATCACACAGAAGATACATAATAAATATTTAATAAAGCAGCTGAACAATATTCCACAACCAACTTTATTAAGCAAAAGTTGATCACAATTCACTACGTGTCATACTGGACAACTCTCGTTATGAAAAGTTATATTTTATGAGCTTACTTACTCGTATAGGTTGGTGACTACAGCGCTATAGAGGAAAGCGTTCCCCCAGAAGGATAACACACGAACGGATTTACACTGTGATGCGTTGAATTTTTGCGCCACAACGGACTAATTTTTCCTCCAACCTCTCAAATCCACGATCAAGATGATAAACACGATTGACGATTGTTTCTCCCTTTGCTGCCAATGTAACAAGATAAGAGGGCTGCAATCACAAGAGAAACAAAAAGCGCGCAAATCCGTCGCCATGATGAGGCCCCCCTTGCAAATTCTCTGTTTTATGAGATGCGTTGCTCTCTAATCCATAGCGCTTTATCGGCGCCCCATTAACAATGCCATCCTCAGCTTTTAAAGAATGAAGATACTTTTTTGTTATGATTGTCTTTTATAGGTTTTCCATATTCGTTTTTTCATCAATTAAAGAGATTACATTGCCCTTTTCATCAGTACCCGTGCCCAAGAGTTCTACTAAACTTCCGTGGATTGCGAGATTCTAAAGGATTACACTCCGGATTCTTGTCATGTACTATACACCATTCTATATAAGCAGGGTCATTCTGAAAATCTTCTGAGGCACCATAAAGAACTTTTTTTTCAAGTTGATTTACACCAGACTTTTTCCATGTACCTGCAATGGTTTGAGGCAATTGAGCTTGATAACATCCAATCATAATCAATAAAGCACTCAATAATTTAAAAGTCTGCTTCATTTCATTTTCCTTGAATAATTATAAATACTATAAAATACATAGATTATTTTATTATCATATTCTTATATTAAAAAACAATAAATATTGTGAACGTTTACTATCATTTTGAATTATTTTCTTTGGCAATAATAATACAAATAACACAAATACAAAAGAAACAAAAAGCGCGCAAATCCATCGCCATGATGAGTCCCCCCCTTGCAAATTCTCTGTTCCATGAGATGCGTTGCCCTCTCGCCCATCAAGCTTTCTAGACGCCCTCAAACGATTGAGTTCTTGAACATGCATAAAACGATTTTTGAAAATCTCGTCTCTGTAATATGCGCGGTCTCTTCAACCCCGTGTTATGAGCGCCATAAACGACATTTAGACAATGATACAAATCTTTTTTTGTTTTATGAGCTCCACCCCCGCCTCTCAAACACTTATGCCCGCTCGTAAAAATACAAAAACCATGAGATAAACCCCACGTTTATTGAGAGGATTAACAAACCTTGTTTTCTGAGATTAAGCCCCCCGAAGAGAGAGATTAAAGAATACACTCAAAGGGAATTACACTGTGATACGTTGGATTTTTGCACCACAACGGACTAATTTTTCCTCTAATCTCTCAAATCCACGATCAAGATGATAGACACGATTGACGATTGTTTCTCCCTTTGCTGCCAATGCTGCAATCACAAGAGAAACAGAAGCGCGCAAATCCGTCGCCATGACAGGAGCCCCTTGCAAATTCTCTGTTCCATAGACAGTTGCTGTCTGCCCATCAAGCTTTATCGAGGCCCCTAAACGATTGAGTTCTTGAACATGCATAAAACGATTTTCGAAAATCGTCTCTGTAATATGCGCAATTCCTTCAGCCCGTGTCATGAGCGCCATGAATTGCGCTTGGAGATCGGTTGGAAAAGCAGGATAAGGTCCTGTTTTAATATCAACAGGCATAATTTTTGTGTTCTTTGGATTTCGCTTAACATGAATTCCTTGAGGTTCTATTTGAATCTCGAGTCCTGTTTTTTGAAGCACCTTAAGCACTTTTGTAAGATGATTAGGATTTGCATTTTTAAGAAAGACATCGCCTCCTGTCATAGCAACAGCCATTGCATATGTCCCCGCTTCGATTCGATCAGCAATAACGCGTATTTTTGTTCCTTTAAGTTTTTTAACCCCTTCAATTGTAAGCGTTGTTGTTCCTTCACCAGTTATTTGAGCCCCCATAGCATTCAGGGTTCGAATAAGGTTTGCCACTTCTGGTTCACAAGCCGCATTCTCAAGAAAGGTTGTTCCCTCTGCCAATGTCGCCGCCATAAGCATTACATGGGTTCCACCAACTGTGACTTTAGGGAAACGATAGTGAGCACCTTTTAACCCCCTTGGTGCTTTTGCATGAACATATCCATTTTCGATCGTAATCTGTGCGCCTAAAGTTTTGAGTCCCTCAAGGATAAAATCGACAGGTCTTGTTCCGATAGCACATCCTCCAGGAAGCGACACATAAGCCTCTAAACATCGTGCAAGGAGAGGTCCGATAACCCAAAAGCTTGCGCGCATTTTTTTCACCAGTTCGTACGGCGCACGTGTTGTCGCTATTTTTTGCGCAGTAAAATGAATTGTTCTTGAATTCACACACTCATCGTTAAACTCTTGTCCATCAACAGCATACCCAACACCATGATTATTGAGAATACGAATAAGCAGCTCGACATCGGCCAGATGAGGAATATTTTCTAAAGTGAGCGTTTCTTCTGTCAAAAGCGCCGCAATCATAAGAGGCAATGCAGCGTTTTTTGCCCCTGATATAGGAATGGTTCCTTTAAGTTTTTTCCCCCCAACAATTTGAATAGAATCCATAGTGTTTTCCCTCTTTTCCTTTGTGCCTGCCCTTCCAAAGGTTTTTCCCCCTTCGGGAAGTTATGCTTTATTAATCGTTTTAGAACGCATTCTAAATATGAGAACAAATTATTGAGAAGTTTAGTTGCAAAGCTTCACTAAAAAACATTTTTTTGCACTTTAGGGCTTTTTGCATTTTAGAGCTCTGTTTGCGCTCTTTGTCGGCTTTGCTCTTTTCGACGTTTCAGGTTTTGACGCAATTGTTGCGCCAATCTTTCTTGACGCCGTTTTGCTTTTTCATGTTGATGATTCATTTCATTTTGTTTTTGTTTTTGATGCATTTGTGTCATTGCGCAACCTTTTAAACAGTGTTGAGCTTCTATCCAAGCAACTCATAACCTTAAATATTTAAGCATATAAGAAACATATGTCATGACATAAGATACGTTTTCTTGCAAGAATATACAAATGTTCTCTTGCCTATTTTCTGACAATATGGCACAAGACAGCGCAAAGATTGAAAAAGGGCTGCGGTAGCTCAGTGGTAGAGCACTCCCTTGGTAAGGGAGAGGTCGAGAGTTCAATCCTCTCTCGCAGCACCATTTTATTCTTCTTTTGTTTATTCTTCTCCTACCCCTCTCCTCTTTTCTACAAGCATCAATCACCTCCATTGAATCCTCCATCAACGAAAGTATCATGCGCAGCATTCTCTCCCCAGTGAGAAAGGCTCTTGCCTTATTTATTAGTGCCCCCCCTAACACTCAACATAAAAGCAGCTAAAACCCACGCCCCATACGTCTCCTGTCTCACTTCCCCAACACGCCTCCCACAGTTCCTCATGCATAGGCTCTTCATGCCTTCCTTTCCCTATACCGACTAAAACAGATAGCCCCCAAAAAACAAAAGCATAACGCGCACCATTGTCACTCCCATAAAAAAGCACTTGGCCCTTTCATGAGTAAAATAATACCTCCCCTCTAACACTCAACACAAAAGCTCCCAGCCCCCCCTTCTGTCCCAATACGTCTAAACAAACTTTAACGGTCTTAATTCCCCCTTCAAACATCTCCTTCCATTTCCCAACATGCTTTACGTATCACTCCAAATCCCCTGCGCTTCCTGTGCCCCCTACTTGCCGCTCTCCTCAAACACCCCTCTTGCTTTTCCCCCTCTGCTCTTTCCTTTTTATAAAACTTTTTTCCTCCTTCAATGCTGTACAGATCCCTTTCTTGCCCGCCTCATTCTTGTTTTGCCCACCAGCAGACGCTTTGCATTCGCTCCCCGCTCTCTGTTTTTCCTTTCCTTCAAAGCAATTTCTGTCCTTATACTAAAACCTGTCTCAACACACTTAATTTGCTGTACCATCTTCTCCAAAGCCTCATTAAAACGGCTAATTTCATTTTCAAGCTTGCAAATATACGCTTCATCACGATAAGCACGTTTAATCAAAGGTGGCATATCAGGCCAATAGAGCATTAAATCCACCCATTCGCGTTGAGAAATCCATAACCCTCCTTGACATTGTGCTTTATGTTCTGCTGGAAAAGTCTTTTGCATGAAATGAGGGATCAAAATTTCAGGTTTTTTTGTTTTTATTTCTAATAAGCCATTTTCTCCCACAAAAGCATCGGGAGAAAATCCTTGTCCGCGATCATCTGCCAAAACAAAGCCAATACATTCAGGTTCTGTATGCGTAAGTTTTGCATAGAGTTGTCGTGCGATTGGTTCTAATTCTGTTCCGCGTCGCTGAGAAACCGTTGTTCCTTCCTCAACGGTTTTTCCTGTAATTCTTTCTCCCGCCAATTTCATCATCACACTATGATATCGTGAAGTTTTTTGCCCCTGTTTTTTTTGTGCCATAACCATCTCAAACAAAGAAGCCGTAATCAAACCATTGCGTACTTTCTGCCATTCTTCCGTTCCCTGAATACAATCGATAATGATTGGCATAGTATTTCTCCCCTTCATCTTTAAAGTGTTTTTTGCAATATATCCTCTTTGAAACATTCACATTGTTTAAGCCTGTGTCCCTCACACGGACTAAAGGCGACAGCATCCTTCAATGCATCCCTCAAGTATTGTGCCCCTGAAAACACAAAAACTGCTGCCCCCCTCAACATCCCCCCGCAAATTTCTCAATCACCCCAATAAAAAACCCAACCGACAACTTTTCCCCTCGCAAAGCTCCCGCAATTTCTCATCCCCCGCAATTTCTCATACATAGGCTCTTTTCTTCATATCCCCTTTCCCATATCGGCTAAAAAATTTCCCCCAAGCCCCCCAAGAAGGAAAACATAACGCGCATCATGGTCACCGCAATAAAAAAGCACTTGGGCCCATCATTGCGGCTCCCTTTTTCAATCTAGCTATTGCACGACGGAAAAATCATGGCGGCAATATTCTTCCTCCAATTTTTTTACCATAGACTGAGCCACCTCTTGCGATATGAAAAGAATAGCGTTGTGTTTTTGTGGTTCGAGTCTGATTAAATTTCGCATATTTCCAGCATAATAAAGTGGAACCCCTTGATAAGAAGTCTTGAGATAACTTGGCATATTTACCACCAATAATCTGTCAAGACATCACATGGGCGTAAACGATGCTGTTTTTCATAAGAGCCATAGAGATTATCTTCATAATCGCAAGCGGCTCTTTCATTTAAACAAGCATGATAAGCTTCACTATTCAAAACGAAGGGCTGCAATGGCGTATTTTCTTCATTCACTTCATGATTTTCGACATAAAAGTCAGCGATTTGTTCGGTAACATCTTCAGCATGAGAAGTTGTCAGATCGAGTCGTAAAACTCTATAAACAGTTTCATATTCTTCAATCAGTTCGAGCACTTCTTCGATTTCATCGATTGGTCCTTCATAAGTATTAGGATTTTCCTCTTCGCATAAAATGATAATGATTTCATCCTCTTTAACGAATGGAATATTTTTCATGATTTCCCCCTTTAGATAGTTGATAAAGCATAGCCTTGTCTTGACAAGACTAAATATAGCGTTAGTCTTATCTCCTCTATAGGAGAGATGTCAACCATTTTATCCTTCATAAAAGATATATTTTAAATCTCTGCGGGGTTCAAATGACATATGTAAATAAAAATCTATTATTCTTTGTTCCTCTCATGTCCCTTTGTTGTTCTCTATTTGTTCTTACTCGATTGCAATTATAAACACACTGGAGAGATAAAATGAGTGATATAATATTAATAAAATACTGGAGTCGTCTTGATTCAAAAGCACAGAAGGAACTTATTTTGGAGCTTCGTCAACGGGTCGCCGCAAAAGAGTCAAAATCGCCTGTCTCTCTTGCGGAGAGAGTTTTGAAATAAGCTCTATAAATTCTTTATCTTCAGGGCTAGCCCCTTTACCGTAAAGAATATAATTCATACTGATATTAATTTCGTGACAAATTCGCGAAAGAGATTCGATGGTTGGTTCTTTTCCTTCAGAAAGAATAGAATGAAGGTATCCCGCACCTTTACCGGCAGAGAGGGAGATAGATCTTTTTGACCGCCCACTTTTTTCCAAAGCGATCCTTAATCTTTGACGCCAACCATCGATATTCATAATTTCACCATATAGCGCGTCTTTTACAAAAAACACGTCCTTTTTATAAAATTGGCTTGCATTATCCTCTAAAAAGGATAAAATTAAGGAAACAAATTTTACTTTTTAGGGGGAAGAATTTTTTATTTTTGGATCATAAAAACACTTTAACCACTCCAAAGGATATAAAAGCCACCTCCAAAAGTTGCTGCCCAAAAGCAGATATATTGAAAATGTGTGGTACTCTTTATTTTTTCCATCACCGCAATCTTAAATCGTAAGTTTGCATGCGCTTCAAGCACACCCAATCATTTATAAACGTCGTAAAGAAGCCTCTCGTCATCATCAAATAGAGCCAAACAAAACACAAACTGAATCCCTATTTGCGCTTTTATCGTCAATAAAAATGTTAAAAAAAAAGAAAGTAGATTGCAGTATGAAACACGCTAATCAACAAGAAACTCCTCATTATGAATCGTCTAGGCTTCCGTATGTTTGTTGGTATCAAAATGACTTTCTAGGAGGTGTTCGTGGGATGCGCGCACACGAGATTGGAATCTATACGATTCTTCTCAATGAAATGTATGCACGCGGTCGTCCTCTAGAAATATCGGAAGAACGTTTAGCGCGTCTTTGTGGTTGTGACAAGCGAACTTTTGTTAATGTTTTAGAAATGCTCATCCAAGAGGGTAAGATTTTAAATTTAGCCAATGGATTATGGAACAAGCGTTGCGAAAATGTTTTTCAAGAGCGTGAAAAATTGCTTGAACAAAAATCCTTTGCGGGTCGTTCTTCGGCAAAAAAGCGTAAAAAAATCAATGCTGAGATTCAACAACTGCTTAACGAGAGTACAAAAGATGCTGCACAAAGCTTAGAAGCTCAAAAGACAGAAGAAAAGAAAACACCTCACGGTGTTTTTGAAAAGAAAATTTTGTGTGATGAGATAGAACCTTGTTTTTCCTGCGAAGAAAACTTTGAACAAAGCGATCACCAGTCTCTCTCTTTAGCTCTTGATTCTGCTCTCCCTTCCCCTCCACAAGAAGAAGCGGAGCAAAAAAACGCCTCCCCCTCAAACGCTCCACAAGCCGATTTCGCCCCCGCCCCTATTGCGCAAATTGTCACGAGGGAAAAAACAAAATCCGCCACCAATCTCCCACCCAGCAATCTTCCTGTATCCATCCCGCCTTCTTCCAACAAAAAAAACACCGCCTCAGTTGCCAAAGGGCACCGTCTTCCTGAGCATTGGCAAGCAGACATCAAGGCAGCAGTTTCAGAAGGTTTGAGTGAAAGCCAAGCCCATTGGCAAGAAAAGAAGTTTCGCGACTATTGGCAAGCCAAAAGCGGTAAAGAAGCTCTCAAAGTAGACTGGCAAGCCACATGGCGCAACTGGTTTCGCCGTGAAATCGAACGGCTAGAACAGCAAAAACAGGGGAGCTCCTCATCTTTCATCTCTGAGAGCAACGACATGCTTTACCGCAGTTTGATCAATTATAGCGACAATTTTTGACATCACACGAACAACGTATTTTTCAAGCACGCGCGGGGACAAAAAATGTTTCAAAACCATAAAAATAATAACAAAAACAACAATGAAATAAGCTATTCATACAGCAAAACGAGCCAACACCACCCCTACTGCTCTCACCACAAAAGTGCTCGCCCTACACGCCTCATCTCTTGCACACAAAGGAACACAAACGCTCTCCAGCCTCTGTATATCCATCCCGCCTTCTTCCAACAAAAAACCCACTGCCTCAGTTGCCAAAGGACACCGTCTTCCATGCACTTGGAAAATAGTTATCAACGCAGCAGTTTCAGAAACTTTCAGCAAAGATCATACCCTTCAAACAACGCTCGTCAGCCTTTCAGCATCCACCTTCTCTTTCTCGAGCAACACCCTTCTTCCAATGACCGCCCTTGCCAAAAAGGGTACCGTCTTCCTGAGCATTAGCAAACAGACAGCAAGGCAGCAGTTTCAAAAGGTTTGAGTGAGAGCCAAGCCCATTGGCAAGAAAAGAAGTTTCGCGACTATTGGCAAAAAAAGAGCGACAAAGAAGCTCTCAAAGTAGACTGGCAAGCCCCATAGCACCACGGATTTCACTATCAGATCGAACGGCTAGAACAGCAAAAGAGAGTCCTCATCTCCTAAATCTTGAGAAAAACAGCAATAATATCACGAATGACCATGAGCACAATTTTTGAAATCAAACAAAAACTTATCTCACAAGCAGATAGAATAGTAGAAATGCTTCTTCCCCAAGGGCACAAACGAGGCAACAATTGGATTGTAGGCAACACACGTGGTGAAGCTGGTCAAAGTTTATCAATTTGCTTGAGTGGTAGTAAAGCAGGACTTTGGTATGATTTTGCAGAAGGCACTGGAGGAGATCTTTTAGACCTTTGGTGTGAAGTCAAAGGCATTAGCCTCTCTCAAGCATTAGAAGAAGCACGCGCAACTCTCAATCTGACACGCCCAAAACCCTTTATGGTCCCTCATCGTTCCTATCGCCGTCCACCGGTTCCTACAGGGCAGACCCCGCAGAATCTCGTAAAAAACTATCTCCACAAAGAACGCCACATTCCTCTAGAGATTATAAAGCGTTACCGCATAGGAGAAAATGGTGAAAAAATCATTTTCCCCTTTTATAAACCCGATGGCACCCTTGCTCTAGTCAAAGAACGGCTCGCGCAAGCAGGAGCAAAAAGCAAACCAACCGCCTCTCAATGTGAACCGATTTTGTTTGGTTGGCAAGCCCTTTGCCCCACGCAAAATACCCCCTCAACCAACCCCACCTCTACACATGCATCCCAGCATGTGCCCTTAATGGAGAGCGCGCCATTTCCCACACTTTCTTCAACAAACCGTATAATTGTTATCACTGAAGGAGAAATTGATGCACTTTCCTTAGCTGCCTATGGATATCCGGCGGTTTCTGTTCCCTTTGGGGGAGGAAGTGGAGGCAAACACAACTGGATTGAAAATGAATTTGATCATTTAGAATCTTTTGAAACGATTTTTTTAGCCACAGATATGGACCAGCCCGGAGAAGAAGCAGCCCTCGAGATTGCCAGCAGGCTTGGACGCCACCGTTGCTACCGTGTACGTTTACCCCTTAAAGATGCTAATGACTGTTTAACCGCAGGGATTGATAAAGCCACCATAAAAGCCGCCTTTTCCTCAGCACAAAGCTTTGCACCAGAAGGTTTACGGCGCGCCTCAGACTATAAAGATCAAGTGATTGGGCTTTTTTGGCCAGAGCCTGAAAAACATCTTGGTTATACGGTTCCCTATCCTAAACTGAAGGACAAATTGCATTTCCGCCCAGCAGAATTAACGCTTTGGAGTGGTGCCAGTGGTGCAGGAAAAAGCCAATTGTTATCAGACTGTATTCCCCATTGGATTGCGCAAAAAAGTCGCCTTTGCTTAGCCTCTCTAGAAATGAAAGGAGAACAATCTTTACGGCGCTTAACCAAACAAACAGGCGGCTTAGAAAAGCCTACAAAAGAGACGATTGAACGGATTCTTCATTTTTTAGACGATGGGCTTATTCTTTATGAACATGTTGGCAAATCAAGCGTTGACACCTTGCTTGATGTCTTTGACTATTGTCGTGCGCGCTATGGCTGCGATCAATTTATCATCGACAGTCTCATGCGGCTTGGCATTGCCTCTGATGATTATGCAAGACAAGAACAAGCCGTTTATAAAATGGTTGATTGGGCTGTTTTAAACAGTGTACACATTCATCTTGTAGCCCATGCCCGCAAAGGCGGTCTGGATAAAGATATCCCCAGCACAGAAGACATTAAAGGTGCCTCAGAAATTGGCGCCAATGCCTTTAATATCATCACCATTTGGCGCAATCGATCGTTAGAAGACAAAATCTTTGCCGCCTCTCTAGCACAAGAAAAAGCAGATTTAGCCAAACGCCCTGGCGTCATTATGAATATTGCCAAACAACGTTCTGGTGATTTTGAAGGCAAAATAGGGCTTTGGTTTGATCCCCAAACCTACCGCTATCGCTGTTCTTTTGAACAAACATTCCCTCGACGTTATCTGTAATGCTCCATAAACCCCACTCTCTTTAAAAACGCCTCCGCCTTCACACGCGCACGCCTTGCTCCCACAGAAACAACAGGAAGGATAAATCCACAAATGATAAAAAACACCCAATCCTTCGAGAACCAAAGCCAGCCCAACCCCATATTCTCTGCTCCCAAACGCAAACAAAAAAAGATCGCTCCAACAACGGCGCAAAACACCAGCCCCTTCAATAGCCACAAACAACGCGTCAGCACCCCATCTTGCCGCCCCCTCATATGCAAAATCAAGAACCACTCCAACACTACAGCAAACACGATCCCTATCAAGGACAGGAGTCCCCACGGTATATCCATACTCTCCATCCCCTCAAGAGCCAAAAAAAAGACGACTCCTAAAATACAGTAAAACAGCACTTCCTTCAAAAAGAGGGAAATACCACAAATACAATAAAACGCCGCCCGCCACCACGGAATATCGAAGCGCTTGGAAACTTTATAAGTACCAATAACGACAACAATAAAAAGGTAGGAAAACACCAACAACAGCAAAAAAAACAAATCGTTCGACATCACATACCCCTCACAGCAAGCACATTAAAGGTCACACCCATGGAGAAAAAAACACCACCTACCTCAAGAACCAAGCCCCTAGAACACGCGCACGCCTTACACCCTGATAAATCAAAGGAGAAAGAAATCCAAAAATGAATAAAAACACCCAATCCTTCGAGAACCAAAGCCAGCTCAACCCTAGATTCTCTGCTCCTTCACGAGTAAAAAAAAGGATTAGTGCCAAAATGCAGCAAAACAGCACAAAATTCAAAGAACGCAACAACCTCTGTAACACCGTATCACTTTGCTCGCGTATAAAGAACCCCAAGAGCACTTTCAACAATACAGTCAAGAGCAATCCCTTTAAGAATACCGCCCTTACGCTATCCATATCCCTGACGCCCACAGCAGCAAACCACAGGATAAAGCCCATCATGCAACAAAACATGACCGCCTTCAAGAACACTTGCCCCGCCACAGGCATACTCTTGACGCCCAGATGCACCAAACCAAGGACAGTTGCAAAAATGCAAGAAAACACCGCCCCCTTCAAGAACTGCTCCCCATCAACAGCGCGACTGCCCACGCCCACATAAATAAAACCAAGGTAGGTGGCAACAATGCCATAAAGCACCACCCACCTCCAAAACATCCACCCTGTAACAGAGCGACGCTTTGCTCCCTCATAAATAAAAATCAAGGCCAGAGCAAAAAAGCAGAAAAAAACCAACAACAGCCAAAACATCACATCGTTCGACATCAAATACCCCTCATAGAAAGAACATCAAAGACCATGCCCGTGGAGAAGAGAAATGCTCATTTTTTAAGCCCCCCAACAGTACACGCACACACCGTACCCCCTCCAGAGCAAAAAAAGGAACAAGTCCAATAGTGCCCGCAAACACCCCATTGTTCGAGATCACAAACCAGCGAACCCCCATATGCTTGGCGCCATTATGCGCCAATCCAACAACAGCTCCAACAACGCAGCAAAACGCCAGCCCCTTAAAAAACATGTCCCATGCAACCACCATACGCCCCGCTCCTTTATTAAGTAAAAATCAGAGACCATGCCAAAAATGCAGCAAAAGATCAATCCTTTACAAAGAATGAAAGCCTAAACCCAAAACGCTTTGCCCCTAGACAAATAAGACCAAGGACAAGACCAAAGACAACGCCAAAAAGAATGTAAAAAACCCACTTGTTTGAGAACCACAACCAAGCCAAACCAAAATGCTCAGCTTGCGCATAAACAAACTTAGAGGTCACGCCAACAAAGAATGCAAGCACCCCACCCTTAAAAAAGTCCTTCCTTGTAAACCCGAAAAACCTTATTCCCACATAAATAGAAATAAAGGCGAGAGCCAAAGGGCAGAAAAATACCAACCACTGCAAAAACATCAAATCGTTCGACATCAAAGACCCCTCACAGAAAGAACATCAAAGATCACGCCCATGGAGAAGAGAAATGCTCATTTTTTTAAGCCCCCCAACAGTACACGCACACACCGTATCCCCTCCAGAGCAAAAAAAGGAACAAGTCCAATAGTGCCCGCAAACACCCCATTGTTCGAGATCACAAACCAGCGAACCCCCATATGCTTGGCGCCATTATACGCCAATCCAACAACAGCTCCAACAACGCCGCAAAACGCCAGCCCCTTCAAAAACATGTCCCGCGCGACCACCATACGCCCCGCTCCTTCATAAGTAAAAATCGGAGACCATGCCAAAAATGCAGCAAAAGATCAATCCTTTTCAAAGAATGAAAGCCTAAACCCAAAACGCCTTGCCCCACGATAAATAAGCCCAAGGACAAGACCAAAGACAACGCCAAAAAGAATGTGAAAGACCCACTTGTTTGAGAACCACACCCAAGTCAAACCAAAATGCTCAGCTTGCGCATAAATAAAATCAATGACAGCAGCAAAAATGAAGCTCAACAACAACATCTTGAAGAAGAAACCCTGATTTACACCACGCCGCTGCATTACTTCATAACCCAACATAAGGAAAATGCCGGGAGTGCCATAAAATACCACAGCCCGTAAAAATACGCCCCACGTCATCCCCAACGCCTTCATTTCCATATAAACAGCCACAGAGACAACAACCACAATGCAGAAAAATACCACTCTTTTCAAAGACAAAGTACCGTGCAACATCACTCACCTCCCTCATCAAGCCATTCAAGGAAAATCCACCATGCAACAAAACACCCCTCTTTTCAAGAGTCAAATCCATGGGGCTCCCCCACACAAACGCAACAGTCCAAGTCACCCCCAAGAGCGCACAACCCTCACGCACACTCCAACACATGTCTTCCTCTAATCCCCCTGTTTTGCCTAGAGCAAGCAACATTTTTTAAAAACGAGAAGCAAACGATAATTTTTAAGGAGATGATATGACCCATCAAGAGAGAAAAAATACGCAAACCTGCCCGCTTGACCATCAAGATAAAGGAAGGCACATTGGTCATTTAAAGGCGCAAGAAATCCCTGTTGAAACGAGCAATCCTTATTTTCAATCCAATCATCCAGAAAACTCCAGCAATCCGCGTACCATCAATGCCATTGCCAATGCACAAAGCCATCCCATTGCACTTTTATATGCGAAAGGACATCTCAGCAAAGCCCAATATAAAGCGGCAGAACGTTTTTATTTTTACTGGCGTCAAAGTCAAGCCGATCTCCACATGAGCCTTGATTACACCCGTGAAAAGGTTTCCTGTAGCCAAGGATACACACACCCCATTGAACGTCAAATAGAAGCATCCAATCATTTAAAAACAATCAAAGTTCAACTGGGTATTCTTGGCTATTCACTGCTTGAACGCGTTATCGGCTATGGACAAGCAATCAAAGAATTAAGTTCTTCAAAACGCAAACAAAATTCCCTTGCCGATCATTTACGAGATTGTTTAGACTTGTTAGCATTTCATTGGGGATATGCAAACCATAAACATTCTGAATAATCCCCCTCCTCGCCATTCTAAGCTACCTCCCATGTTGCTGCCCCCTCTAAAGCCCCCCACACGGGATCAACCATCCAGAAGCTCCCCCCCACCTCTTCCATCCCCTCGCCCCCCAAAGAATGCAGCTTCATAAAACCCTTGTGCTCAAGATACACTCCACACCCTTAAAAACAAAAATCCTTCCCCCACACCAGTCCTGTAATCATGGGGTGCTTTTACGTTTATTCGTTTTTTATTGAAGAATACGTTTTGTTTAAGATGCTTGCATGCATCATAACAGCTTTAAATACAGTTTATTTAAATACAATTTAATTGTTTAATTAATGTCAAGTTTCAAAATAAATATTCAATTGAAAAAAGTATTCATTAATTTTTAATGCAAAATGACACAATCTTCTTTTTTGTAAAAAGTATTTTTTATATTGATATCTTTTCAATTCTCTGCTAATTGTAGCGTAATAGTTTTGTAAGTATGAATTTGTGGATTGAATACGGTCTTTTGAATTCATTTTTTTAACATGTCCTACTCGCCAATGTTGAAATTCTCCTGCTTTTAGTCCTCTGATTATAACAGGGGACTTTTTTTATGACTGTATTTTTTATAACTGTATTGTCTTAAATCACTCTCTTATGAGCTTTGTTATATTCCTCCATAAAATCTTCCCGCAAAATAGATCATTCTTTTGTCAAATTGGCTTGCGTTCCATCCTTAAAGAACAAAGCTTTTTAACCCAATCTGATCTACAAACAGCTTGGATAGACGTCACTCTTAATTTTCCATTCAGGGTTTTCAGCTAAACTCAAGGCGCGACAAAACAAGCTCTGCCCTAAAGGTTCACCACGCCCTTAAAAAAACACTTCAATATATCCAAGGCGGCTGGCTCTCATATCACCAAACCGCAAATGACAGTGTTTTACGACATAACAGAATGACTTATATTTAATGACTTTCTTTATCCTGTACCCCACCAAAAGGTTGATGTATCACGACAACATATTGATTTATAATTATAATCACCCGTTCTTCATATTAAAATAAGAGACCCGAATATCATAGGGGTTCTCTCATTTTAAATTTATTTCATGTTGCAAGAATCAACACCATGTCTTTTGCACATTACCAACATGAGAGACATATGAAATAAAACACTTCAAAGATAAAGAATCAAAATGCCTCTTATAAACACGCTCAAGCACTAAAGGCTGTCATCACATTAGGCACTAGAATAGTATGATAGTGCTGGCTTTCCCCTTATGAGCTTTTAAAGAAGGGCTTATCCACGTCACAAGAGATTTCTCCATTATCCCATTTACCAACATCCCCATTCACCAACATTATTGTGAGATAAGACAACATGATGTTTTTTAAACAAAGACATAAATGTGCAACACAAGTATATTCTGTTTGGAACATTCTGTTTTACGTAAGGCGCGTAAGACCCCATTAAAAACTGGCATCCCCATGAGAAAAAATCTAAAGCGTGAGGATAAAAACATAAAGCAAGCGTGATTCCATTCAGATATTGCTCTTTAACCGTCAAACCGCATAAAACATAGATCCGGAAAGACGGAGGGAAGCTTTATCCATAGCACTTCATATTCTTCTCAAATATGTTGATCTTCCTGCTTTAAAAGATAAGCTAAAAATATATACAACATCTCTCCTAACATCCCCCTCTTTCTAACACCCCTCAAGAATCAAACGTTATACAGCTCATTTTGTCATATTATAAAGCACTGTTATTTTAAGGCGGTGTTGAAACAGTTAAAATAATTGAAGTGTTTAGCCAACGCCATTAGCGAAGCAAAAAAACAAACTGTTGAAAAGCCGTGTAAATCTTGTGTAAACATAAAAAAAACAAGAAAAAGGCACAAAAATATCTTAATTTTTATAAAAATACTCAGCGTCTTTTACGATTGTATTGACAAACAACCCTTATCACATAATCATCTTAAATATTGAGAATAAAGAATGAATAGCCCTAACAAATACAGCAACCTATCAATAAAAATATAAAAAAATCTTTTGGCTATCCCTGTTTTTTACGGAATAGGCCTTTCCCTATGGATACTGCTCACTCTCATGAAGCAGCATCCAAACTGTAGAGGATGCACTCCAGCCCTCAAAAGAGTGCATCCTTCCCCTCAACGGGATAC